>CAYZGX010000005.1:0-64712 GCA_964478235.1 uncultured Gammaproteobacteria bacterium
GAACCAAACTTCACAAATTTATTACAAAGCACATCTGGATTTGGCGTGCGCCCCGCTTCGTATTCCTGAAACATGTAGTCAAGCACGGTCTCTTTATATTCTTTCATGAAGTCAAGCTTCATGAGCGGAATGCCGAGCTCGGCCGCAACACGCAAAGCATCGCGATAGTCCGGCAACCAACAACTCTCGTTCCCCTTTTGGTTGTTGTCATAATTGAGCATGTACGCCCCCACTACTTCGTATTTTCCGGAACGTACCAAAAGAGCGGCGGCGACCGACGAATCGACCCCACCACTCATTGTCATCAAAATTTTTGGTTTACGCGAAGCCATATTACAGTTCAATCGGTAGAATCTTCGACTGTAATTTTTTGAGATAAAAGCGATTGATAACACCCATCATCGCCGTGTTTTTCTTGAGAATTTTTTTAGCCGTCTTGGTCATAATCCAATAATGGGAGTCGTAGACCAGCCGAATCAAATGCATCAGACGCTCTTCGTCGTGTGGCGCCGATTCCAAATGACGCTTGAGACCGACAGCCCCGAATAAATCGAGCTTGTCGGCATCACGCAAAATAATCGCTTCAAAATATTTGTCAGCGGCGTTGTTCCAATGATAGCGGATACTGTACAAAATAATCCGACGCTCTTCGGGCATAAGATCAGCGAATCCTGCATCGTCGGCCAGCCAAATCCGAAACACCTGGTACGATAATTCATGGTGACGCACCCCTGGATGATCAGCTTCAAACGCTCGACCGATGTCATGGATAACCGCAATAAAAGACGATAAAAAGACATTGGCTTTTTCAGCCTTAGCAATTAACATCGCCCACTTACGAACACGGTCGGCATGGTCAAAATTATGCGCTGGATACGGGCGTTCTTTGAAGAGCGCCTTGACCCGACGGGTAGCATGCGCCAGGAGTTGTTTTTCACGAGTAGTAAACATATGTGCCTAGTATAGCGAAGAACCGGGGGGATTTCAAGGTCTAGGAATAAAAAAATCCTCCCCAGTTACGGGAAGGATTTTTGAAGTGTCGTGGGATTAACCGCGGCGAGCCTTCATACAGTCTCGGCAATATACCGGTTTGTCACCTTTCGGTTCAAACGGCAACTGAGAGATTTGAGCACCACAGCCAGCACATGTCATGTTCACTGAGAACATTTGACGAGGAGCCATACTGCGAGCACCGCCTGCACCCATTGCACTACCGCCACGAGTTTGGCGGAAAGCACGGTTACAATCGGAACAGTATACTGGGCGATCACCGGATGGTTGGAACGGCAACTGAGAAACGTGAGCACCGCATTTACTGCAAGTGAGATCAACGTCAAACATTTGACGAGGACCAGAAGATCCAAAAGCCATAATAGTTGTACATTTTGTTGTTCCCAAAATGTTGTTTGAGAGTTTATAAATCGACTTTTTCTTGGGAACAGGCACTGCGTTACACAGCGCTTTTCGGCTTTTTGTAGCCTTAGTTACAAGCCTTGCGACCTGTAAGAGGTTACCCAATTGTTACGACATCAGTATAGCAGAAAAAATCATTTCTGTCAAGCCTCCCACCTTAACCAGACTATATTAGTCTACCCGCAGGTCATCAATCGTTGTGACCTGACCTGGAGAAAGTGGCTTTGGAGCAGTGTTTTCTGGGTTTTCAGGAGCTGGAGCTGGCGCCAAAACAGGGGCTGGAGGAGCTTTTTCCACCACAGGCATCGCTTGACTAAGAGATATCCCCTTTTGAGCGGTGTCTACCAGAAGAACCTTTTCTGGGGTGCCTTCAGGCGGTGTCATCGGCTTTTTAGGCTGAGAGTTACGGCGATCTGGCGGACGGTTGGCACCAGGTTTTTGGCCACCTCCCTGACGAGGCGGCTGGTTACCAGCTGGTTTGACCGGCGAAGCTGCTGCTGGTTTTGGAGGTTTTGCAAAGGTTGTAGAACGCAAATTAACGACTGGTGACGGTGCTGGCGGTGTTTTTGGCTTTTCTGGAGCCGGAACAACAGGCACACCATCGCCGTTTTCATCATCTTCGTCGGTCATACCCGGAACAAGCCCGCTCCAACGCATGATTTTGTCTTCAATTTTTTCTCGAGCAGTTGCATAACGTTCGCGCGACACTCTGACAACTTTTTCTGAGCTATTAGTCGGGAAACCAATTGCTCCAAGCGTTTCAGCACTAAATGGTCGAGACGCCACACCGTCAATCATGAGCTTCAGATAGACTTGATACTTTGGCAAATTAACTAAATCTTCTTCTACAAAAGTAGGGATAAATTCTTTAGCCAAAATCTCGGCGTCACTGGAACCAACTCGGAAAGTAACCATGGTACCCACATTGCCGATAACCGCCGCCAACACCTTTTCATCCAACTGCTCCATATATTGGTGCGCCATGATGAGGTCTAAGCGGTATTTACGAGCTTCTGACAAAATATTTGCAAAACTTTCAGTAGCAAAGTTCTGAAACTCGTCAACATACAAGAAAAAGTCATTGCGCTTGGCTTCGGGCAAATCTACGCGCTCCATCGCCGCTAGCTGCAGTTTGGTGATAAGCATACCACCGAGCAAACGGGAATTATCTTCACCAATACGACCCTTGGACAGGTTCATGATAAAAATCTTTTTCTCATCCATAATCTCACGAATATTAATTCGTGATTTCACCTGCGCTACAATGTTACGAATAACTGAAGCCGACAAAAACTGACCGATCTTGTTTTGAATAGGCGCGACCGCTTCAGTGCGGAACTTTTCACTATAACCAGCAAATTCAGTTTGCCAGAAAGCTTTGACCACCGGATCTTTGAGCGCTTTGACCACTTTGTCGCGATAGTCTTCTTCGGCAAGCAAACGGTTGATACCAAGCAAAGTTGTGCCCGGATAATCCAACAGCGCCAAAATAGTGTTGTTGAGAATGTACTCCATACGAGCACTCCAGACATCTGGCCAAATCTTTTTGAACACACCCATGAGGCCGGAAGCGACCAAATGACGATGCTCTGGATTGACGGTCTCTAGAATATTAAACCCAATCGGAAAGTTGATATCCGCTGGATTGAAATACACCACATCGTTGATACGGTTTGGTGGAACAAAATTAATAATCTTTTCAGCAAAATCACCGTGCGGATCAACCAAGCCGACACCATGACCGGCGTAGATGTCGTTCAAAACCATGTTTTCAAGAAGCGTGGTCTTACCCATACCAGTTTTACCGACCACGTACATGTGACGGCGACGGTCATCAATCTTAATCCCGAATTTACGCTTTTGCGCCCGATAATTTGTGGCGGCAAAAAAATTAATGTCGGGATTGCTCACGATGGCTGGTTGTTCGGCTATAGGTTGCTGGTCGGAATGAAGATCGCTCATAGTTGTCCGATTAGTATACCATTATTCCCCTCTCGCGAGAAGAAGCTATTTTGTTTCAATCGAAACTTCGCTCACTACCACTGGTTCAACCGGACTAGACTTTTCGCCATTAGCAAAAGTCACCGGAGCTGAAGCAATCGCATCAACAACATCAAGACCACTAACGACTCGGCCAAAGATAACATAATTCTTTTCGAGCGGGACATCGGCATGCATGATGAAAAATTGACTGCCGTTGGTGTTTGGACCAGCGTTTGCCATCGCAACGGTGCCTCGAGTGTATTCGCCAGTAAATGGTTCGTCGTCAAAACGATAGCCTGGGCCGCCACGACCGGTGCCCATTGGGTCGCCACCTTGAATCATAAAACCTTTCATCACCCGATGAAAAATAGTTTTGTCATAAAAATCTGCTTGAGCGAGCGACACAAAGTTGTTGACGGTAATTGGTGTCCCTTTAGCATTAAGCTCAATAGTAATATCCCCCTTAGTTGTTTTTAAAACAGCAAAATACTGTTTGGCGGTATCAATCTGCATTACAGGCTGACTTGGTGTGGTTGGCATAGTTTCTTGTTTAGTAGTTTCTGGAGCCGATGTGGCGGCTGCTGGTTGGTTAGCAAAGGTTAATTCTTCCAAAGTTGGCGGTTTAACAGTGACAGTAGATCTCGGCGGAGCAAAGAGCGCCGACAGAACCAACCACACCACCACGCCAGTGAGAGCTAAAATGATGAGTAAACGTATCATATATATACTCCTTAATTAGTTTGGCAAGCTTTATACAACCCGAGCTGTTGACTACGTGCTGTTTTGGCAGCTTCGGCAAAAACTTCGCGATAGGCTACATCAGGCGGAAAGGTAGCTGGGTTCGCATACCCTTCGCTCACCAATTTCAAATTTACAAAAGTGCCGTCTTCAAGATACACATAGCGGAGCAGCCGGCCGTACCTGTCGGTCTCGGAAACATCTTTTACTAGGCGCACCATTTTGCCAAGCACGAGCTGTTTATTATAGGCGCTCGCCTCAGCTCCAAAACATTCCACCCCTTTGGTCGGATGTTTAGTCTCTGGTGTATCTACACCAATATAACGAACTTTTTCACCCGTCGCAAGCTCAATAGTATCGCCATCAATAACTTTGGACACGAGCGTGGACGAAGTGGAAATTTTGGCACCTTGTACGGTGGTAGTAATAACAGTGTTCGGGGTAACTGATTCACTAGAAGGCATTTCCACTCCCAACTGATCAAGGATAAGCGCTAACACCACAAATGCCAACGACGTTAGTAATGTTTTTGTTCGTTGACGCATAGTTATTTTTGTTTTATCAATCGCTCGCGAGCAAAAAGCCAACCAGCCAACGCCTGACCATCCCAAATTTCACCACGTTTAACCATATCATCAAATTCATCAGGACGACGCTCAATAATTTCAATTTCTTCATTCTCGGTAATCTTCGGTTCGGCAACATGTTCCAAATCAGTTGATAAAAACACATGGCACATATCTTTCACGAGCCCCATACACCCTTCAAATTCACCGAGCTTGATAAGCTCCCCCACCTGATAGCCAGTTTCTTCGAGGAGCTCACGCTTGGCCGCTTCGCTCGGCGATTCGTTCGCGTCAATGCCGCCACCCGGAAAGCTGATACTAAAACGATCGCGTAAATAGCGAAATTGGCGAACTAAGAGAATGTTGCCGTTTGGTAAAACGGGAATAATAAACGCCGCCCCAGAACCAGGATTTTCACCGTAAAAATATTCTCCAGTGGTGCCGTCAGGGCGTTCAAAGACATCTTTTTTATACTCCCACCAAGGGTTGGTATGAATACTTTCCGTAGACAACCGTTTCAGATAATGAGACATACATTAAACAAACAAACGAGCCACCTCTTTAACATCACCAGTGTCTTTGGAGCGGATGATAGAATGCATTGAACCTCCCCCATCGCCCTCAAAGCGAGGTAAAATGTGCCAATGGGTATGCGGCACCGCCTGTCCCGCAGCTGGGCCATTATTGAGACCAATATTCATCGCTTCCGGCGCGAGCACTTTGTTAATTTTTTCAGCTGCCGACTTCACTCCGCGCATCACCGCCAAATAACTCGCTTCATCCATTTCTTCAAGCGTAGCAAAATGCTGTTTAGGAATCACCACCGTGTGACCTTTGGTACAGGGATGAATATCCAAAAAAGCAATCACCGCCGAATCTTCGTAGACCGCCAAATGAGGAATCGCGCCAGAGACAATCTTACAAAACAAACAGTCCATACATTTAAAAAACAAGAGTTAGTTACTTAGTATACCGCCAGATACTAATTGTATCAAGCACTTGGGTGAGCGTCCCTACCCCCACACTGAGCGAGCTTGGTACTACCAAAAAACACTGATCAGCCCCCGTGGCCGACAAAGCTTTGTCCCAAGCTTCTTTGGTCGGGAGCGCGGTGAGAGATGTGTAGACCTCTTCAAGAACTGGTTGAGCAAAGTACTGATTTACCGGAAACCCGCCACCAATCACCGCTCGGCCAGTGACAGCTTCGAGAGCTAGGAGCGGATAGGTGCCGGCCACCACACATGGCTTGGCCGTGAGTGTATTTGAAACATACTTCATCGCTCGAAATTCATCAACACTGACAGTGCCGGTGTCAGGGCCAAGTGTATATGAGGCAATCATAGCCAGAGACGACAGCACAACAGCGCCAACAAGAGTACGCTGAACAAACGGCGTCTCGGCGCCATAACGAGAGACAAACGCTCGAGCCAAGAGAAGAACCATAACCACGCTTACAAGCGCGAGTAAGCTGTCCAAGCGACGAGTAAAAATCTGCTCTCCCACCAACGCATAACGAGAAATAATGTATCCACCAAACAACGAAGTAGTAAGAACAGCCATAACCGTATGTGCTGGGCGCTTGGAGCGATATGACACTACCGTACCCCAAATCACAGCAACAAAGAAAACAACGGCATAGGCGACGAGCCACCAACGCCAGGTGGTGAGGAGTGTCGGTACAAACGAATAGCTCGGCACCTGATTAAATAAAATATTACCCGTGGCAATATCGTGCGGACGCGGGCCAGATGCTAGATAAAACGCTGAAAAGTTTCCAATAAGTTGCTGTATCTGCTGAAGCCAATTAATTGATGATGAAAATTGACTATATCGAGAAATAATTTCAATTGCTGGCAAAAGAATCACCCCCAACACCGTTACTTTTATCAAAACAGCCCGCTCCACAAAGCGAGACGAACGACGCGAAGCCAGAATTGCCTCAGCGGTAAACCAGGTAAACCAATACAGCACCGCAAATAAGCTGTAGGAAAAAATCGAAGCAAACCCAATAGCTGTAAGAAGTAGAAGTTGTTTTTTATGAGGACTGCGGACACGCTCTAGTATAAGGATAAGCGATACAATAAAAAACACGAGCCCGAGATTGACTGGCAAACTAAACGAGCCAGCCGACATGAGCGCATAGGGCAAAAGGCTGAGCCAAGCGAGCGCCAAACGACCGCGCACCTTGAGCCCCAACACCGACCCAAGAGCATACATCAAAAACGGCAATAATACTGAAACCAACACCGGCCCAAGCCATATCATCAACATCAAGAGATTAATCCCGGTGGTTCTATTTACTAAAGAAAATAACGACCAAAACTGGCCGTAGGTGACAGAAGTGAGATATGACCCAAGATGAGGTGTTTCGTTCAAGACCGCTTGCACCATTGGTTTTTCCTGAATAACATTTTGAATAAATCCAATATGTCGCCAGCCATCAGCGCCATAAAGAAGCTCATGCGTGGCCGGCACATAGCTATGAAGCACTAGGCTCGATAATACCAAGAAAAATAATAACACCGACGCGCGAATACGCGATCCGATAAGGAGACCTAAGATAACTATAATTCCACCAGCGACCGGCAAAAAGCCCGGAACAATTGTTTGCCACGGTGTGGTGACATGTCCGCCAGTACGACTTATAACAAAAAGATAAACGGCGTCGAGCAGGAGCGCGAGGAGGATTACCACTCCAAAACTAGAGGCGAGCCCAACTGGTGTTTCAAAAGACAGTGTAGCCAGAGTCGTCTCCCCTGCTGTTGGCTCGGGCGCCTGACTACCAAGAAGAAACAACGCCAAAGAAACCAGAGCAAGCACACCAGCCCAGATGAGCGGCGTCAAAACAGCTACCGAGAGAAGCGCTCCGGCCAAAGCAGTCACAAAAAACACCACCAAAAGCGAACTAATCAAGAAAAGCGACATTCCCCGTTTACCATGAAAATAGACAACGATAAAAGACTGGACCGGCTGAGATACGACGGCAACATAGATAACCAAAGCCAAAATACCTACCAAACTCGGGACACTCGCCTCAAACGGCATGGTGGCAAAAATGCCAAAAACAGCCACGAGACTGGCCAAAAAGTGAAACTTTTTAAAACGGTAGAGCATAAAAGGTATGCCGTAAGTATACCACGGAGGGCTCGAAAAGAAACAGTGCACTGTCTACCCACAATTCCTCCCCATGTACGGCTTGCCGAAAGCTGGCCCATAGGCTACTATGACTCTACTTTATAGCGCTTGTCCTATGTCCTCGGATAGTATTGAAAAAATCCCCCCGCAAAGCCTTGAAGCTGAGATGTCTCTCCTCGGCTCTATTTTGATTGACCGCGAAGCCATGCTCAAAGTGGCGGACATTGTGAAAGCTGAAGATTTTTACAAAGAATCGCACGGTAAAATCTACGAAACGATTGTTGAGCTCTACAGCCGAAGCGAACCACTCGATCTTTTGACCCTAAGTAATCGTCTTGAAGAAAAAAGTTTACTCGAGCGCATCGGTGGCCGCACCTATCTCGCCACTCTCACCAACGCCGTGCCAACCGCTTCAAACGTCGTCCACTACGCAAACATCGTCCACAAAAAAGCAACTCGCCGACGACTGCTTCAAGCTTCCCAAGAAATTACTCGCTTATCATTCCAAGAAGAAGAGGGTGACATTGAACAAGTGCTTGATCAAGCGCAACAACACCTCTACGGCGTCTCGCAGGTATATCTCAAACAAACCTTTACCCCAATTCGCGGTGTTTTGGCTGACGCTTTTGATCGCATCGACGAACTCCATAAAAACAAAGGACAATTGCGTGGTGTGCCAACTGGTTTTACCGCTCTTGATAACCTCCTCGCCGGCCTACAAAAGTCCGACTTGGTGATTATCGCTGCCCGCCCAGCTGTTGGTAAAACTTCGTTTGTGCTCGACATTGTGCGAAACGTCGCCACCAAACGCAAAGTGGCTGTCGGTATGTTTTCGCTTGAAATGAGTAAAGAACAGCTCGTAGATAGAATGCTCTGTTCCGAGGCCAATGTGGACCTCTGGAAAATGCGCACCGGCCGATTGTCCGACCGCCCCGAAGATGAAGATTTTTCTCGTATCGGCCACGCTATCGGCACTTTGTCTGAAGCGCCAATCTTTATCGACGATTCCCCAAACTTAAATATCATGCAGATTCGCACCAAAGCTCGCCGCCTCCAGGCAGAGCACGGCTTAGGACTCATTGTTATCGACTACTTGCAGCTGATGGAATCGTCAAGTAAAGGTGATTCTGACAACCGTGTGCAAGAAGTTGCCGCTATCACTCGTGGTCTCAAAGGTATTGCTCGTGAACTCAATATTCCAGTGGTCGCCTTGTCCCAGCTCTCTCGCGTGGTAGAACAAAGCAAGCCAGCTATTCCAAAATTAGCCCACTTGCGTGAATCGGGGTCTATCGAGCAGGACGCCGACGTGGTGCTCTTTATCTATCGAAAATCAGCCGACCGCAACTACCGCCCGGAAGATATTCCACCCGACGAACGAGGGACTGGTGAAATCCATATTGCCAAACATCGTAACGGGCCAACCGGTATGGTCAAAGTGGCCTTCAACGAAGCATTTGCCTCGTATCGCAACTTGGAAACCAGCTTTAGCCAAAACGGCGGAGGCCAAGCGCCAACACAAAACAACGCCCCACAAAATAATGCGCTCAAACCAAAATCCGCTTTTGTCCGCCCACCACCAGCCAACAATCCTAACGAAATTCCACAATTTTAATTATATACTATGTCCATGTTCTCCAAACTCAAGCAGTTCAAAGATCTCCGCGATCAAGGTAAAAAACTCCAAGAAGCGCTCGGCACCGAAAGTGTCACTGTCCGCGAACTTGGCGACAAAGTCGTCCTAACAATCGACGGCAACCTCCAAATGACTGGCCTGGCTATTGATCCAGAAGTGCTGACCCCAGACAAAAAAGAAAAGCTAGAAAACGCTATCAAGAACGCCCACAGCGACGCTCTCAAAAAAATGCAACGCATTATCGCAAGTAAAATGCAGGAGATGGGCGGTTTCCCTGGTCTCGGCGGTGGACAAGAATAATCCTCTCCCCTACGGGGGTATATGTACTCCCCTTCTATTCAAAAACTGATTCAGGCGCTCAAACGCCTCCCCTCGGTTGGCGAGCGCACCGCTGAACGGTTTGTTTTTCATTTTCTCAAATCGGGCAAAAAAGAAGTGACCGAGCTCATGCTCGCTCTCAAAGAAGTGACCGAGACCGTGCGAAGTTGTGAAGTCTGCTGGAATTTTAGCGACACCAGCCCCTGTCATATTTGCAACAACCCCAAACGCGACCAGCAAACTATTTGCGTGGTCACCGATCCACCCGATCTCCAAGTGGTAGAGCGCACCGGTAGTTTCGCTGGCGTCTATCATATTTTACGCGGCGCGCTAGACCCGGGCGACGACGACAGTTTTAACCGCACCAAAACCACCGAACTTTTGGAAAGAATTACCAAACAAAAGCCTAAAGAAGTTATTCTTGCTCTCAATCCTGACCTCGCTGGCGAAACTACCATGCTCTATATCGAAAAAGAGCTCAAAGCCACTTCGCCAGACACCACCGTCACCCGCCTAGCCCGCGGCCTCCCGCTTGGTGGCGACTTGCGCTACGCCGATGACATCACTCTCACGAGCGCTTTCAAATATCGTGTTAAGAGATAAAAAAATCCCTCGAAATTTTCGAGGGATTTTTGTTTGAGAGTTAGGCAATCTTCACTTCTGTGAAACGCTGACGTTGACCATGTACTTTGTGGTAACGAACTTTGCGTTTGAACTTTTCAACACGGACAGTGCGATTCTTACCTTGCTTGACGAGGGTTGCTTTGACAGTAACACCTTCCAAGTATGGAGCGCCAACTTTTACATTAGAGCCATCATCGTTAGCGGTGAGGAGAACCTTATCAAAGGCCACCGAGCCACCAGCTTCACCAAGGATTTTTTCGATTTTAAGAGTTTGACCGGAAGTAACAAGATATTGTTTACCGCCAGTAGCAATAACTGCGAGCATAAATAATGGATAGCATGTACCCCGTCTAAGCCTGTCCAATTAAGATGGCAGCGGGAACATGAAAAATAACAATGTGCCCGTAGTATAAAGGAAGATACGCCCTTTGTCAAGCCTGTTTAGAGCCAAAAGGGTCTTACCGGGCTATCTCTACCCTATCCCCGATAATTAGCCCTAATTCACTAGCCAAACCAGCTCGAAGCTCAAGTACAGCATTAGCTTCGGCCCTCGGCCTATAGAGGAAGAGGTCGGCTTCGGCCACCCCCGGCTCCGGAGAGGCATTGGGGGCCATATCTACCACTACCCCACTATCAAGCCAGATAATATCTATTGGAAAACGCATATCCCGCATCACCATAGCCTGACGGCCTTTGAGCCCAAACGGGAACAGCATACCATCAACCGGATCCATTGAATCACGGTTGCTCCAACCGGTAAACTGCTGTTTATACGTCCTCGCCACATACACCGTCAGGTTTTTTTCACGCATCCGAACAACAGTCGTTTCCAAACGACGATTAGAAAAATATGACACCACCACACCAACAAACAAAAGTGCCAAGACCACCGCATGCCATTTTTTGAACATCACTGGTTTCATACTTTAAGGGTGCGAAGTTTAAACGACAAAATAATACCAACGACGAGCATAATGACGCTGATGAGCGCAATCAAAACGAGCTTACCAAAACTTTGCAAAAAAAGCGCCCCCAACCCAAACACTGTAGCAGCGGTATAAAAAACCAAAATTACCTGACGCTCACTCCAACCAAGCTCCAAAAGTGCATAATGAAGATGTCGGCGATCACCCTGAAACACCGACTGCTTACGATAGACCCGCAAAATAATCACTCGCGCCAGATCAAGCATCGGCACAGCCAAAACCAAAAAAGCTGTCGCCACCTTGCTCCCTGCAATAATTGACAAAACAGCTAGAATAAAACCGAGAAACAAACTTCCCGACTCCCCCAAAAATAGTTTGGCTGGAGAAAAATTAAGCACCAAAAAACCGAGGCAGGCTCCGACAAAAATCAAAGCCAACAGCCCAACGTTTGGCTGGTAAAACTTGGTACTCATGGAAAGCGCAAAGATAATCAAAGAACCAATACTAACAATTCCCGTAGCTAAACCGTCTAAGCCATCAACAATTTTAATGGTATACATCACCCCCATTATCCAGACAAATGCCAGCAGGCTCGGAAATAACACCGAGAGAGTGAGCGACGTAAGCTGATCAAGCGCCACCACCCCACCCCACGGATTAGTAACTTTATCAAGCACCACCCCACCAAACACGGTCACAAGAACGGCCAAGGACGTACCAACCAAGCGAGTGACTGGGCGCAATTTTAAAACGTCATCAAGAATACCAAGAATCAGGAGAAGCGTACTTCCCAAAAAAGCGGCGAGCAACCGATCACGAAGAATATCAAACCCTAAAACCGGATAAACAAAGAGAAAAAAGCCTGCCACTGCCCAAAAACCAAGATACAAAGCAATCCCGCCAAGAAGCGGGACAGGCTGACGATGAAGATGACGCCCGTTGTCTGGGACATCAACCACTCGAAAACGACGAGCAACGCGCGCAACAATGAGCGACAAAAGCGCTACTAAAGCGACTGTAACCAGCCCAGCACTATACACAATCATATACAATAACTAACGAGGCACCACCGTCATTACGCCTTCAGCACCCAAATGAACAGTGTCTCGTCGTCCAATCTTACCAGTGAGTAGTAATTCTGCCAACTGGTTCTCCACTCGTTCTTCCAGAGATCGGCGAAGCGGACGAGCCCCAAATTCTGGATCAAAACCAACTCCCGCCAAAAATTCTAGAGCTGCATCATCAACTTCAAGCCCAATTCCTTTGGCTTCCAAATCCCGCGCCACTCGGCGAAGCATCAGCGAAGCAATTTGTTTAATAGCCGATTTGGCAAGCGGTTTAAAGAGCACAATACCATCAAAACGATTGAGGAACTCAGGACGGAAGTAGTCTTTGAGCTCACCATGAAGCAAACGATCTTTAATTATATCACTCGACAGACCGGCTCGCATTTGTTCCTGGACATAGCTCGTGCCAGCGTTCGAGGTGGCAATAATAATAACATTGGTAAAATCAACTACTCGACCAGTTGAATCGGTGAGACGACCATCGTCCATGACTTGCAGAAAAACATTCAAAATATCTCGGTCAGCTTTTTCAATTTCATCAAGTAATAATAATGTAAACGGTGTACGACGAATCGCTTCCGTCAAAAGACCAGTCCCCTTTTCGCCCGGCGCCCCAATGAGACGGTACAAACTAGCCTTATCCTGGTATTCACTCATATCAAACCGCACCATTCTGTCTTCACCGCCAAAATAAACTTCGGCAATTGTTTTAGCGAGCTCAGTTTTGCCCACCCCAGTTGGCCCCAAGAATAAAAAGTTAGAAATCGGACGACTCTTGGAACGAATTTCAGCGCGAGCTCGGCGAAGGGCATTTGCCACCAACGTCACTGCTTCGTCTTGGCCAATCACGCGTTCATGAAGCGTGGTTTCAAGCGTCATAAGCTTGGTTGATTCATCGGCTGTCACGGTGGTCATCGGAATCTGGGTCTTTTGAGCAATCACTGCACCAACTTCTTCGGCAGTCACAAAAGCATCTTTACCTTTTTTAGAACGAGTATAACTCCCCGCTTCGCTCATAATTTCTATCGCACTCCCTGGCAAAATAGTATCTTTAATAAATCGCTTAGCGAGCTGAGCTGATTTCGCCAACGCATCATACGAATAAAAAACATCATGCTTATATTCCAAATGACCAGCGTTGGCTTCGAGCACTTGAATTGCCTGGTTCTCTTCCATTTCTTTAATCACCACACGCGAAAATACTGTCGCTAATTTAGAATTAGCAATATATTTGGTATAGGCTTCGGTTGTAGCAGTCGCAATCGTGAGAAATCGTCCACTGCCGAGATAATCAGCCATCGTACCAGCAACATCCAAACTTTGCCCGCCACCAGCCGACACTCCCATTAATTCCTGAATATTTTCAATCGTGAGAATAACATTACCAGCACGAGCAATTTCGTACATAATATTTTCAAGACGTTCCAAAGCACCAGCTGGCGTAGTACCAGCCAACAATGAGGATGAATTGAGGCGCACCATACGCTTATCAGCCAAACGAGCTGGCACTTTGTCTTCTACCATGAGTTCAGCAATGCCTTCAACAATACTTTTCTTGCCGACGCCATAATCACCAACCAACAGCACACTATTTTGACCACCTTCCACTACTTGGAAAATATTTTGAATCTCAACGTCGCGAGCAATACAAGCATTGGTGTGTCCAAATTGCGCGAGCATGGTAACATCTTCACTAAACTGATTCAAAAACGGCGTAGCCACAGCGGTCATTGCTCGATCCATTCCATATTTAGAACGATGACGAGCCGACACTTGAAATTGCATATACTGACGATGGAGTCGCTCTTTGATTCGAGCCCACTCAATGCCGTTTTCCAGCTTATCTTTGTCCAGCGCAAAATCATACAACACATCTTGAATTGACGATGATGAGCTCACTACTGCAAACAATAATTCCGCTGGCGTGACATATTCCTGACGAGCCAGATAGCCCGCTTCATAGGCTTGGAAAATAACCTGCGCCACTCCATCAGAAATAACTGGCGCAGTTTCGCGACCACCAGTCTTGGAATTAGCTTCAGCAAAAAACGGTGTCAATTTATCTTGGAGAGTTTTGACTGGAACCCCTAGGCGGATAAACAAAATACGCACTGACGGAATCGTCAAAAGCGCATACAGAATATGATAGACCGTCATTTTATTAAACATCTGCTCATCGGCCAAGGTATAGGCCACCCCAAGAGATTTGAGCGCGTCAGGCGTAAACGATTCGGTGATATTCACCCGATCTTTAAGCGGAACACGAGTCGTATCTGTCCAAGCGGACAACCGCTCACTCGAAACATCTTTTGGTACACTGTCATAACCCAAATGTTCCACCATTTGAGTCGCTGGCTTTTCTGAAATAATTCGATACACCAAATAGGAAAACAGCATGACACCCAACCAAAACAACACCACGATATACGCCGGCAAATACTGAAACCACTGCACAAAGGTCAAACCCATTGGCGCTGGTGAGGTTTTGAAAAACATCATCAAAGCAAAAAGCGCCCAGAGCCAAAGCGTCATTGCTAAAACACCCACCACTACCTTGCGGATTTTGTTGGTGAGAAGGCGCGCATAAAAAAGCGCCAGATGATATCTGTCGAGCGGGTGGGCCCAATAAAACAATTTTCCACGCGTCTTGTACGCTATGCTCAAACCATGACAATTTGGGCAGGTGCGCCACGAAACAACCCCAGTGGCATGACATGTTTCACAGAGCAAAAGTGGTAATGGTTCTCCTTGAGTAAACATCATAAGTTTCTCACCCTAAAAATGGCAAAATAAGACCGAGCACCACAATAAACGGCAACGTCACCCAGAAAGACACGCCAAAAATACACCCCATCGCAAACAACCCAAGAACGAGCGAACGAACAATCACTTGAAAAAACCGAATAACGAAGCTAATAACTTTTCCGGTGAAATCTCTTTGACCATACATTGGTACAAAAATATTTTTGAGCCAGAGCCCCGGAGCAAGTCGCTGGTTGGCGCGACCAAGCCAAGCGACACACGATTTACCTGCATACGCGAGGCCGTGGGTATACCACCACAACGGAAAATACACTACATCAAGTAGTGCTTCGAGAAATAGTCGTTCAAAAAGTATCCAATACATAAGCTTGACTATAGTATAGCACAAAAAAAGAGAATAAAAAAACGCCCCAACGGGCGTATCTTCTATCAACAACTAGCGCTCTGCCACCGAGGTGCGTGGTGAGGTCTTAACAAAGGTGATGGAAGAAGCTGAGCGCATAGATAATTCGTTCAAACGCTTCTGAATACTAGCCATTGATTGATAGCTAGCCACTTCAGTGGAAAGTTTTTGCGTTTCTGAGGAAACTAAAGCGACTTTTTTCTCAAGACCATGAATAACATAGCCACTCGTAGACAGAGCACTGATCTGAAAGACGTAGCCAACTGAGAACACGACAATAAGCGCAAGCATTATCAAGCGCGCCGGCAAACTAAACATCCACTGTGGCAACGACAAGGCGTCGGCCAAAGAAAGTAGATTGTTATATTGATACCGTAGTCGAGCCTCCAAAGACATAGACTAGTTTTTTATGAGCACCCGGAGCTTAGCGCTACGAGCACGTGGATTAGCTTCCAACTCTGCCTCGCTAGCTATCACTGGTTTTTTATTGACCAGAGCAGCTTCGCGTTTCAAAGCTTTTGTTTTGTAAAAATGTTTAACGATTCTATCTTCGAGCGAATGGAAGGTGATGATCGCTAGGCGTCCACCTTTGGCCAACAGGTCAAAGGCTTGTGGCAAAACTTGCTTCACCACTTCCAACTCACGATTTGTTTCAATGCGAAGTGCTTGAAACACTTTCGTTGCCGGATGAATTCCACCAATCCAAGGAACTGCTTTATCGCTTTTTAATTTTGTTCGGTACACTTGCAAAATAATATCTACCAATTGCTTGGTGCGCTCAATCGGACCAGACCGACGAGCGACGGCGATTGCTTCAGCAATCTCTTTGCTCAAATTTTCTTCACCATATTGTTTAAATACGTGAATCAACTCAAACACACTATAGGTATTGACGATAGTCGCGGCTGTTACTGGCTCGTCATCACTCCCAAGCTCAGGGTTATAGCGCATATCGAGCGGCTCATCACCGTCGAAGCTAAACCCTCTCCCCCGCTCCGCAAATTGCGGACTTGACCAACCAAGGTCAATCAAGATAGCGTCGGGTGCTGGTAATTTTTCGCGTGCCACAATCGCTTGCAGTGTTGAAAAGTTGTCCCGTGCAAATACGACTCGGTCACCAAAACGATACAAATGTTGTTTAGCACGAAGGAGTGATTCAGGATCAGCATCAATGCCGAGCAATTTACCTTGTGGGGCAGTTGCTTCAAGCATCGCTTCGCTGTGTCCACCATCACCAAGCGTGCAATCAATAACTGTTTCGTTGGTTTTGAGTTGTAATGATCCAAGGACTTCGGCTAGGAGAACAGGTACATGTCGCATACTTCAAGAGTTCGCTTAGCTTAGACGCCAAGTTCGGCCATTCGTTCAGCGATAGATCCGCTCGCCGCCTCCGTTTGTCCTTTATACTGAGCCCACGTTTTGCTATCCCATAGCTCTAACCGGTTGTATAGACCGGCGACAACCACCTCTTTTGACAGACGTGCAAATTGACGAAGGTATTCAGGCAGGATGATTCTCCCCTGCTTGTCTACTTCAACGTCCATAGCGCCAGCTAACATAAGACGAGCAAACGCTCGACTGTCAGCTTGACTGATAGGCAGACTAGCCAATTTCTCGGCCAGCTTCTCCCATTCCGTCTTGGTGTACAAAAAGAGACAATTGTCTAATCCACGAGTGACCACAGCACCCTTCGACAAATCACGACGAAATTTGACCGGAATGGCCATTCGTCCTTTATCGTCCAGGTTGTGACTATACTCGCCGATAAACATACGGAAGTGAGTGAAATAATTAAGTACACTTAATTATTTCCGAACGCAGTATGTTTATACTATGTATAAACATAGGCTTTCGTAGAGAAAATTAGTGATACAAGCATTTTCACCACTTTTCACCACTTACAACCATTTTATACCACTATTCAACACCCGTCAACACACTTCACCGCAGTTATTCAAGAAAAAACAACAAAAAAGCCCCGAAAACGATGTTTCGGGGCTGTGGACAAGTAATTTTAAACTGTAAATGTAGCAGCAAGCTTAGCTGGCTCAGCGGCAACACCATGTTCACTGAGTTTATGCGCAAGCGCTTGCGAAGCTGCAGCATCGCCGTGATTGAGAATCACTCGCCGTGGCCCAGCGTCGGTAATCCACGAGACTAATTTTTTTTGATCAGCGTGCGCTGACAGCGAGCCAACCATTTTAATATGACAATTCACTCGCACATGTTCGCCGAGCACATCCACCGTCTTCGCACCGTCAGCCAAAGCACGACCGAGCGTACCGTGCGACTGGTATCCGATAAGCAACAAAGTGTTTTTTTCATCAGACAAGTATCTGAGCGCGTGATGTAAAATTCTTCCACCGTTCATCATCCCCGAGCCAGCAATAATAATTTTCGGACCAAGCATTTGATTAATTCGTTTGGACTCTTCGCGTGTGTACGTCATCGTGAGCCCCGGAAAAGCAAACAGGTCATCACCATTACGAATATATTTTTCCGCCGCCGCGTCATAAAAATGCGGATACTTCAAATATACTTTGAGCGCATCAATCGCGAGTGGACTATCTAAAAAAATAGGAATACGAGGTAAACGATGCTGGCGATCCACCAAATCATTTAGTTCATAAATAAGTTCTTGCGTGCGCTCGAGCGAAAATGACGGAATCATCACCACACCACCTGGACGAAGCGCTTCCGCAATCATATTCTCCACCACCCTATCGCGACTCGCCGCGTTCTCATGCAGTCTGTCACCATAGGTTGACTCCGACACAAGCATATCAATCCCCGCTGGCAACGGTGTGGTGTCTCGAAGAATTGGCACATTAATATTGCCAACATCACCAGTAAACACCACTCGCTTACCTTCGGCCAAAATCTCAATAAACGACGAACCAAAGACATGTCCAGCATCATGAAAAATCGCCGTCACCTCACCCGGCACGAGGGTCATCGGCTGTTCATAGTCGCCCACTTTGAACAATTCCATAACCCGAGCAATATCTTCTAACGTATAGAGGAGCGGTGTTCCATTCTTGCGATTATTGTAGCTCATGATCTGAAAGGTGTCTTCCATGATCAACTCAGCCAAATCACGGGTTGGCGGGGTGGAATAAATAAACCCTTTGTACCCTCGCTTCACAAGAAGCGGCAATCGCCCCACATGATCGAGGTGCGCATGCGTCACCAAGACGTGCGTAATCGTGTGCGGGTCAAACGAAAAAAAATCATTCTTGGCTTCAAGCTCTGGGGTACCCTGAAACATTCCACAATCAATCATCAAATGATGCGCGCCTATCGTCACTTCGCTACACGAACCAGTCACCTCGCCAGCGGCACCATGAAACCTAATATCCATACGAAACGTACAAAAATAACCTCCCTAGTGTACTACACAACAGAAGACCTACACAAGATAGATTTTTTCTGATAAACTACCTGTTAGTTACTCAGACGTATTTATGCCACGTAATCCTATCGACTCGGTTGAAATTGTTGAGCCGCCCATTCGCGAATTAACAAAAACACGATCCTCTTTCAAACGCGGGTGCGTCACCGGCTGTTTTTTCATTCTTATTCTTGGCGTCGCCACTGTCAGTGGTATTAAATTCCTTATCGGCGCCGGCCCGAGCACTTTCAAAAGTGTCCCGTCGATATTTCCAAAAGATATTCCTATTTATGATAAAGATGCGATTGAAAATATCACCTTTATCCCTGGAAAATATAAATACCGAAGCACCGAAATTGCCGCTTTTTTTCCTAAGATTTTATTATCTCCAATTATTTTGCGCATCCAAGGCGTGAACGCTCCGACCCCAACCACCACCGAACAGTCGGCGTTACGCGGGCTATGGCGCATGATTTCAACTCCGGTGAGTGATTTATCAGACACCATCCACGTTGAATGGAAAAATATTGACGCTGAGCCAACCTTTGTCTATTCCTATTACAAAAAAGAGTTAACCAAAAAAGATTACACCATCACCAACGAAGTCAGAAGCAAAACCGAACAACGCTTTTTGTTTAGTCGCGAAGATGGTATTAACGGCTTTCTTTTGGTAGAAGGCGACGAAGAAGCTAAGCCAGGCACCGATTACGCCGCCCTGATGGTCAATATTCCTCACAAACTTCTTACTTCCCCTTCACTCGATCGCTAGCTCCCATGATTACCAAAATGCTCACCAATGAATCAAAGACGGTCACGGGGGCGGCTATTATAATTGGACTAGCTACACTCGGCAGTCGAATTATTGGTATTGTTCGCGACCGACTCTTTGCTCACTACTTCGGCGCTGGTCCGATGATGGACGCCTACTATGCGTCTTTTAAAATACCTGACCTTATTTATAATCTTTTAATTGTTGGCGCCCTCACCGCTGGCTTTATTCCAACCTTCACCAAACTTCTCGACAAAGACCCGAGCCGAAAAAGTGCCTGGCGCCTCGCCAACAACATTCTCACCATCATTGCTATCACCCTAGCTGTCGTGAGCGGTCTTGGAGCGCTATTTGCTCCACACTTAACTGGATTATTATTCCCGGGATTTCCTAACGCTACCACAGAACTGGCAGTGCTCTTCACCCGCATCATGTTTATCTCACCGATACTGCTCGGTATTTCCATGGTGCTCGGCGGGATTCTTCAGTCGCTCCGTCAATTTTTTATTTACTCACTCGCTCCCATTTTTTATAATCTTGGGATTATCCTCGGCGCTGTCGCCCTTGTTCCACTCCTTGGCCCAGCTGGCCTCGCTTGGGGTGTTGTCCTCGGAGCATTCTTTCATCTGCTGATACAATGCTACGGCACCTATTCCAATGGCTGGCGTTGGCGCTTCACCTTTGATTTATCCGATACTTCCACGCGAACCATCGGTGCCTTAATGCTGCCTCGCACCTTTGGTTTAGCCGCTCACCATATCAACAATATTATTATTACCAGTTTTGCATCATTTCTCTCTATCGGGTCAGTTTCGGTCTATAATTTCGCAAGCAACCTCCAAGCTGTTCCAACAGGCTTAGTCGCCATTCCTTTCGCTCTCGCTGTTTTCCCGCTTCTGTCCGAAATGAATCTCCCTAAAGACAACCAAGCGTTTTTAGAAAAAATAGTCAGTACCGCTCGTTATATTTTGTTTCTCATAGCTCCGATTATTATCATTCTTCTCCTGTTACGCGCTCAAATTGTCCGCCTTATTCTCGGCAGCGGTGCCTTTGATTGGACAGCCACCATCGCCACCGCCAACACACTCGCCTTTTTTGCTGTCGGACTTGTTGGTCAAGCACTCATTCCGCTCCTCGCTCGCGCTTTCTACGCCATGAGCAACACCAAGACACCATTTTTCATTGGGCTAGCAAGCGAAGTAGTGAGTATTACCACCGCACTGATTGCCATGAAATTCTTGGGTGTCGCTGGCCTAGCGCTCGGCGCTTCGCTCGGCGCACTCGTCAACGCCGGCCTACTAAGCATCACTCTTCGTCAACACATCAAAGCCAATCTGCCACCGGGCAGTCTTCGTTTTGTTCTTCATCTGAGTATTGCCAGCCTCGCCATGGCCGGAACGGTGCAATTGCTCAAATTTCCGCTCGGCACAATCTTCGACCTCGACCGGTTCTTTGAGGTCTTGCTTCAAGCTGGCATCTCTGGTACAGTAGGCCTCCTCATCTATGGCGGACTCTTAGCCTTTTTCAAAGTTGAAGAATTGAGCCAATTTGCGCTTAGTTTCAAGAAAAAATGGCTCCGCACTCCTCAGCTAGAAGAAGGTATCGATGAGGCTGAACGACTCCAATAAACTATGACTAAACACATCCGCAATTTCTGTATTATTGCTCATATCGATCACGGCAAATCAACGCTCGCTGATCGTTTTTTGGAATATACCAAAACCGTCTCTTCCCGAGAAATGAAGAGTCAGCTTCTCGACTCCATGGATCTCGAGCGTGAACGCGGAATCACCATCAAGCTCACTCCGGTGCGCATGAAATATGAATACAAAGGTGAAGAATATACTTTGGATCTAATCGATACTCCAGGACATGTGGACTTCACCTACGAAGTTTCTCGCTCACTCGCCGCTGTCGAAGGGGCCATTCTTTTGGTCGACGCGACTCAGGGCGTCCAAGCACAAACTATTGGTAATTTGTATTTAGCTCTCGAACAAAACCTCACCATTATTCCGGTTATCAATAAAATTGATATGCCGATTGCTAATGTTGAAAAAACTAAAGAAGAAATTATCAATCTTATCGGTTGCGATGAAAAAGATATTATTTTAGCTTCCGGCAAAACCGGTGTTGGCGTGACTGAAATTTTAGCCGCTGTTATTGAAAAAATTAAGCCACCAGCAGATACGAGCGCATCCGAACCGCGCGCCATGATTTTCGACTCCATGTACAACGAATTCAAAGGCGTTGTTGCATCAGTCCGCATGACTGACGGCGAGCTCAAAAAGGGCGACAAACTCTATTTGATGTCGACCTACGCCAAGGCGGAAGTCTTGGAAATTGGCTATTACACTCCAAAATTCAGCCCATCCGACAAAATTGCCAACGGAGAAATCGGCTATGTCGTCACTGGTCTCAAAGAAGTCCGAGATTGTCGCGTTGGTGACACTATTACCACCCTCAATAGCGATAAAGACGGCGGCACCGCTAAAAACGCCCTGCCTGGCTACCGCGAAGTAAAACCGATGGTCTATGCCGGCATCTTCCCTAAAGACGGTGATGCGTATGAAGATTTACGCACCGCCATCGACAAGCTCAAACTAAGCGATTCCTCGCTCATCTACGAACCAGAACATTCTCATGCTCTCGGTTTTGGTTTCCGTTGTGGTTTCTTGGGCATGCTTCATTTAGATATTTTTCAAGAACGCCTCAAACGCGAGCATGATTTAGATATTATTATCACCGTACCAAGCGTCGCGTATCAGCTCACCAAAACCAACCAACAAGAAATGATCGTACATAGCCCTCAAGAAATGCCAGAAGCATCGTTCATTTTGGAAATGCAAGAGCCGTGGATGAAACTCGATGTTATCACTCCCAAAGACTATGTTGGTGGCGTCATGGGCCTCATCACCGACCGCAAAGGTAAATATATTAACACTGAATACTTAAGCTCGGGCAACGACCAGCGCGCCTTGCTTCACTATGAAATCCCTCTCGCTTCACTCATTACCGACTTCTACGACAAACTAAAATCGGTCACCTCGGGCTACGCTTCCATGAATTACGAATTGATTGGCTACCAACCAACCGACGTTGTGAAGCTCGATATTTTAGTCGCCGAAGATCTCGTAGAATCACTCTCTACTATTGTCTGGCGCGATCAATCCTACGCTGCCGGCAAAAAAATCTGCGAATCCCTCAAAGAGTCCTTGCCAAAACAACAGTTTGACCTTAAGATACAGGCAGCCATCGGCGGAAAAGTTATCGCCTCTGAGCGACTTTCAGCTCTTCGCAAAGATGTCTTGGCCAAAATGAGTGGCGGCGACTATACCCGCAAGCTCAAATTGCTCCAGCGTCAGAAAAAAGGTAAAAAGAACATGAAAGCGCATGGCCGAGTAGATATTCCAACCGAAGCCTATTTAGCCGTCTTAAAACGCTAATAACAGCGTGGGGGGGGTAAACATTTGTATATGATTAAGGTAGCCTTATTCGACATCGACGGGGTTATCGTCAAAGACCCCATCTTTAGTACGGTCTACGCACAAGAGTTTGGGCTGACCCCCGAATCAATGTTGCCTTTTTTTACCAAAGCCTTTCAAGAATGCATGGTCGGCAAAGCCGATCTCAAAGAAGCTGTCGCCCCATTTCTTAAAGACTGGAAATGGACCGGCACCGTTGATGAGTTTGTCACCTACTGGCTTGAGCATCATCGCACCCTTGATCCTGACGTTACTACCATACTAGAGAATCTCCGTGCCAAAGGCATAAAAATTGTTTTAGCCACCAATCAAGAAAAATATCGCGCCGACTATTTATGGAATGTGGTGGGGCTCAAAAACTACTGCGACGACAAGATTGTTTCCTACGCTCTCGGAGTGCGCAAACCCAACAAAGACTATTTTATACAGACCCTTAAAATACTAGGTTTAGCTCACGAACCAAACGCTGTTCTACTAGTTGATGATTCGCTCAACTTTATCATGAGCGCCGAAACCTGCGGTATTCAAACCCATTATTATAAAAACGCGAGCGGTCTTCGCTCAGCTCTCCACAAACTTGGATTATGAAACACAAAACAAAAAAAGCTCTCTGGTCGGTGGTAGCCATTCTCGGCATTATCGCTATGCTCGGCCTCACTATCATGCCAGCCTTCCAGTACTAATCCGTTATTTCTCTAGCTTGTCGAAAACGTATGTCGAAAAAATGGATTTTTCAAGACGCTCCGCCGGAAGATTTTGTTATCGCTCACCCAGAAATCCCTCAAAGTGTCACTCGCCTTCTCTGGAACCGAGGACTGCGCACTCAAGAAAAAATTGACGAATTCTTACAACCAGACTACACCAACGACGTCCACGACCCGTTTCTTTTTAAAGATATGGAAAAAGCGGTGGCGCTGGTTTTTGACGCCATCAAACTCAACAAAAAAATCGTGGTTCATGGCGACTATGATGCTGATGGCGTGTGTGCGGCTGCCGTCATTATGACCACCATCAAAAAACTTGGCGCAGCCTACACCGATGTCTTTCTCCCCCACCGCGAAACCGACGGCTACGGCCTCAACAACCGCACGGTACAAATGCTCAAAGATAAAAACACTGAACTGATTATCACCTGCGATTGCGGAATTAGTAATACCGAAGAAATCTCTCTAGCCAAACAGCTCGGCATGCACGTGATTGTTACCGATCACCATGCCATGCCGGCCGTCTTTCCACCGGCTGATGCGATTATCCATCCGCTAGTGCCAGGCGAACCATACCCCGACAAAACACTCGCTGGTGGCGGAGTCGCTTTTAAACTTATCCAAGCTCTTCTCATTGAGCATAAAAAAACCAACACCACACTCCCCGACGGACAAACGCACGAAGCCTTTGAAAAATGGCTGCTTGATTTAGTATCTATCTCCACTGTTGGCGATATGGTACCGCTGGTTGGCGAATCACGCACCCTCGTGCGCTACGGCCTGACTGTACTCAACAAAACACGCAACCTCGGCCTCCAAAAGCTCATGGTGCACACAGGCCTCATTGACGACAACGGCAAAGCTAAACGAGCTTTCGATACTCAAACCATTGGTTTTCAAATTGCTCCACGCATCAACGCTGCTGGCCGAATGAAGCATGCCAATGTTGCTTTTGAGCTTCTTATGGCCGAAACGCCAGAAGAAGCTGAACGTCTCGCTGCTGAACTTGATCAAAACAATGTTGACCGCCAAAAACTCACTGAAAAATTGGTCACCCAAGCTCGGAGGCAGGTGAAAGAAACCAACCAGCAGGACAACTCGATTCTTTTTGTCTTTGGCGAAGATTGGGGCACAGGCATTCTTGGGCTTATCGCTAGCCGCATTAAAGAAGAATTTTTCAAACCAACACTCGCTATGGGCGTCAACGGCGGTACGATTACCGGCTCTGGGCGAAGCGTTCCCGGATTCAATCTGATTGAATCGCTCAAAACCATGCCAGAGTTTTTCCACAAATTCGGCGGCCATCCCCAAGCCTGTGGTTTTTCTCTAAAAACTCGAGACAACTTTGAAGAATTCAAACAAACACTGCTAGCAAAAGCAGTCATTGGGACTGAAAATATCGACCTTACTCCACAAATTAAAATTGACGCCGTCGTTGATCTTGATGAAATCAACTGGAAACTCTACGACATTCTCCAAAAATTTGAACCGTTTGGCATGGCCAACGCCGAACCACTCTATGCAGCGCTCGGCCTGACGGTAATCAGTGTCGCTCCGGTCGGCAAAGACAATAAACACCTACGCATTCTCGTCAAACACAATTCGCACGTCGCTCGAAAAACTATCGCCTTTGGCTTTGGCAACATCGATCGTCACCCGGCCAATTGGAAAGAGCTCCAACCAGGCGCTAAAATTGACCTAGCTTTCACTGTCAGCGTCAACGAGTGGAACGGTAACCGCGAACTACAACTCATGGTGGAAGATATTCGCCACGCTGAGTAACAAAAAAGCTCCGATTGAGTCGGAGCTTTTTTTATTATTTCGTAATATCTTTTTCAATCTCTGCCCACTTTTTTTTGAGTTGGCGGATAAGCTGACTTTTAACATCTTCAGCTAATTCTTTTTTGGAAGCATATTCAGCCACAGCGCGTTCCACCAAAGCATTATACATTTCTTTGGTTGGACCCTCGAGTTGGGAAATACTTTGTCTCAACTGCTGAAACAACGGATCGAGGTGCGTAGCGATTTTGGCGCGTAATTCTTTGCCTTTCGGAGTGGCGTTAAGCCACATCAAAGCAGCACCAACGGCACCACCAAGTAATAATCCTTTGTTAAAGCGTCCCATAGAAACAAGTGTTAAGTGAGTTAGAAAGTACCACAACCAGCTTGAGCGGTAGCGATAGCGGCATTGCCGACACTAACTTCAGTACCAAAGCCAGGACCAAAGGATGAATTGCTGAGGACAGTCTGACATTCTGCTGGAGGGGTGTTAAACGCCCCGCAGATAGCCTGCTTCACTGCTTCTGGAGTACGAGCCACCGAAGCCTCTACACCGTTGATAATGAGCGTTGGAGAGCCTTGGACGCCATACTGGTTGTTGAGCTCCTCTTGAAGCGGATACAGTGGGTATTGACCACTGAGCCAAGTGTTTTGATCGTTGTATTTGGTAGTAATAGCAAATTTCTTATCTGTTCGAGAAATACAACTGTTCAAAGTTGTCTGGTTTACTCCAGTTGATTGCAAACATTTCTTATAATCAGCTTCAGCACCAGTGTTCTGACCAGCCCCAAAGAAACATTTCAAATATGCTTGGAATTTAGCTGGCTGTTCAGATTGAATACAGTACTGACGAGTATTTTCATCAATTTCTTTTTTACCATGCATGATATATGACACGAATTTCACATCCATATCAGCTTTGTTCTTGAGAAGCTCCCAAGCTGGCACATAAGCTTTTTCCATTTGCAAACCATATGGGCAGTAGGACATAACAAACAGCTCTACTTTTGGTTTGTCGGATTTTGGCACCACTGGTGCTGGAGCGCTTGGAGCAGCTGGTTGAGCGGCGGTCGGTGCTGGAGCGGTGGCAACTTTAAAAGTATCACTCTTTGATAAAGCCGAAACACCTAAAACAACAAAACCGACAGTTCCAAGAGTGAGAATCCCACCGACCACCCCAAGAATAAGGGCGCTTTTCGGATCAAGGAGTTCAAAAAAACTTTTCTGCTGTTCCATAAGGAAAAAATTAATAAATAAGGGTGCTGTAGAGCGTAGTATAGAGCTCTCCTGCGTCATCTAATTGTACCTGACCAGAGCTATTCGTCAAGTCAATAAAGCTCTGGGGCGATGGTTTAGCTATAAAAGAGCGATACGGGCAGGCTGACAAGGCGACAACAGCGCTCGCTAGCGGAAAAAGGCGACGCATATACCAGGCGGTATAGCCCATAATAACGAGACTGAAGAGATCAGACCACTTCGGCGACCGATGCCAGGTAATAACAAACGGAATCGTTGGGTGGGCTTTTTTCCAAGCGATTAATTGCCGAGCTACACCCAATGTTGGACAGTGAATATGGATAATATCAAACTCGGCTAGCTTCAAAAAAGCCTGCGCCGAAGATGATAGCGACTGAAAAGAATGTGTTGAAGCCTTTAGGCTTGTTTCAAGGCGCTCTTTGGCAGTCACTGTGCCATATTGGATAGTCAGTGCTTCACTTTCAACCCCCTGTTTACCTTCAGCCGCAATCAGCGCAAAAGCGGACGACCTAATATCATC
Source organism: uncultured Gammaproteobacteria bacterium (assembly GCA_964478235.1). Taxonomy (GTDB): domain Bacteria; phylum Patescibacteriota; class Patescibacteriia; order Magasanikbacterales; family GWA2-37-8; genus 2-02-FULL-45-10. The sequence continues at coordinate 27,472 of CAYZGX010000005.1, forward strand.
AAAATAGTCAAACGCTGAAGGAATAATATGAACAACTCGCATACCTATTTACGTGCTGTACTGTGAACGTTCGGTGACGGCACCCGATTAAACACGACAGATTCAAAATACACAAGACTATTAATTATTTTTTTGAAGATACTAAATAATCCAGGCGCTTTAACGGTGGCTGATAATGATTGAAAATACTCTTCGCCATTCACCTGCGACACTCCCCGTTTCTTTGCCGCTCTATCCATCAGATTAAAAGCGACAAACATAAGCATTTGTCCAAGCACGTGTTCGCTGTAACGAAACTGTATTTGAGAAAACCCAACTCGACGGTACAGGTCTTTAAGTGTCGCCCGAGAAAAATAATTAATATGACCAGCATGGCGACGGGTGAGATCACCCCTCAAACCAAAACGGCGACAAAAACCCCACAGCGACGTTACATCGCCTTCACATGGAACATAAGCATAGAATACACCACCCGGCTTGAGTACACGATAGATTTCTCTCAAAACACTCGCTGGATCGGGCACGTGCTCTAATACATCAAAGATAAGGACGGCATCCATTGAAGCATCGGCATAGGGCAAACTATCACCATTTACCGCATAGACCACACCATCAGGCACTTCACGAGCCAAAGCAATAGCTGACTCACTAATATCACACCCAAAACAGTCTAGGTCCTGACGCAATTTTTTAATAGACCGAATAAACTGCCCCGCTCCCGAACCAACTTCAAGTACACTACCACCAGAGCGGACAGTATCGAGCGCTCGCCAAGCCGAACGCAGACGAAAACTAGCTAAATCAGCTGGCGACAAGCCAGCGTAGCCTCTTCCCCAAATAGATTGTTCGTAATTAAAGGCCATACTACAAAACTTTATAGACCCGCATAAGAGCTGACATATGAGTGTCCCACGAGCATTCTTCTACAACTCTTTCGCGACCAGCGAGACCAAAAGCATTGCGTTCTTCAGGAGACATCTCCCCCATTCGTTTCATCACTGCGACCAACATATCCAAACTGGTACTTTCAAACAAAAAACCGTCTTGACTGTCGCGGACACGAGATCGCACGCCAGGAATATTACTGGCTATTACCGGACACCCGGCCGACAAAGCTTCAGCCGCTACAAGCGCAAACGATTCCGCCGCCCCAACTGACGCCACCACCAAACAATGTGCCGATTGATAATATTGATTAAGCGCTATCTGCGAAGGCAAACGACCGACAAAACGTACCCGGTCTTGAAGCCCTAACTCCAAAGCTAACGCTCGGTATTCATTAATACTATATCCCCCACTCACCACCGCGAGCACCATGTTTTCGGGCAAGCGAGCAAGTGCTTTTATTACCCAATCAAGACGTTTAAACGGTAATGGGTTGCCAACAAATAAAAAAATCTTTTTATGTTGAAAACCATCAAGCGCTGACGGTACAGGCGCTCCAGCTTCAGGGTGAAAGACAGTGGTATCAACGGCATTAGAAATAACTTCCAACCGCTCTTCACTTAATCGTTTGCCAAATCGACTAGAACGAATATGTTGAGCGTCAACGGCAATCACTCGCTCAGCCATAGACAAAAACAAACGCGCCCACACCGTGTCGTAGACCACTTGAATAAAATGTTTCAATAAACCAGTTGGCGCCGCATCCATATGATACGTCACCACATACGGCACACGAAACATAATCCGAGCAATGAGTACCCACTCGAGCGCCCCATACCATGGATAATGTACGTGGACGATATCAAATCCACGCAAACGCCAAGCGAGCTGGGGCACAAGGCCAGCATCACCAACTTTGAGCCACGTTTTTAAACGTACCACTGTGTAAGGTAAAGTCTCATCCTGCTCATAGGAAATACCGTGATCAAGCGTAAAAACAGTGACGTCCTCTCCAAGCGCTGTCAGACGTTTAGCCTCTTCGTGAACGACCACCCCCATACCACCAACGTGCGGTGGTAATGTGGCAACAACATGCGCTATTTTCATACTTTTCTATCACTATTTTTGAGTGCTACTTCACGAGTAAGCGTGGTAATATCCCGTTTTGCCCGCTCCAAAGCGACCACCAAGCGAAAAACAGTAAAAAATAAAATAAAGAGCGAGACATACACTACCAAATCGGCTCCGCGGCCAACACCGAGGAGTTTGGCCGACTGCGAGGCCACTTCGGGAATAATAACCACTACCAAGGCCGATAAAAACACGCCGGCCCACACGAGCAGGCTACCAAGCGACACATCGTTGGCCCGGAAACGAGCCAACACCCGAACGAGCGCAAGAAGACAAAAAATGATTAAAACAATTTGAATCGGCATCATACTCCTTATTTAATAAATGAACCAAAGATGAGATCGGCGACAATACGAAGACCGCCAAGCACACCTTGGCCATATTCATGGTACGTCACTTCCACCGGAAATTCAATAAACGGCAGGGCATTAGCGTGTACTTGGCGGACAATGTCGGTGTTATGAGCCATACCGTCATAGCGAATAACAATTTTTTTGACGGCCGAGCGAGTGAGAATGCGAAAACCATTATGAGCGTCAGATAAATACAAGCCAGTAAAGAAAAAATTCAATACTCGCGCTACTGGCAAAATAACCACTCGCTTAAACCATGGCAATTTAGAACGTGCATCAAGAAAGCGAGATCCGAAGAGCACCTCTGCTTGTGCCTTAGTAAGCGCCTCAATCGCTGGTGCAATATCGGCTGGATTAAATTGTAAGTCAGCATCAAAATGAACCACGAGTGTCGCCCCCTGAGACAAGGCATATTCATCCCCCGTCTGAAGCGCCGCTCCTTGCCCACGATTGACAACATGGCGAAGCACCGTTGCCCCAGAAGAGCGCGCCTCCCCCGCCGTATCGTCAGTTGAGCCATCATCCACCACTACAACGTGAGTAAAACCATGTTCAAAAAGGCCGCGGATAACGCGACCTATTTTTTGACCTTCATTATAGGCTGGGATAACGACAACCTGCATACAGCTTATCTAAGCGTCGGTGAACCAAAATCATTATTAAACATCAAGGCTTCGCGGTGGGCAATAACGTAATCAATCGTCTTGCGCAAACCGTCTTCAAGACGAACCAGAGGCATCCAACCCATTGTTTCCTTAGTATAAGTTAAATCAGGAATACCCTTGCGTGTCAAGAAGAGAAGCGGTTTTTCAAAGACCAGTTTTGACTTAGAATTGGTCATAGAAATAACCATCTCTGCCACCTCTTTGTAAGGCACTTCACGATCACCACCAAGATTAGCAATCAATGTTGAAGGCTCAGCCGACATCAAACGCACCAAACCATCAACCATATCAGTCACATAACAGAGCGACGTGGAAAATGACTCGTCGCCATAAATTACCAAATCTTTGCCTTGAAGCGCGTTGTAGATAAAATCAGGGATCAGCCGCTTTTCAAGCAGTGCCATGTTCGGGCCATACGTGGTAAAGACACGGGCAATTTTAGCATCAATCCCATAGACCTGACGATAGGTGTCCACGCATGTTTCCGCAAAACGCTTACCTTCATCATAACAAGCGCGTGGCGAAATATGGTGCACCACCCCATGATCGGTTTCTTTAAAGGTGCGGCGATTATCAACACTTTCGCCATAAACCACTGAGCTGGAAGTAAACAAATATTTAGCTCGATATTTTACCGCTAAATCAAGGGAGTTAATCATCGTAACCGAGTTGGCACGAAGCGCATCCATTTTCATCTTTTCAAAATTTTCTGGGTTAGCACTACAAGCCAAATTATATACCTCTTGAATCCCCTGAAACTTCACCCGGAACTTATCCAGCTCATCAAAAGCGTTCAAATCAATCGGTGTCGTAACATCATGATTGATAAATTCAAAATCAGGATACTGTAATAAATGTTTAATATTGTTCGGGTGCGAATTAGTGAAGTTATCAATACAGATAACATTCGCATCACGAAGCAGGCGCTCACACAAATGCGAGCCGATAAACCCAGCCCCTCCGAGGACAAGGACGTTCTTTTTTTCAAAAATTGGCATTGAGTCCACCATACGATAGGTTTATATAAAGAGTACGTACCAAGAAGTATACCATTTTTAGCGCGAAACTGGCAAAACAACCTTACCCTGCTCAGCGTTACGATTATCACGAACACCAAACTTCCCCCCAAGCGAAGTATACGGGACAAATCCGAGTCGTCCATGAGCCCCACGAACAATCAGAAGACGCCAAATCTTTTTAGAATTAACAGCGCCTAAAGTGTCAAAACGACTCGTCTTTAAAGAAACATCAATGATAGCCTGAAGTGTATCTTTGCCGCGCGTAAATAGCAGAACTACCTGTTCTCCCCCATCGCCTTGAAGTGGTGCCATTGTCATAGTGACAAAAGATCGCACATTTGGAATGGTGTATGACGTCGCCTCATCATCAAGCAAATTAAACTGTTCTAAAAGCAATCCTTTATTTTTAGCATTTCGCGCAAACACCACAACTGGCGATTGAATACCAGTCGACCATGCAACAACACTATCATTAACAATATACCCTTTACGTTCAACTCCCTTAGCGTCATACATCGCAAAGGTAGATTTCTTACTCTTCATATTATACCGGCCAACCATCACCGCTCCCGGATACTGCGTGAGTGAAACTTGGCGAATGCCAAGTAGTTTTTCATTAGCACTAGGGGCAAAAGGCAGTGAATATTCACTCTCTAAGCCGCCGTCTGGGCGAAGCAGACGAATATAGTAGGTTTTATCACGCTGCAACAATAGTGCTACTGTTTTATCTAAAGGATCAGAAGATAGACTCAAAATACGTGAACCAGAAACAAAAGCGAGCGTAGAAGTCGCACCGGTTACAACATCGCGCGAGAATACCTGATTACCTGAAAAGGTATACAGCATTCCTTCGGGCTCAGGGCTCGGAGCACTATCAGCCGATTGAAGAGCTCGACCAACATTGAGCCGGCTAACGGTAAATCCAGAGTTTACCCCCGTGATTGAGTCTGCACTAGAAATAAGCGTAGAAATAATGGTTGGCGCTACCCAATCCGGTCGACGAGCTTTGAGAAGCGCGGCAGCACCAGCAATCAAAGGGGCGGCAAATGATGTCCCGCGCCACGGCCCACCAAATGAATTGGTGTAACCATATTGCGGAGCGTAGCGCTCCGTCGAATACAAACCATCACCCGGCGCCATAATATCAATACAACTATGGGTATTACTAAAATCACTAACAACATCGCGACCATCTACCGAACCAACGGCTAGAATCCAATTTTCAACCGAGCCTTTGTCGTAGCAAGCGGGAAACGTATTGATAAGACCACTCACGTCTGAAGTATGATTGCCGGCTGCTGCCACAATCACAATGCCTTTTTTATATGCCTGATAGAGCGTTTCTTTAAGGAGTGCATCACTCATTTCAGAAACAAAACTCATACTAATTACATCAACCCCCTCCGCAACAGCATAGTCAACCGCTTTAATAACGTTACTAATCGCTCCAGAGCCATGGCTATTAATCGCTCGAAGAGGCATCATTTGAACATTCCAGTTCAAACCCACACCATCTCGACTATTATCACCACGAGCGCCGATGAGACCGGCAATAATGGTGCCATGACTCACTGATTCTTTATCATCGCGAGAATCAAACACCGACGTTCGAGGATCGTTGGTATTCTCCACAAAGTTCCAACCATGAACATCGTCAACATACCCATTTCTATCATCATCAATATTATTATCTGGAACCTCTTTTTTATTTGTCCAAACATTAGATGCTAAATCATCATGCCAGCTATCAAAGCCGGTATCAATAATAGCAACAATCACCTGCTTTGACCCCGTAGAAATATCCCAGGCTGTGGGCGCATTAATCTGCGACCACATCATCTGCTGATCGGCAAAACGCGGATCATTTGGAGTGCGAGCCATAACGCTTCCTGGAAACGAAAAAACAGTCGCAAGACTAGCGACCGTAAGGATTGCCTTTTTTGCTACTGTGCGATATACTCTGACCATAGATACATACAGTATACTATGTATTATCGCGTCAAACAACTCACCCTTATTCTCGGCGATTTGAGCATGCTCTATGCCGGTTTTTTTATTGGCGTCTATGTGCGCTATGGCGGTCAGCCGCTTCCGGGAATTGTAGAAGGCCTTCTCCCCCACCTGAGCTTTCTGTTTGTTGGTGCCTTGAGCATTCTTTTTATTATCGGCCTCTACGACATCGGCAAAAACAGAAACACCGCAGGATTTTTCAAAAAAATACTTATCTCCGCCGTTATTTGGATGATGCTCGCCGTTATCTTCTTCTATACTAACACCACTCAAAACGTTACCCCAAAAACCACCCTAGCCCTTGTTACCTTATTTAGTTTTGGCTTCATCGCTTTGTGGCGCGCTTTATATAACCAATTCATTTCTACAGCTTTTCTCACCACTAAAGTTATTTTTGCCGGCGCTGTGGCCGAAACAATCGAAGTGATGAAACTGCTCACCTCTGGACGAGAACACGGCTACGAAGTTTTGGGCTATGTTAGTAAATCAGCTCAAGCTGAACTTGGCGATTTGCCACACCACACCACCATCAACGGACTTATTAAAAAAGTTGGCTTTCCTGAACTCATCGTCGTTTCACCACCACTCACCAATAACCAAGCAGTTCTGAACGAACTCTACGAAGCAATTTTCCGCCAAACGAGCGTCGTGATGCTCAGTGATTTTTATGAGCAACTTTTTGGTCGCGTCCCGTCATTTATCTTTTCCGAAAGCTGGTTTATCACCAATCTACGCGAACAACAGAAAAAAATATATGACCGTCTGCGCATTTTCCTAGACTACGCCGCAGCGATTCTTATGGGTGCCTTCTTTGTTGTCACCTTCCCACTCGTCGCTCTCGCTATCAAACTAAGCTCTCGCGGACCAGTTCTTTTCCGCCAAGTGCGCATCGGTCGGGGTGGTCAAAAATTCACTATCGTGAAATATCGCACAATGCAGGCACTCAGCTCTGACGGTAGCGCCGAAGTAGCTGGCCCAGAATTTGCCAAAATTGGCGACAGTCGCGTCACCGCTGTTGGCACACTTCTCCGCCGGACTCGCATTGATGAAATCCCTCAATTTTGGAATATCCTGCGTGGCGAAATGGGGCTCATCGGCCCACGCCCTGAGCGACCAGAGTTTGTTGAACAACTTACTCAAGAAATGCCATTCTACACTCTCCGCCACCTGATTAAGCCAGGGCTCACTGGCTGGGCACAAGTACAACACTCCTATTACGGCACCCTGTCAGAAAATCTCCTCAAGCTTCAATATGACCTCTATTATGTGAAGCACCGCGGTCCGCTGATTGACCTCTCTATTGCTCTCAAAACCATCAACGTCCTCGCTCGTTTCATGGGACGCTAAAAAACAGACCATTCGTGGTCTGTTTTTTTATTTTTTACACTACACACTCCGCTTCAACGCTGCCTGTACCAACCCAACAAAGAGCGGGTGCGGACGAAGTGGGCGCGATTTAAATTCTGGATGAAACTGTACCCCGATAAAATACGGATGATCTTTTAGTTCTACAATTTCTACTAAATCAGTTTCGGGATTGACCCCCACAATCTGCATACCATTTTTTTCTAGAGCCTCACGGTAGTCATTATTAAATTCATACCGATGACGGTGGCGCTCATGAATAACTGATTCGCCATACGCTTTGAGCGCTTTACTCCCCGGACGCAAATCACATTGATACGATCCAAGACGCATCGTCCCACCATATTTATGATTTTTAACGTTCTTCGCTTGCTTCGGATTAATATGGATAATTGGATCTGGTGTTTGTTTATCAACTTCAACAGTGTGTGCTTTAGTAGCACCGACAACATTGCGTGCAAATTCAACAGTAGCCAACTGCATGCCATAACACAAACCTAAGTACGGAATATTTTTCTCGCGAGCAAACCGAATGGCTCGGATAATTCCCTCAATACCACGCGTCCCAAAACCACCCGGCACAATCACGGCATGAAACGCAGATAGCTCACTCACTTTTTTAGGATTTTTTTCATACGCCTCAGAATCTATCCAAGTGAGCTCGGGTTTGGCGCCCTTTGACCAAGCAGCATGCTTAATCGCTTCAATCACCGAATGATACGAATCGGACAAAGTGTAATTCCCTGTCCCAAAATATTTACCAATCACCGCAATTTTTACTGGCTTATCGGCTGTTTTAAAACTCTTAGCAAAAGTCTGCCAAGCTGTGTCGGTTTTGCTAGAAAATTTCAATTTCAAACGCCGACCAATTTTCTGACTAAAATCTTGTCGTTCAAATAACGCAGGGATATCGTAAATACTTGGCACATCTGGCGCCGAAATAATACTATCCTCAGAGCGAAGACCGCAGAAAAGCGCTAATTTTTCACGACGAGGGGCATCTAATTCCTCTGGACCACGGGCCACAATAAAATCCGCCTGAATACCGCTCGAGTTGAGCGTATGCGAAGCGTATTGTGTCGGCTTAGTTTTCATCTCGCCCAAATGACCCGGCACCGGCATATAACTCACGAGTACAAACGCCACATCATCTGGTGTGTCGAGCTTCATCATGCGGGCTGCTTCCAAAAACAAAATGTTTTGGTACTCCCCCACTGTGCCACCAACTTCAACAATCATTACTTCGGCTTTATCGGCTTTGGCTGCTCGCTTGATACGACTAACCACTTCCATCGGAATGTGTGGTACTACTTCCACACATTTACCTTTGTAGTACATGCTTCGCTCTTGTTCAATTACACTCAAATACACCCGACCGGTGGTCATGTAGTTTGGCGAATTAATATCTCTATTTAAAAAACGTTCGTAGTTGCCGATATCCTGATCAGTTTCGTCACCATCATCGGTGACAAATACTTCACCGTGTTCAATCGGATTCATCGTCCCTGCATCAATATTGATATACGGATCAATCTTAATCGCCGAGACGGCAATCCCTCGATTGTTGAGAATACGTCCAATCGACGCCGCCGTCACCCCTTTACCAACACCACTCAATACCCCACCAACAACAAAGATATATTTTGTTTTCAACATAGTGTGTAATTAGGAGACCAACACATGGAGAGTGAGACTAGCCTCAATCCCATGCTTAAAAACGACCGTCACTGCATAAGTGCCCGGCTCTTTAATAGACTTCATTTGAATTTGTTCTTTTTTGACGCTAAATCCGGATTTGCGCAAACCATCAGCCACCCGAACAGGTGTGATAGCCGCAAACAGTTTACCGCTTGGACTTACCTTATCTACAATTTCGAGTTCAAAGCCATCGAGCCGACTAGCCAATTTTTGCTCCACAGCAAGCTCCCCAGCCACTTCTTTGGCTTCGCGAGCATGTTTACCCTGCACCGCCTGAAGCTTTTTCTGGTCAGCTGGCACAGCCAGATGATTGGGAAACAAAAAATTACGAGCGTATCCCTCGGACACCTCTTTTACCTCATCAATTCGACCGACCCCCTTTACGGCCGCGAGTAGAATCACTTTCATAGCCATTATCAGACTGGTCGGCCAAAACAAGGTCGCCAGCTTTACTTAAATGTAAAAGTAGTATACTATATGGGCGCAAATATAGCCAAGGGCTAGTTAATCACTTTTTGTATGGCCGAAGGCCTCGAAACCACAACTGAAAAAACAGCTGAAAATCCGAAGAAATCCGGTATTATTACGCTTATCGGACGCTCCAACGTAGGTAAATCAACCCTCCTTAATACTGTCGTTGGGACCAAAATCGCCGCTGTCACCGACAAACCTCAAACCACCCGTAACGTTATTCATGGGGTTTTGAACCACCCCCTCGGTCAGGCGGTGTTTGTTGACACTCCAGGTGTCTTTAAAGACCACCACAACCACCTTTCCGCTCAAATGAACGAAAGTGTCCACCAAGCGGTCAAAGACATCGACGTGGCCGTCTACGTGGTTGACCCGACCAAATCGCTTGGCGCCGAAGAACGCTCTGTTTTGGCTCTCGTTCGCCAGTTGTCCATGCCAAAAATCTTGATTATCAATAAAAGTGACCTCCCAACCAAAGAAAAAGAATACTTGGCCGATTACGAAGCACTCAAAGAAGAATTTGATGCCACCTTCGAACTCTCTGCCCTCCGCAACCGCCACATCAAGCCATTGGTGGATAAAATCTTCGAACTCCTGCCTGAAGGCGAGCCACTCTATCCAGATGACCAGCTCACCAACATGGACAAAGAATTTTGGATCGCTGAGCTTATTCGAGAAAAAATCTTCTTAGCCCTTCGCAAAGAAGTGCCATATACCACTCATGTAGAAGTCCAAGGCATTGAAGATAAAAAGGATATCTTGGTTATCAAAGCTATCATCTTCACCTACGACCGCAAATACAAAGAAATGATCATCGGCGCTGGTGGACGAGCTATCAAAGAAATTGGTATCGCCGCTCGCAAAGAATTAGAACAGGCGACCAACAAAAAAGTCTATCTTGAGCTTGAAGTAGAAACCGACAAGCATTGGATGAACCGCATCGGTGAATAATCCGCACAACAAATAAAAACCAGCCACATTTGGCTGGTTTTTTGTTATCTACTTATTTTTTGAGAATCTCGAGGGCTTTGTCAATCATGACATCTTCGCCAATTTTTTCCTTAGAGAAATCTTCTTTTACTTCAACATCTGGTTTAATACCCGTATGATTGATATTACCACCATTTGGGGTGTGCCATTCGGCCACAGTAATCTTGAGAGCTGAACCATCGTTAAAGGTTTCATAATCTTGCACCGAACCTTTACCGAATGATTTTTCACCAACTAACGTGGCTACTTTGTGATCTTGTAAGGCGCCAGCAACAATTTCCGAAGCCGAGGCTGATCCGCCGTTGATAAGCACTACTGTCTTCATACCAACCAAACGATGATCCCCTTCTGTTTCGTGAGTATTTTCATTGCCGCCATTAAACTTCTCACTGACAATTTTACCAGACTTTACCCATTCACTCGCCATAGTGACCGCAGCATCAAGATAGCCACCGGGATTGTTGCGCAAATCAAGAATAATACCCGTTACTTTTTTTGCTTTTAAATCAGTAATTGCTTTATCAAACTGCGGAATCGTGCGGTCGTTAAACTGCATCACGCGCAAATGAGCCACATTGCCCGGCTTCATAGTCATAATCACCGCCGGTACATTAATTTTTGCTCGATGAATCGTCATTTCAATTGGCTTTTGTACGCCTTCGCGCATAATCGTCAATTTGACGCTGCTTGTCGCTGTACCGCGAATATGTTGCACAGCAGTTTCAACAGTCATTCCAATAGCCGACAACTCGTCGATCGCAATAATTTTATCACCTGGACGAAGACCGGCTTTTTCAGCTGGGGTATCAGGCAGTGGGGCTACGACCACCAAATCATTATTTTTTAAACCAATTTCCGCCCCAATACCACTCAATTCACCAGATAAACTTTTGGTAAACTCAGTCGCTGCCTGCGGAGGCAAAAACACAGAATAAGGATCTTTGAGACCGTAGACCAAACCCTGCATCGCTCCATAAAAAAGATCTGTTTCAACAACTGGCTGTTTAACGTATTTTGTTTTAATTCTATCCCACACTTCCCAAAACTGACGGAACTCCACTGTATCCGAACCGTTGACCGAGCGATCAACGATCAGCGCTTTTGGCAAACCAGACAAACCGTCTGTTTCCGCTACAGCTTGTTTTACCAGCAAACTTTGTCCGACAACAATACCTAAACCAAACGAGCCAATCAAAAGCACCACCCCCATGTACGTCTTGATATACGAGCTAGCTCGAGCTTTTGTCGGAGATGATGGTGACATACAAATTATTCATTGATAAGAGTAATATCGGCGCCAACTGAAGCGAGTGTATCGTAGAGTCGTTCATAGCCTCGGTCAATCACATAGGTATTGCGAAGCACTGATTTACCTTTAGCTGCCAACATGCACAACAGCACGTTAACTGCCGGGCGAAGCGCTGGCGGAGCCATAAGCTCAGCTGGCTTGAAATCTGTTGCCCCTTCCACCCACACACGATGCGTATCAATAAGCGTAATGTTAGCGCCTACTTTTTTGAGATCCAAACTATACATCACCCGATCTTCATAGACCCAGTCATGCACCAAGGTGCGCCCGGTGGCCGTTGCTAAAATCGGAATAAACAGAGGTAAGTTATCAATATTTAAACCAGGATACGGGCGACACTCCAATTTGTCTGGCAAAGCTTTGAGTTTACTTGGAGCCAGCTCAATATCCACAACTGCAAACTTGCCATTTTTACTTTGGCGAGGATTTTTAAGAGTATATTTTTGTCCCATCACTTCCAATTTCAACAATTCCAAACGTAAAAAATCCAACGGACAATTTTCTACCGTCAAAGTAGACTTAGTAACAATTGCCGCCGACACAAAGGTCATGGCGACAATCGGATCAGGCATCACCGGATAATTGGCCACTGATTTTAGTTTAGAAACACCATCAATCGTGAGAGTGGTAGTACCAATACCATGAATTTTTGCTCCAGCCTTCTGAAGGAAAAAACACAGATCTTGTACCATGTAATTAGCCGATGCCATACGAATGGTGGTCGTGCCATGAGCCAAGACCGCGCCCAAAATAGCATTAACTGTTGCAGTGTCACCTGATTCGTACATCACAATATCACTAGCGATGAGCTTCGTTGGATTCTTCACTTCATAAAAACCTGGAGATGTCTTGACCTGCACTCCAAATTTTTCAAGAGCAAACAAATGCGGACGCACCGTGCGCTGACCGAGTTTACATCCGCCAGAACGATATAATTTATAGTGTTTTTCACGAGATGACAGAGCACCCAAAAACAAAAGTGAGGCACGAGTCATTTCACAGGCTCGTTTATCAATCGTTGCCAAGGTTAAATCTTTAGAGGCATCAATTAAAAGTTCGCCAGGAATACTTGTGTCCACCTGTACGTTAATACTACGGAGTAATTCAATAATTCGCTCCACTTCTTCAATGAGTGGAACATCGGTAAAACGAACTTTACCACGCACCATAACAGCCGCAGCCAAAAGAGCCACCGCCGCATTTTTTGACGATTGTGTAACGACTGATCCGTGGAGCTTTTTACCCCCATTAATGACTAAATATGACATAGAAGTAAGGGACAATTCTTTGACTGAGAAGTCTTTTTATGATAGTAATAAGTATACTCTATTCGCCTTCTTTTGGCAAACCTTTGCTTAAAAACCTCGTATGGAATATCCTGGAGCTCGCTTCACCAGACCCGTTCGCCTGACCGTGCTTATCATTTGGGTGTCACTCTTCCTCATTGGCGCCCCACTCACCGTCCTCTACGCTGCCGGCTATCGCTTTGATACCACCTACGGCTTTTTTCGTGAAACCGGAGGCTTGAGCATTGATATCCTCCCGGCCACGGCCAAGGTTTATTTAGACAACGAACTCGTTGAAAAAAATATTCCCATCCGACTCCAAAATATCACCCCGCGCGATTATCATATCCGCCTCAGCCTTGATGGCTATTATGATTGGGAAAAAACAGTGACGGTCAAACCTCGCCAAACCAGATATATCAAAGATATTACCCTCATCAAACAAACAACGCCGACTCAAATCGCCACCGGTACCATTCACAGCCTGTCAGGATCGTTTGATGGTCGTTTTATTCTCTATATCAAAAACGGCGCCCACCCTACTCTCACGAGCTATGACAGCAAAAGCGCTCGCTCTACACAATTAATCGAAATCTCCACCACCAGCACTCTCAAAACTACCTGGTCAGAAAAACACAACTTCTTTTTTATTACCCTCTCTCCCAACAGTGTTATTGTTGGCAACGCTAATAATGCCAAAAATACCACTCGCCTCATTTCTTTTCCAGAACCACTCACCAAAATCATCTGGCAAGAAACTGATGAACCACTTCTCTACCTTAGCACTTCCGCTACTATTTTCTCTTTTTCTCCCACACTCAACGAAAAACGAACTGTTACCAAAAATACCTTTCTTGACTGGACGATTGAAGGCGGCGCGCTCTGGACTTTAACTAAAAGCACCAACACGCTCCACATCACCAAAGACACTCTTGGTTTCAACGAAGCATTTGCTGATATAACTACAACATCACTCCAAATAAGCGACGACATTTTTTCACCAGCTGATTGGCGCATTGAAACCATTCACAATAACACTGTCCTTTTACAATCAAACAAAGAATCACGAATGGTAATCGTACGCCAAGATGGTCAACACTCTCTCCCAACTAATACTTGGCTCATCTCCCCCTTTGACAGTTGGTGGATGCTCAAAAATGACGCCGAACTCTGGACATATATTGAAGGCGAAAAACCACAACTCCTCACCAGAAGCGGCGAACACCTAAGCCAAGTACTCCCGCTTGATAAAGAAAACACCCTCGGCATAGTCAACGGCGGCAATGTCTGGAGCCTCTTTTCCTATGAGCTGGTCCAACAAAAAATAGTGTCGGGACCAATCAAAGAAGCAGTTGCCGATCCCTACAGCCGCCAACTCTACTACACCACAGCCGACAGCCTCTTTGTACTCGCTTACTAACCTTCTTACACTATGAAATTCACCACCTACACCGACGGCGGAGCCCGTGGTAACCCAGGGCCAGCAGCTTCGGGAATTGTTGTAAAAGACGAGACCGGTAAAACCATCTCTGCTTTTGGAGTCTATCTCGGACACCAAACCAACAATGTCGCCGAATATACCGCTCTTCTTGAAGCCCTCAAAAAAGCCAAAGAGCTTGGTGCCACCGAAGTTGATTGCGTCCTAGATAGTGAATTAGTGGTCAAACAAATGCGCGGCGAATACAAAGTCAAAGAACCAACACTCCAAAAATTATTTATCGCTGTCTACAACACAGCTGCTCAATTTAAAAAAGTTACTTATCGCCATGTGCTTCGAGCTCAGAATAAAGAAGCCGATGCTGAAGTCAACAAAATACTAGATGCCAAAGCTGGCCAATAAAAAATCTCCCCGAGTCGGGGAGATTTTTCTTTTATAAATCTTCTTTGAGAGCTTCGAGAGCTTGCTTAACTGTTTTTGGTAATTTACGCGGTACACGAATTTTAACCCGCACGTAGTGATCACCGCGAGAAGAACTATTCAAATGTTGAATACCTTTGCCTTTAAGACGAATCAGCTGGCCAGATTCAGTGCCATCAGGGACCACCATTTTGACCATACCATCAATCGTTTCCACTTCAATCGTGTCACCAAGCACTGCCTGAACGAAACTCACTTCTTTGGTGGTATAAACATCCACGCCGTCACGTTCAAACACTTTGGATGGTTTAATATGTACCCGAACGTACAGATCACCTGACGTACCAGCGTGCGGAGCCGCTTCGCCATGGCCAGTGAGACGAATTGACTGAGTATCGTCAATACCGGCTGGGATTTTAACCTGAACATCTACTTTTTGAGCGAGAACTCCATCACCTCCGCAGTGGGTACATTTTTTAGTTGGAAATTTACCACGACCATGACAAGTGCTACAGGTAACCACTGTCTGCATCGTACCGAGGAACGTTCGCTGATTCTGCACTGTCTGCCCTTGCCCCTTACAAGCGCTACAGGTGTCTACCTTGCTTCCCGGCTCAGCACCCTCACCTTTACAGGTGACACACTTTGCCTGCTTGCGAAGGCTCACTGTGCGCTCCACACCAAAAGCTGCTTCTTTAAAATCCAATTCAACATCCACTTGAATATCTCGTCCACGATTCTCGCGCTGTCCACGGCCACCGCCAAAGATATCTCCGAAGTCCATTCCCCCAAAATTGAAATCAAAACCACCACCACCTTGACCATTACGAGCGGCTCGCATAAAGTCTTCCCAGCCAGCGCCACCACCAAAACCACCCTGCTGTTCAAAGTCAGAGCCATATTGATCATAGCGAGCGCGTTTATCTTTGTCAGATAGCACCTGATAAGCTTCGTTTACTTCTTTAAACTTCGCTTCATTGCCACCTTGTCTATCAGGGTGATGTTGCATCGCTGCCTTCTTAAAGGCTTTCTTAACCTCATCATCCGAAGCACCCTTTTCCACGCCTAAAATTTTATAATAATCTTTGGACATACCTTATGAGCCGAAATATTCGTTTAATTCGTTAGTGATATCCTGAATAATATCTTTCGTAAATTTTTCTTCTGAGGCAATTGGTAGATTCATAGCTAATACAGACAAACGATTAATCATCCAATTGTAATAAAAACTCCGACTAACCTTGTCGTCGGCGTTAGCTTGTAGAAGTCGCGTGCGAAAATCTTTAGCAATCATCATTGTTTCCTTAGCCAAATCTGCGTATGACGACGCTCCGGAAGCAATCGATTTACGAAGTAAATCGCCGTACAATTCCCAAGCCTGCAGCTCGCTAGCGCCAAGCTCACCAACATCGGTGACATGAACTATTGTTCCGTCTATTTTAGAACATCTTTCCACAATTTGAGCGATCTTTTTTTGAAAAGACGCCACCGCACCTTCGCGTGATCCTTCAAATGATTCAGACATAGTATGACAAGCTACTAAGTAAACAGCCAACCCCGACAAGTGTCGGGGGCAGCGTCTCATCAGTATACTAAGCTTGTGGTTTATCGTCCACCACTTCGCCTTCAATCGGACCATCTTTCTTTGGTTCACCACCAGGAGGGGTTGCGCCCTTAGCTTGCTCAGCTTGATACATTTTTGTACCAATCACCTGAGCCGCTTTGGAAAGCTCGTCGCCCGCTTGTTTGATGGCTTCAGCATCATCTTTGTCTTTCACTTCTTTTACTTTAGCGAGAGCGTCGTTGACCGCTTTCTTTTCATCGTCGGTTACAACAACTTTTTTCTCATCAATTTCTTTCATCATTTTTTCAGTGGTATACACCATAGTATCGGCGATATTACGTGCTTCGATAAGTTCTTGTTTTTTCTTATCATCAGCAGCATGAAGCTCAGCGTCTTTTTTCATCTTTTCAATTTCTTCTTTACTAAGACCAGAGGATGATTCAATCTTGATAGATTGTTCTTTGTTGGTCGCCTTGTCTTTGGCTTTCACATGCAAAATACCGTTGGCATCAATATCAAACGACACTTCAATTTGCGGTACGCCACGAGGAGCTGGAGGAATACCAGCAAGCTCAAATTGACCGAGTACTTTATTATCGTTAAACATTGGGCGTTCACCTTGGGCGACGCGAATAGACACCGCTGGCTGGTTGTCAGCCGCTGTCGAGAACACTTGGGATTTAGAAGTTGGGATAGTGGTGTTTCGTTCAATGAGTTTGGTGAAAACACTGCCCATTGTTTCAAGACCAAGAGATAGCGGGGTGACATCGAGGAGTAACACATCTTTAACATCGCCTTTGAGCACACCACCTTGCACAGCAGCACCAATTGCCACTACTTCATCTGGGTTCACGCTAATATTTGGTTTCTTACCAAAGAATTTTTCAACTGTTGAATAGACCAACGGCATACGAGTCATACCGCCGACCATCACAATTTCATCAATTTTAGAGATTTCCAATTTCGCATCTTGCAAAGCGAGCTTCACCGGGCCCATACTCTTTTCTACAAAATCGTGGACCAATTCTTCGAGTTTCGCACGAGTAAGTTTGAGATCCAAATGTTTTGGACCATTCGCATCAGACGAAATAAATGGTTGGTTGATTTGTGTTTCTTGAGAAGTAGACAATTCAATCTTAGCTTTTTCAGCCGCTTCTTTGATGCGACCAAGCGCCAACATATCTTTGCCCAAATCAACACCATCAGATTTCTTGAATTCATCAATAATCCATTGCATGATGCGCTGGTCAAAGTCGTCACCACCAAGGTGAGTGTCGCCATTTGTCGCGAGCACCTGCACTGAATCTTCACTCACTTCCAAAACAGACACATCGAAGGTACCACCACCGAGATCGTACACCACAATTCGCTGATCTTTCTTTTTATCAAAACCATAAGCGAGAGCAGCGGCAGTTGGCTCGTTAATAATACGGAGCACATTCAAACCGGCAATTTCACCAGCCACTTTGGTAGCCGAGCGTTGCGCGTCGTTGAAATATGCTGGCACCGTGATAACCGCTTCAGTGATTTTTTCACCAAGACGCTCTTCGGCATCAGCTTTGAGCTTGGAGAGAACCATCGCCCCAATTTGTTCTGGAGCAAATTTCTCGCCATTCATCAAAATACGAACGCCTTCACCTTCTTGGGTAATTTCATACGGCAAAGAGCCTTTGGTGCGAGATACTTCAGCATCACCAAAACTGCGGCCAACCATGCGTTTTGCCGAGTAAATAGTGTTCTTTGGGTTGGTGACAGCCTGGCGTTTTGCCAATTGACCGACCAAACGCTCTCCACTTTTGGAGATAGCCACCACCGAAGGAGTGGTACGAGCCCCTTCTTTGTTTTCCAAAACTTTCGGCTGACCACCTTCAATGATAGCCATGCACGAGTTTGTTGTACCTAAATCGATTCCGAGTACTTTTGACATACAGTGTGTAATAAGTAATTATTTTTTATCTTTTTTAACAATCTTCACCGCTACCTTTTTTGTTTCCACCGAAGTTACTTTCGGACAAGAGATTTTGAGCATCCCGTCTTCAAACTCGGCTGAAACTTTGTCTTCTAAAACAGCGGTTGGGAGCGGAATAGTGCGATAGAACGAACCGCTACGAACTTCTTTACGGTAATAATTCTTTTCATCAACTTCATGCTCGCTATTGCTTTCACCTTTGATACTGAGCATCCCCTGTTGCACATTGACTTCGACATTTTCTGGCTTTACCCCAGCAAGTGGCATCTCAACGATAAGCGCCTTATCGTTTTCATACATATTAATCGCCGGTACAAACGCCTGAAGCGAAGTGCTGCCGCTAACAGCCGGGAGGCGATTAAACATATCATCAATTTCACCAAACGGATCCATCATCGGAGTCCAACGAATGAGTGACATATATAAAAAATTAAATGAATTATTCGGCAATAATGACTTTAGCAACTTTGACCACGCGACCAGCCATAGTGTATCCCCCATCAACTTCACGGAGAATCGTGCCCGGAGCTTTGTCGCTTTTTTCTTGCCCCGCTGATTCATGGAGCTTTGGATCAAAGGTTTCGCCAACAGTTTTAATTTCTTCCAGCTTATGTGCTTTAAAGACTTCGGCGAAGAGTTTCATAATAAACCCAACACCCATCACCCAATTCTTTATCTGCTTATCTTCACTCGCTGGTGGCTGACCAAACGCTTTTTTAAAACTATCGTACACAGGGATAAACTCTTCCAAAATCTGAATTTCACTCATCGACGCCCATTCTTGGCGACGACTAGCAGTTTCTTTTTGTAAATTAGCGTAATCGGCGAGAGCGCGTTGCCAACTCACTTTATATTCATCTCGCTCTTTCAAAGCTTGCTCGAGCGGATCAGGTGTTGATTTCTCAACCGGCGCTTCAACAACCTCTTCTTGTTTATTTTGTTCGTCTGACATACGGGTTTAAATAAGTTCACGAATTTTTTTAAGCAAACTCCAATTATGTTTGTAATTCATGCGTTGCGGGCCAAGGAGAATAAGAAGCGATTCACCGTTCTCACCCAATCGAGTCGCTACGCAGGATAACATTTCACCAAACGGATGATCACTACCAAGGTAACAGCGCGGTGTGTTGTCGGTACTGTCATAAAACCGCGGTAAATATTCTTCACAACGATCAAACACTCGCGAAACATTAGCCACCAACTGCATTTCTGCAAAATCTGGCTTACTAAACAAATTAGACAAACCAGTGTAATACATTTTTTCAGAAGAAAAAGCGAGAATAGCTGTTTCACCGGACAAAGCAACCAATGTTTTTGCCAAAAGTTTATATTTAGCTTCGGTATCAACTTCTGCCCCGAGAGTTTTTTCAAGCGCACCCATTTCTGCTTTTGATACTTTTAATTTTTCCGGAGAGATGGTGTCGATATAAAAACGGTACCCATCAATTGTCGGGATACGCCCCGCTGAAGTATGTGGGTGCGTCAAATAACCAGCTTCTTCCAAAGTGCGAAGTTCGTTCCGCACTGTGGCTTCGCTCCAATCAAGCCCGCCGACTTCAACCAAAAATCGTGACCCTACCGGTTCGGCAGTGGCCACATACTGTTCAATCACGAGTTCAAGTAATTTTTGCTGGCGTTCTTCTAGCATACTTAGCGCTCAAGTGTCGTTAGCACTCAATAGTTCTGAGTGATAATATAGCGCTCCCCCACCAACCTGTCAAGAGCCCATCTATACACAGCAGACTTGGCTAAAATTAAACAAAAAAGCCCCGTTATACAGGGCTTTTTATTCAACAAAGCAATCCGCTACATTACGAGTGAATAGATTGAATTTCAGAAAGCAAGACATTTTCTACATAAATCCCACGAGAGTAGAAAATACGCTCTAATTCATTTTTAATTTCTGTTTCTACCTGATCGCGTTTTGCACCAACGATATCGTTGTAATCAAAACGACTCACTACCATACGAATACGACTGCGAATAGCTGGGCGAACAATTTTCGCGACGAAATCTTCACCAATTGTCTGCCAAATACTTGGCACCTGGTGAATATCTAAGCGAAGAAGAATAGTCCCCTCCACACCAGCACGCTTACCATCTTGGGTAACAGTCGCAATTGGAATGTCGCCGAGTGAACGTTCGTGTTCAGGGTTAAATTGGCGAGAAATACTGTATTCCAATGTTTGTACATTGAAAAGTTTAGCTTTCTGCCAAAACGGAATCTTGAGGTGAAGACCTGGGGTCAACACTTTCTTCAAAACACCGCGACCAAGGTCGTACACACAAGCAACATAGCCCGGTGGTACATAGATAAACAAACCCTTGAGCACGTCATCAACAACGAATGAATACATCAATTTGTCTAAAGATTCGGCAGCCATAGATAAAGACAGTTAAAAAATTAATGGTGACTTGATCCGTGCGCTTCAGCCGGCGCTTTCTTTTTGAAGAAAGCGTGACGAAGCAAACTAATCACGTCAGAAAAAATCATGGTGGTCAAGATAAACAGCGATTTGACCATCGGCAAATACCAAAGCAAAGCAAAAGTGGCGAGCGGGAAAAAAATGAAATAATACATCTCAGATTTATTCCAAGCCTTTTTAGCTCGAGTTTCAATAACAATAGAACCAAGCAGATAGAGGGCTACAATCCCCGCCCAGATATAATCATGGGTATGGCCGATATCAAAACCATAGAAACTAACATTTACCCGACCAGGAAAATCAACTGACGGATAGAGATTTTTCATCATCTTGTCGCCAGTAATACCACCAACGAACACTTGGTACAACAACAAGAAGATAACCGCCTGCACCCCAACCGACAAAGCTTTGGCCCATGGTGAGACTTTATATTTTTTCATGATTTTACGCACTACTTCTTGCTGTGCGACACGATCATTTTTGTAGGCCTTGATAGCGAGAGCAGCTTCAGCTTCAGCTGTTTCACGACGCTGATCGCTTGATTCAGACAAAATAGTTAACGGCAATAAGACGATGCGCAAAAAGACAGTTAACCAAATAACTGCCCAGCCAAGATTTTGGTCGGCAATGTTCGAGTAAATCCAAATCAACGCGTTAAATAACGGTTGATAGAAAAACGTGAACCAAAGCATTGAAAACATAGATATATATTCAGTATACCAGCTCTGACACTAAAAAACTATAGTAGCGTTCACAGTATACCACAAAACAGCCTATTTGTCAACGCTTCTGTGCCTTAAAAAATGGCTAAGATTAGAGGAAAGAAGCTCTTACACGATCATATCCCAGACATACTGGGCGACATTATTGGTTTTACCAATCAAAGGCATGTGATGCAGATTGATAAACGGCACACCATTACACTCGATAATCCCCCATTTCTGCCCACCTGGATCTTTGGTAACATCGGCAATGATGAAGTCAAAACCAATCAACGGGTCGCCAACTACCTTGGCTGCAGCTTCAAGTACCTCTTTGATAGCCGGATGTGTTTCGTCGGTTATTTCATAACTTGACCCACCATACGACACTCCAATTTTTTCAGTCATATCAATCGTCGTGCCGGCAGGCAAGACTGTTCCTAACGTATAACCACTACGCGCCAAAAAATCGAGCGTCACCGGTGTAACCGGAATATCCTTAACTGGCGCAACCTTAAGAGTATTTTTTATCGTCACGAGCTCAGCAATTGTTTTAACTCCATCACCTGTCACTCGAGGCGGATCACCGCCCAAAACACCGCGCAAACGCCCATCAATCATCGTCCCGCGATAGACACTGCCCACCAAATGTTCCTCCACCACCACCCAATGACATAATTGTTTAGCGATAGTAAACGCTTCTCGAAGTTGATCTTCGGTATAAATAAAGGTTGTAGTATGACGCCCCCGCGAACCCAAGCGAGGCTTCACAATCACCGGCTTTGAAGCCGTCGCAAACCAAGCTCGCGCCATTTCAAAATTAGAAAATCCACCACCTTGCGGAGCAGGCAAACCAGCTTCGCGCAGTCGAGTTTTCAAAATCGCTTTATCGTCCATCCACACGAGCGCTCGATTATCCACCTTTTTTGGACGAGGCAAACCATTAAAGTATAACGTCTTATCGTTTATTTTCGCTCGATAAAAATCTATCGGTCGCCCCATAAACTCAGCGCCTTCCATCGGTATCCCCCGCCGCTCCGCATCCTCCCAGAGCACATTCGCTCGAGCGATAGTGCATTTTTTCCTATCAGCATAAAAACGCACCAAGCCAACCAACCGAAACGAATGAAGCATACCATAAAGCACCAGATCAGTAAGCCAATTAAAAAATCGCCCAAACAACGAAGTGGCGAGAAAATAATTAAATGGTGTCATGACAACTACCAAAGTAGAGTTCACCCACGTGAGCGTGTGTGGTACCGGATTATTTCCGCAATACAAACATTTAGCTGGCATAAACAATCGGCAAAAGAGATTCAAAAGGCTGAGACGGCAAAACCGGCTTTTCTCCTTGAACGATAGTATAGAACTCAGGCATCAAATTGTCGAGCGCTACCCCAAGAGGCAAGGTGCGAAGAGCGTCAGACATCGTCCGAGCAGTGGTCTGGTCGCCATACAGCATCAAATCAAGGGCGGTCGCGAGGACTCGTTCTTCCGTCTTCCCACCCGCTATATAACAAGCTATATCAGAGCTCAAAAAGTCAGCCCGCACGCTAGTCACTACCGTATCAAAGCATCCCATTTCAGCAAGAAGCGCTGACCAGGCGTCGCGCAATTCTGGCAAGTAATCAACTTGGCTAAACCCGCCGCCACAGGTGAGACCATAATAAAAACTAAGGACAATAAACGACAGCGCCATGCTCGGCATCAAGACACCGGCTTGGAGCGCTTCGCCGACGGCTTCGGGCGTGAGCGCAACTTCCACCGTACCATCATGCGACACTAGCTGACCATCTTTGATGATCAGTGGAATACGAAGAGTTTTGTATAACCCCCAAAACAAATACGTCCCCCGCTGAGTGAGCGAGGTAAACGAGCCCACCAACCCGTCAAAATGACGAACAAAGGCATCGCGCCACAGAGGGTTAAACAGTAATTCAAAAATAACTGTCGGCGTTTGCAAATGAAAAGAAACAATCAGATCAGCCACCATTCGCTCCTGAGGAATATAGAGCATATTAGTGGACTGTTCGCCCGGCACTTGTTTCCACAAAATATAATTAACCAAACTTAATTGATCGGCAAACGACCCTTGCATCACCACTGCTGGAGAAGCAAACACTCGCTCCAGCGCATACGACGGCGCCGAAGGTAGCAACGCTTCACATTCTAAAGTAAATCGCTCCAAATCATCCAAGGTATACGGAAACAAGCCATACACCGACCCAGCGCGATATTTCCACGGCAAAACATGCGCCCGAGATTCTTCGAGCGTCGCCGTATGCCAAAAAACACCACGGGGAAACGAGGAATTATTCAAAGAGATACTAGCGCAAGAAAAAACAATCACGTTATTACATCCGCGCGACCGATTCACCAGCGCTTGCGCAGTAGAACCACTCACCACAAAGGGATGGCACACTGGGGCATGGTGTTCGGCTGTAGAAACATACCACTGCTCCTCGAGCTGAAGTGCTGCTTCGCGCGCCACCGACGAGCCAAACAAACGAGTCGCCTCATGTTCAAAAACCGATAACAATTCCTGCTTTCGCTCTTTTGGGACAACAGTCGGCGCTGACCAGGCACTATCAAAATACGAAAAAACGCTCATGTCACCATGTTCACGAATAATCTTTTTAAGCCCCGGCTTATGTACCAAGACCACGCGCCGTACTTCGTCGAGTGTCATAGGCTACGCTAGTATTATCTAAACGAAGAGATAAAATCATGAACGCGGGTATCGAGCCAAACATGCTCTGGACCAACTGGGCGTTTGAGTACCAAGCCCTCAAGCGATGTGGCACGAGACAGTGCAACATATAATTGCCCCGGAGAAAATGTCCCTCGCCCGATATCCACAATCACATTATCAAACGTTTTACCCTGACTTTTATGAATCGTAATCGCCCAGGCCAAACGCATTGGGTATTGAGTAAACGATCCCACCGATTCTGATTCAATCTTGCCAAGATCGCGATTAAAACTAAACGAGTAAATATCCCATTGATGACGCGTCACTCGGACCGTCTCCCCTGTTTCGAGCTCCACCGACAAAATCTGTGGTGCTCGTTTATCTGTTGTATCATCTTCCACACTCTTAATCACCCCAACCGTGCCATTAATCCAGCGCCCCGATACATCATTGTTAAGCATCATAACCTGCGCCCCCACCTTAAGATGAAGTTCGCTCTCTGTTGGTAAATATTTAGCGTCAAATGTCCCCTGTGTATCCCCGCGATATACCAGCTCCTGACCTTTGAGCCGAGCCAGTGCTTCGTAGTTAATTTCATCAGCCGCTTTGTTGGTGGTGGTGAGTGTTACGTACACATTATTTTTCGGCGGAACAAACGATCTATCCAAACGCTTGTTAAGAGCCGTATACACACTTTGGTCAGCTGTGTTGGTTCGGACAGCGTTAAGTAGGGCAATAAAAGCGGCATCACGTTGACGATACACTTTTTCTAATTCCACACACTCCATTTTGAGCGGATCAACTGCAAATAAATCACGCTTCTTCGGACTAATCGCATGCGCTGAGAAAAAATACGGACTTTCATAATGCTCACGAAACGCCGACGATTCATCGTTGGTAGTCACCGGTGGCAACTGATAGAGGTCGCCGATAAAAATCATTTGCACTCCACCAAATACCATCCCCTTCTTTGGACCATGTAGGCGCAAAAAAGTATCAACACAATCAAGCACATCAGCTCTGACCATGGAGATTTCATCAATCACGATAGCTTGTAATTTTCGATAGAGCTCATCGCGCCCACCCACTTTAATCTTGCGCACTTTTTCCACGGTAATATCTGGTTTGAAACGAAAAAATGAGTGGATAGTTTGTCCAGCAATATTCACCGCCGCCACCCCCGTTGGAGCGAGGAGAACGACATTTTTTACCGTATGTTTTTTAAAATGATTGAGAAGCGTGGATTTCCCTGTGCCAGCTCGCCCCGTGACAAACACATGTTTAGTAGTGTTTTCCATGAGATGCAGGGCCTCTTGAAAAGCCTCGTTCAGATCAACAGTCGTTTTGAGTCGTGCCATATCGTTCCACTATACACTAAGTATTCTTAATCGCCAAACAGGGCTTCTTTTTCTGCTCGACGCAGGCGCTTTATAGCCACCTCCCGTTTCAAAGCCCCCGAGCGAGTGGCAAATTTCTGAGAATAGACGAGAGTCACCGGTCGACGAGCGCGGGTATACTTCGCCCCTCGTGACGACGTGTTGTGGGCGACCACACGACTAGCTATATCAGTGGTAAAACCAGTATACAGCGTTCCATCGTGACAACGCACAATGTACACATAAAAGACTTTTTTAGACATACCCACTACCTCTTCAAAAGCTCCATAATAAACGCTCTCGTCCCCGCAGCAAATTTACCGGTCCCTTTGGTGAGGCCAAGCGGGGTGAGAATTGACTTAGCGTTCGCTTCTTGGAAGCGAATAAGGGCGAGTCGAGTGGCCGAGCCAAAATAGTTAGTTTCTTTACCTGGTGACCCTGGGCCAGATTTAGCGACGGTGAAACCAAGAGCGTTTAACACTCGCTGCAACAATCGAACCTGGGTGTCATTCATACCGAGCTGCAATACTTTGGTGAGACGAGCGGTGCCAAGAGCCTGCTTGAGAGCGTTAATCGACAGAGTTTGAATGGAGGGTACCAAAGGAACAACTGGTTTAGCCATCGTTGAGGTTGCAGGGGATGTTGAAGTAGCTGGAGTAATAATTTGCACCGTTGTCGTTGTGGTCGGAACAAAAACCTCTTGGTCAGAATAGCCAACAAGAGGTGGACTTGAACCGCCATAGGACGGAGTTGCAACAGTCGTCGCCGAAGGAGGAACGAAAGACAATGTCACGTTGCTTAGAACTGGACTTGTAACCCCACTCGAAGAAGTTAAATAGGCTTTATACTGAACAAATTGATCGTCAACACCATCAGTAAAAGCTGAATTAAGCACTTCTCCACCAGAAGTAACAAAATACGTTGAGGTGGTATTATCTGGGCCAACCCATTCAGCAGCATCCAATGTGGTAGTAGTATTCCCCGTTCTAATCTGAAAACGAACCGTCGTGCTAGTTGAGGTGGCCGCCGTCCATTCCAAGCTATCTATAACACTTGCCGAATTACTACTGTCGTAGACCGAAGAGATTAATGTGCCAGACGAAGTGTACGACACAAAATTAAAAGTGAGATTCTTTAATTGTGGTGATTTGGTTGTGTCAGAAGTAGACAAAAATGCTTTATACTTTACATACTTTGCAGCCGTAGTCAGCCCCTCAGCCAAAGTTGAAGAACCGGTTGTAAAATAGGTACTCGCTGTTCCGTCAGTTCCAAAAAAACTTGAGTAACTAACATTGTCTGTTGATGTGGCGATCTGTAAACGAAGAGAGTCACTACCAATAGATCTAGGCGTTGAAGATGACCAGCTGAAACTGTACGGTCGAGTACCGTCAAAAGAAAAAGGGGCTGAAGTAAAATTACCAGAAGACTGATACGTTTTTTGATTAATGACGTATTTAATGTAGGCAGTACTTGTATTGCTGGTATACAGATGATAGTAAAAAGAACTATGATCTGCATCGGGTATAAGGTACCCGCACGCCCCAGTAGGAAAAGGCATCTGCGGTAACACTTGCCAAGCAGAAGAGGTCTCAGATAGTGGGTGTCTCCAAAAACCGGTGGCCGCACTAGTACCTTGAACAACATACGCAAACCCATCAAGAATAGTGAGGGAGGCACAGGAACTGAGCGTGCCAGGCAGAGTTGAAAATGTATCCCAAGCACTCGATGTGTTAGCC
Organism: uncultured Gammaproteobacteria bacterium; assembly: GCA_964478235.1. Classification (GTDB taxonomy): domain Bacteria; phylum Patescibacteriota; class Patescibacteriia; order Magasanikbacterales; family GWA2-37-8; genus 2-02-FULL-45-10. The sequence continues at coordinate 54,976 of CAYZGX010000005.1, forward strand.
AACGTATGGCGATAAAACGCCGTACCCCCATTACGCATAACATACAAATAGTCATCATCAATGCCCATATATTTGTTACCAACAAAAGTAAAGATATTTGCTGGAGTATTAGCTAGTGATTCCCATGGAGTTGAGGTGTTGGTCAACACATGACGATAGGTACTCGACGTATTTCCACCACGCAGTACGTAAACATGATCATTGCTAAAAGAAATAGACGCAGCATTACCAACAGCTGCTGGTAAATCAACAAAAACATCCCATGGAGAAGAGGTGCTGTTGATATCGCGTCGATACAAACTTTTTGCAGAACCAACTGCTCCAGGAAGATAGTAGAAATAGCCATCTCGTATTTCCGCTGAGCCGTATTGCCCTGTAGTTGTTGGTAGAGTAATGTAAGATTCCCAAGCACTCGACGTATTGGCTTTAGTATGCCGATACAGGGCGTCAGCTCGTAGTGCTGCTAAAAAATAAACATAATTATCGTCACTTAAAATAGCCACACCGTTGCTAACGGTAGCAACTGTTGTGGGAAATCCACTAGTTGTTGTAATAGTGGCAAAAATTTCCCAAGGGGTTGAAGTAAGAGCGTAGTCGCGCCGATAAAACTGAGAGCTGCTCGCACCAGCATACATATAGTGATCATCAACATGAAAAGAGATGCCGGATAAAAAAGGAAGGTTCTGGATAAAATGATTATCTAGCCCACCAATCCAATTACTTGAAGTGTTGGTGAGCACATGTCGATACATAGCGGTATTACCACCGCCTTGTATAACATGAATAAATGAATCATCAACTGCCAAAGCAGCGCCTGCTCCCGGCGTTGCAGGAAGTGAAGAAAAGAGCTCCCAAGCCGTAGATGTTTCTGACAAAGTATGTCTAAGAAATTGCGCAGCACCGCTGCGTAACATGTAAATATAATTAGCATCGACAGCAATAGCCCCACCAGCCGAAAGACCATACGGCGTAGTGGAAGCAAAAAAATCCCAAGGTGTTGAGGTATTGCTTAATTCGTGACGATATGTGGTCGTAGCAAAGCCAGTGGTCGTACCGAGAAGAATATATATATAATTAGCATCAATCGCAGCCGTACTTCCCGTTGTAACAATTTTAGGTAGCACCGCAAAAGGTTCCCAAGCGGTCGATGTTGCCGACGTTGTGTGACGATACGACGTAGTCGCATTACCTGTAAACACATACACATAGTTAGAATCGGCCAACAATTGACCGCCAGTACTAACGCTGGCTGGCAATACAGTAAATGATTCCCACGATGTAGAAGTATTGGCCAGAGTGTGGCGATAAAATGCTGTACTACTTCCTCGTAAAACATAGAGGTATTGACTGTCAATTGCCAGGCCAGTTCCAGTACCTGTCGCCCCAGGCAGAGCTGTAAATGATTGCCATCCAGCCGAAGTATTAGTTATCGAATGACGGTAGACATCGGTACTAGTACCACGTAATACATACAAATAATCTGAATCAATTGCCAAAAAGACGGTCGAACCAACTGTTGCTGGTAAATCAGAATACGAAACCCAGGTATTATTAGTTGTATCGAAACGACTCATCTTACCAACAAAGCTGGTGCTGGTTGAGTGTAGTACGTACACATACGTACCCGTGACCGCCATATCACTAATACCAACCGTGCCAGGGATTGGCGGATAGGGAACTTCAAAAGCATCAACCTGCACTTCAGTAGTCGTAGCGAGAGAAATAAAACCAGTGGCATTCAAATTAGAATACCGTAATTGCAACTGACTAAGTGTACCATTCAAAAAACCACCGCCTGTCACCACGCCAGACAAAGTTGAAGTAACATCATCAACAGCAGGAAAATAAGACGCTGAAAGACGCAAATTTCCAATATTTCCAAAATCTATATTCGTTGAAGTTGAAAAATACAACCACCCCGTCCGATCACCCGGATCAACTGCTGCCGTCGAAGTTGTGTCCCCACTCCAATCAGCTTGATAAAATGCCACTGAAGTAGCGGCATAAACAATTTGTTGAACAGAGACAAAAAAAGCTAAAAAAGAGAGGAGACCTAATAAAAAAACACGAGGAAAAGACATAGTAGAGGGGGGGGGGCAGGAACAACCAGAAAAATAAAAATCGCTTACTTATTTTATCAAAAATAATGGGAAGAAGCAATTGGTCAAGATTTTTAAACTAAACGCTAGCGCCGAAGCAAGTCCATAATAAACGCTCTCGTCCCCGCAGCAAATTTACCGGTCCCTTTGGTGAGGCCAAGCGGGGTGAGAATTGACTTAGCGTTCGCTTCTTGGAAGCGAATGAGGGCGAGTCGAGTAGCCGAGCCAAAATAGTTAGTTTCTTTACCAGGTGACCCTGGGCCAGATTTAGCGACGGTGAAACCAAGAGCGTTCAGAGCGCGCTGGAGAAGGCGGACTTGTGAATCCACAGTGCCCGTTTGAAGAACTTTAGTGAGGCGAGCAGTGCCGAGGGCTTGTTTGAGAGCGACGACGGGTGCGAGGGCTACCCCTGGCGATGTAGGTTGAGTTGGGATAACTGGTGCGACTTCTGGTAAGACTGGTGACACAACTGGTTCAGTGGTTGTTGGGGCTACCGGTAGTGTTGAAGTGGCAGGGGTAGTGGTTGGAGCGACGACTACCACGGTAGTCGTCGGCGTAGAGACAGCTGCCTCAAGATCTGAGTAGCCAATCAAAGGCGGGCTTGAACCGCCGTATACTGGAGCTGAATTGTTCGGAGGAATAAACGACAGAGCAACATCACTCAAAACAGGACTCGTCGCTCCACTTGAAGAAAAGAGAGCTTTGTACTGTACAAATTGATCGCCAGCCCCGTCGGTAAATGCTGAATTAAGTGTTTCACTACCCGAAGTAGAAAAATACGTTGAAGAAGTATTGTCTGGACCAACCCATTCAGCCGCGTCCAAAGTTATTGTGCTATCCCCTGTTCGAATTTGAAAACGAAGGGTGGCGCTCGCTGAGGTAGTGCCTGTCCACTCTAAACCAGAAATCTTACTTCCAGAATCATTACTATTATACACTGACGAAATAAGCGTACCGCTCGCCGAATAGGCCGAATAATTAAAGGTAATATCTTCTAAACGCGGAGAAAAATCAGTATTATCAGTGCTCAAATACGCTTTGTATTTAAGATATTGTGTAGGGGCAGTTATTGCGCCGGTCAAAGTTGTCGACCCGGTCGTAAAATAAGTACCAACTGTCCCGTCGGGGCCAAAATAACTGGAATAAGTACTATTATCTGACGAAGTAGCTATTTGTAAACGAAGCGCTGAGCTTCCGGTGACAACCGGAGTTGAAGATGACCAGCGAACACTCTCAAGACGAGCTGCGCCAAGTGACAAAGCGGGTGAAGTAAAATCACCAGAAGAAGAATAAACTAAATCATTAACAACAAATCTAAATATTAAATCAGACGAGCTACCACAAATAAGATAAATAATATCTTTATCCTGCGAAAAAACCATACCACCACCATTACTCACACTGCATGGTTGAGCTTGAAGAACCTCCCAAGCAGTAGAGGTGCTCGCCAGAGTATGTCGCCAAAAACCAACCCCCGAACTATTCCCTTGTAACACATACGCATAAGTATCGGTCAGAAGAACAGTCGCTCGAGAAGCAGTGTTACCCGGCATAGCAGTAAACGATTCCCAAGCACTAGAAGTGTTAGAAAGCACATGCCGATAAAACCCCGTACTCCCACCTTGTACAACATACAAATGAGTATCGTTTATAGCCATCAACGAATTTGATCCAGCGGCGACAGAAACATTTCCTGGCAAATTAGTGAAAGTATCCCACGCCGTGGAAGTGGAATTAAGAGCGTGGCGGTAGGTGCTTGAAGTAGAGCCACCGCGCACCACATACACATAGTCGTTATCAAAAACAAACGAAGCTCCTCCGCCCATAGCAGCGGGCAGTGCCGTAAATGACTCCCACGCAGACGAAGTTACCGCCGAAAGATGGCGGTACAACCCAGTTTTTTCAGCTGTATTTCCTTGAAGGAAATAAAGGTAATCACCGTTAACAGCTATTGAGGCGGTTGACCCTGTTGAAGTTGGAGCTGCAGCATACGAATCCCACGAAGATGTCGGTGTAGCCGACAAAGATCGACGATAAAAACCGGTTGTCGACCCAAGCATGGCATAGGCAAAATTTTCATCAACAACCAACGAAGTTCCATTGCCCAAGGTAGCGGCCGGCGCTGTTGAAGACGCCCAAGCCGAAGTCGTACTTATCAAATCATGCCGAAAAAATCCTATTGCCGGAGAAGAACCAGCTAATACATACAAATTGTTTTTATTAATAGAAAAGGTAGGCAAAGCACCGCCACCAACAAGAGCGGGCAGTGGGGGGAAATTTGGCGATGTTGACCCAATCCAAGCGCTTGATGTGTCAGATATAGCATGTCTCGCTATACTTGTTGGATATGCAAATACATGCAAAAAATCAGTGCCAAGAGATAAGCCAGCGGCTGTAGAAGAAAACGCCACGGTAGATGTTATTGTATCCCAAGCGCTTGAAGTATTAGCTGTGGTATGGCGATATACCTGAGCCGCTGAGCCACGGGAGAAAAATAAATAATTAGCATTAACCTCCAAACCACTGACAGTGGCGGCAGCGGCCGGAAGTGTTGTAAACGCCTCCCAAGCTGAAGATGTATTTGTTAAATCATGACGCAAAGTTGTAGTTCCCGCTCCACCAGCTGCCGTGCTAGCAATAACATACAAATAATTAGCATCGAGAGCTGCCTGCGAACCAGAAGTCACTACATACGGTAAATTAGTGAAAGCTTCCCACGAAGTAGAAGTGCTTGTTTTTGAATGACGATAGGTTGTGCTAACACTATTGCCCGGAAGAACATACAGATAATTGGCATCGACCAATAATTTACCCCCACTACTCAATGTCGAAGGAAGAACTGTAAATGAATCCCATGAAGCCGAGGTATTTGAAACAGCATGACGATAAATATTTGTACTAGAACCACGAGCTACATAGAGATAAGTTTCATCGACAACTACAGCAGCGGCTGTCCCAACTGAGCCGGGCAGCGCAGTGAACGACTCCCACCCTGCCAAAGTATTAGAAATAGCATGACGATAAAAACTCGTACCAGTACCTAGCAACAGATAGATATAAGTGTCATCAATAGTCATGGTCACATTAGTACCAGCAGCTGACGGCGAATCAGTGTAAGAAGCCATTACATTAGCGGAGTAATCATAGCGGTGCACCTTAGCTACAAAACTTGTACTCGTAACCTGCAGTATATATATATAAGTGCTTGTCGCAATAATTTTTCCATTCAATCCCATTTGACCGGGGATAGCTGGCACAAGACTATCAAATGCATTAATTGCAACTTCAGTCGTAGTTGCAAGCGCAACATAACCAGTCGTATTTAAGCTCGAGCGCAGAAGCTGAACCTGATTGAGGGTGCCACTCAAAAACCCACCACCAAAAGCAAGGCCAGAGTAAGTAGAGGTGATATCATCAACAAACGAAAACGTTGATGAAGTCAGGCGAAGAGCGTTCGTGATGGTAAAATCAAGGTAGGTTGAAGTAGAATAGCCATTCCAACCAGTACGATCGGTTGGATCACTGGCGGCAGTTGAGGTAACTCCCCCACTCCAACTTTCCTGATAAAAGGCAACTGATGTGGCGGCAAGAGCAATTTGTTGGGCTAAAAATACAAAACCAAGAATAGCTACAAAACCAAAAATAAGACTATTTTTAATGGTCTCGGAAAAGAATCTAGCGATAGATAATTTTGAGGAAATTTTAGATAATAGCAATTTCATTAAAACAGATACTAAACCACTGCTAGCATATCAAAAAAACAAGGTCAAAACAATGGAAAAAAGGGGGATAAAAAGACACACCTCTCGTTAAAAAAGAGGTGCGTCTTGCTGATTGGAAGCCTGCTGAAAAAAAATCTTAGGAAACAGCGTCCTTTTTGAGCAAAAGAGGTAAAAGACGATTTTTACCCTGCCACAAGAAGTACAAATTAAGAAGAAGCATTACATTGCCCATAACTGCTCCGCCAGTGAGGAGTCCACCATCGAGAAAAGCATGAAAACCAACGATATTAAGCGTAATCGGTAAAAGAAGAAAAGCGGCGAGAGCTGTTCGATCTATCCAGATAAGCACCAAGCTGATCGCAAAAACCAAGGACATGAGGTAGTTAATGTACTTTCCCTGCATCAGCGCCTCAATAAAGGCAAACGCTTCTTTTGAGGTGTACATATCAGCTGTTGGCGGTGGGAAAATCCCTAGCACCCCCAGCAGTGGCATAATTAAAATCAGACTCAAAAGAACCTTGAGAAAGATAGTCAGATATTTTTTCATAGAGTATATAAAATAATTAACACATATAGTGTACAGGACAGGGTATAAATAGGGCAAGTGAGAGCGCTTCGCTATTCAGAGATTCGGCTTCGCCTCTCGGTGAGAGCGCTTCGCTATTCGAAGATTCGGCTTCGCCTCTCGTCGACTTCCGTCTCCTCGGGCTAGCCACCGCCTCGCGGTCGCGCTCGCCCGACTGCGTCGCGCGACATCGCTCCGGCGTTCGAATCTCTCCTCTTTCTTCTACAAAACAAATGACACCCACTAGGGTGTCATTTGTTTTGCGGGGATGGGGAGACTTCCTTGAAACCCGGTTACGGAACGAAGGCCTCGTGTCGTCCTAGGTTCCCTACTCGGAATCGGCTTCCTTATCCTCACCACTGACAAGTTTCTTGATTGGACCAAGAATCTTATCGAATAGCGGCGGGTCCTCGCGATGCGTTTCGTTGTCCAGTGTACCGCTTGGGTTGAAAGCGGAGGATGTCACCATGTTACTTAAGAGAGAAACGAGAATCTCCCTGTTTTCATCGACTTCTCCCAGTTGGTCGAGCTGCTTTTTGTAACCGATGTAGGACTTCGCAACACTTTCCTTATGTGCATATTCCTGGGCAAGGCGCTTGTTCTGACTCTGTTGCTTGCTAGCAAAATGAGCCAACCAAACGGCTGGAATAAAAAATGGCAATCTTGCGATCACACGCGAAAGGGTCTCTGTGAGAGTAGCCCCGATAACAACACTCGGCTTGAGGCTGAGGATTGCATACAGCGCCATGGAAGCAATCGTAACGATGAACGTGCCTGTCCAAAACTTATTCGGCTTATCATAGCTCGTCTTCTGGTTTTCGTAGACAGCCGCCAAACCCGCACTGGTTGCACCAGGCAACAACCCCTCAATTTGTTCGATTAGCGAATCGTATCGCTTCTTAGTGTCCAGTCGCAACTGCTCGAGTTCGGTCTTGTTGGATTCGATCTCTTGTTTGAGTCCTCCCACTACTTTGCCTGCATCATCAGGAATACCAAATATTTTGGCATAGTACTCGTCGAATTCCTTCTTCGCCTTCTCGACGGACTTGAGGATACCATCAAACTCAGCCGACGCATCTCGAATACCCTGTTCGATGGATACTTCGTCCCCCTCGCCAGAAAAGACTTCGTCGTGAAACTCGCTAATATCTGCGCTAGCAGTTTTCACTGCATCCCATTTAGTTTTGATATCAACCGATGCCTCGTCAATCTGAGTTTTGACACTTTTTTGGTTTGCCGAATCCGTCAACAAGTAATCCTTGTAAGTGGTGAGGTCGAGAATCAGCTTGTTGCCGACCGTTCTTAACTCATTTACGGCTCTGGAGATCTGAATTTTCTGACTTCGCGGCAACTCTTCAGCGACGGACAGAGCCGGTGCTGGTATCTCAAGAGGGGGAAGTGGTGCGTTTTCCATATGCTTCGGAAAATATAAGAATGTAATGAATCAAGCCTATGCCTTGGCACAGGTATTGTCAAATGGTGGCGGAGTAGGTTGAACGAAGACAGCGAGGGCCGCGATAGCGTCGATCGTATTCACAGCCATTTCGCTAATCTCCTGGTCGGTGTAGCCGGTTGGTGCGCCAAGGTCCGCCTCCAATGCTTCACGAAATCTGACAACGTCTTCCCTGCTCAGAGCCGTGGCTAGAATGGTATTAATCATGCCTATTTTTTACCGGACCTACCGCGATCTGTCAATCCCGAACACGATGCCACCAAAAGTGGCTTAACTTAGCCAAGTGGGTTCTAACTGTCTCGCTCTCCTGGCCATCTTTTGAAAGGTCGAAAAAGTGAGGGTCAAAAAAGCCCGCAACGATGCGGGCTAGAGGGTCAGTCCAAATTTTTACAAATTTGTGACTCTTGGCGGGGATGGGGAGACTTCCTTGAAACCCAGTTCACCAAACTTTCTGGTTCAGCCGAGTCGCCGCCGGCTGCATAGTCAATTAGCGTACCGGCAAAATCTTTCCTGCTGCGACTTGGGCCTCAAAGGTGTCGAGCAAAAAATCGCATACGGTCTTTGCTGCATTCACGACGAGCTTGGCATGCCGACGAGCAGGCCGATAGAGTAGTGGATGCGAATCGCTCATTCTGTTTCGGATAGGAGCAAGTCCAGAAACAATGTTGGTCAACCCGGTAAGAACGAGATGAAACGGTTGGTTTTCAGGCGTCTTTGGATCGATGTTCAGAGCGATCTGGACACGTCTCATTAATTGGCCCAGTTCGCCATTGTAGGGAGGTGGTGAGAGGACGGCACGTCGTTCCATCTCCTGAAGGACAGTCTCAACTAAAGTTCTTGCCGAAGTGATCGCACCAGTAAAATCATCGCCGAGCAGGCGCGTTTCCGATTTTTCAACGTGTTCATGGATAAATTCGTGTGATAACGGATCCAACCCGCCGCTCCTCGCTTCCATAGAAACGAGCCCTTCGTCCGCACGTCGAACTACATAGCCACTTTTCCCCTCTAGAAGTGACCACCCATCTCGCTCAAGATAACGCCTAACGTAGTCTACCGCCGTGTCGATCGAAATATTGTGGTCCTGAAAATACGCAGGGTCGAGGGCTGCCGCAACCATCGGCTCAAAATGTGGAGTTCCGACTAGGGAGCGTACACGTTCCTCGGCGAGCATCCATCGTGATTTTCCACCGCTTCCCGAATAAACATCATTGAAGCCGAACTCATTGAAGAACCGCAAAATCTCCGGTCCCGTCCGATAGGGTGCAACGGCCGGCTTGTGAACTGACACCCAGTCTCCTGTAATTACTTTTTGAATCGCCTCGATTGTCTTTTCCGAAACCATGGGCTTCGCGGTCTGTGAGTTTGTCATAGCGAATCAATTATATTACACACACCGATTCCGTCAACCGGGATCTTTCAGCCGACCATCCGGCTTGGTCGGCTTTTGTTTTTCTACGAGTACAGCTAGGGCATCTAGAGTGCTCCTCGCCATTTCAGCGATCTCTGCGTCGCTGTAGTCACCATCCGTACCAAGATCATCTATGAGGGCCCGACGGAATCGAGCAATATCTTCCTCGGTCAAAGCGGCATCAATAAAAATATTTTTCATAGCAGATTTTTTACATAATCAATGAGGTTCTGTCAAATTCTCACTCACCCGGGCGGCCCGTCGTCGAAAATTGCTCAACTTAGCCAAGTGGGTTCTAACTGTCTCGCTCTCCTGGCCATCTTTTGAAAGGTCGAAAAAGTGAGGGTCAAAAAAGCCCGCAACGATGCGGGCTAGAGGGTCAGTCCAAATTTTTACAAATTTGTGACTCTTGGCGGAGAGTGAGAGATTCGAACTCTCGATACCTTTCGGTATACACGCTTTCCAAGCGTGCGCACTAGACCAACTATGC
>CAYZGX010000006.1:0-60050 GCA_964478235.1 uncultured Gammaproteobacteria bacterium
ACGAAAGCGTGGGGAGCAAACAGGATTAGATACCCTGGTAGTCCACGCCCTAAACTATGTGCACTAGGTATTGGCAGTATCGACCCTGTCAGTGCCGTTTAAAAAAGCTAACGCGTTAAGTATGCCGCCTGGGGAGTACGGCCGCAAGGCTAAAACTCAAAGAAATAGACGGGGACCCGCACAAGCGGTGGTGCATGTGGTTTAATTCGATGGTAAACGAGGAACCTTACCTGGGCTCAACTACTAGCTGCATATGACCAGAAATGGACATAGCCTTCGAGGGTGCTAGATAGGTGCTGCATGGTTGCCGTCAGCTCGTGCCGTGAGGTGTACCGTTAAGTCGGGAAACGAGCGCAACCCACGTCGTGTGTTAAATGTACACACGAGACTGCCCGCGCAAGCGGGAGGAAGGGGTGGACGACGTCAAATCAGCATGGCTCTTACGTCCAGGGCCACACACATGCTACAATGGCGAGAACAATGGGTTGCCAAGTCGCGAGACGGAGCTAATCCCATCAAAACTCGTCTCAGTTCAGATTGAAGGCTGCAACTCGCCTTCATGAAGTAGGAATCGCTAGTAAACGCTAATCAGCCACGTAGCGTTGAATACGTTCTCGGGTCTTGTACTCACCGCCCGTCACACCACGGGAGTTGGCAATGCCCAAAGCATCCTTACGGGTGTTAAGGCAGGGCCAATGACTAGGGTGAAGTCGTAACAAGGCATGGGTAGCGGAAGCTGCTCATGGATCACCTCCTTTCTGGAGATACTTAGTCGAAAGACTATGATCTTCGTCGAATAGACGTTATCGCAAGATAACGGGCTATAAAGGTAGATAGTATGCGTTTTTGTCACATCTGTATTTGTCAAAAAAATCAGCCCCACAAGGGCTGGTTTTTGTTTTTAAAAAGATTTTTTAATTATAAAAAAACAGCCGGCTCTAAGCTGGCTGCTGTAAGATAGTAGAGTTAGGCAGCGCGACGGATCTCGCCGGTAGCTGGCTTGGAGCCTGGTTTTTTAGTTTGGGCATCACGTTTTTTCCACCAGTCGCCACCAGCGTCTAGGCTGAGCTCGTCTTTTGATAGGTCGTCTCCGCCTGTAGCGAGCTGTTTGGCGTCAATTTCCCGATAACCACTGATTAAATTGTCCTTCTTGGTTGGTTTTCCAGCCTCAGCTTCTCGTTTGGCCTTCATTTCGGCATTAAACGATTCGGCAGCGCGGTGCATGTCCATCATGGATTCTCGCATAAAGAATAGGTTAGAGATAAGTTGTGCGTAGTGTAACATAGCTCCAAAAAACCGGCCATATGGCGCCACAAGAAGAGGGGGTGGGCCATCTTGACGTCTTAGCCTATTTTTTGTATACTGTTCGTACCTTTGGCATTCGGACCTATAGCTCAGCTGGTTAGAGCGTTACATTGACATTGTAAAGGCCAGTGGTTCGAGTCCACTTAGGTCCACAGGTAAAAATATACGGGCGTGTAGCTCAGATGGTTAGAGCGCGTCACTGATAATGACGAGGTCCCAAGTTCGATTCTTGGCACGCCCACTCAGATAAGACAGATCAGACACGATCTGTTTTATTATAGAAGTACACTATGGAACAAGTTATTATTGAAAAAATTGTCTTCGGCGGGCAGGGGATGGGTCGCCTTGGTAACAAGGTTGTTTTTATTTGGGGCGCACTGCCGGGCGAGACAGTTACTTTTCGTGTCACTAAAAAGAAAAAGAATTTTGTTGAAGGAGTAGTTGAAGAAATTATTGTTGCTTCTCCAAGTCGTCTCGCTCCACGCGAAGCTCACTATATGTCCTGCTCGCCATGGCAGGTTATTTCCGAAGCTGATGAGGAAAAATGGAAAATAACCATGGCTAAAGAGACCTTTTCTCGCCTTGGAAAATTGACTGCACCGGAAAATTTGTCTCTTAAAACCGACAGTCAAAGCTACGGCTATCGCAATAAAATTGAATATAGTTTTGCCCTCAACGAAGCTGGTGAAATTTGCTTTGCGTTTCATGAACGCGGGCAGTACTGGAAAAGCACTCCGCAAGAGCATTGTTTGTTGGCGAGTGACGCTATCAACGCGACAGCTCACGAGCTGTTGACCTGGATTCGCAGTGCCGGCTTTACTGTTGAACAGCTTAAAAATCTGACGGTGCGTAGCAATCTTCAAGGCGAAACAATCGCGGCGTTGTTTACGACCAACGAAACCTGGGCAGGTGCTGTGCCAGCTTTACCAAAGAAATGTCTCGGATTTCAGGTGTGGTATTCGTTCCCACTCTCGCCAGCTGCTGTCCCAACAAAACTCTTGGCTGAGGCAGGGGAGATGCGATTGTCTGAAAAAGTTCGTGGTGTAGCGCTCACCTACGGTCTCCACAGTTTTTTTCAAATCAATATTCCACTCTTTGAAATGGCGCTCAATGATATCGCGCCGTATGTTTCCGATGGTCCAGTCGTTGATTATTATGCTGGTGTAGGGTCAATCGGTCTTTCTACCACCACCAACAAACAGCCATTAAAAATTATTGAAAGCAACCAAGAGGCAGTAAATTTTGCTAAACATAACGCTGCCGACAACGACCGAACACAGGTGGTGTTCACCGGAAACTTTGCTGAGCGTGAAACTAAGCAGATTGACCCTCTGGCCACAGTCATTGTCGACCCGCCTCGAGCCGGTCTCGACCCTCGTATGGTTACCACTTTGCTTGAAGTTCGTCCAAAACGCCTCGTCTATTTATCGTGTGATGTTGCCACTCAGGCTCGCGACCTAGGTCTCTTGACAGAAGGGTATACACCTGTATTTTGGCAGTTATACAACTTCTTTCCCCGCACCCCGCATATTGAAAGTTTGGTTATTCTAGAGCGAAAATAAGCAGTTGCCAAAAGCCGTTTTTTAGGGTAAAATGAGCTACATACTATTTTATGTCCACCAATCATTCCCCAAGCAGTCGCCCTCTCGACGGAGACGATAAGACAACTAAAGAGATTGTTCTCGAGCTCCTCAAGCTCGTTGTTTTGGCAGTTTCCACCATCGTTATCATCCGCCATTTTCTCTTCAAGCCGTTCTACGTCAAAGGCGCTTCTATGGAGCCAAATTTCTTTGATCACGAATATTTGGTGATTGATGAGTTGTCATACCGACTCCGTGAACCAGCTCGTGGGGACGTGGTTGTCTTCCGCTATCCAAATGATCCAAAAGAATTTTTCCTAAAACGTATTATTGGTTTGCCGGGAGAGCGAATTAAGATTGCCGAAGGAACTATTACTATCTACAACTCCGCCCACCCAGAAGGAAAAGAGCTCCACGAATCCTATCTACCAACTGATCTCTTCACTATCGGCGAAGAGACGGCGGTAATTGGCGAAAACGAATATTACGTGATGGGGGATAATCGCTCTAATAGCTTTGACTCTCGCCGCTTTGGCGCTGTCAACAAAAGTGCGATTGTCGGACGAGCCTGGTTCCGCGGTTGGCCATTTTCTAGAATTGAAAAATTTGAAGCCCCACTATTTAATTTATAAGGTTGTCGAGTATCCTATTTATGAAACCAAAAAAACCAGCTGTTAAAAACAGCAAAGAACAACCAAAAAAAGATAAAAAACCAGCTAAGCCAGCTGCTGTTCCAGCCGGTGAAGCTAAGCCAGCCAACAAAAAGACCTACAACGTCTTGCGTGGCATGCGTGACATTCTTCCAAAAGAAGAAAAGTATTGGAAAAAACTCTACCACACCGCTGAAGGTTTGGCTGAGTACTTCCAGTTTGGCCGCATTGAAACTCCGCTTCTCGAAGAGGCTAATTTGTTTATCCGCTCTATCGGCAAGGGGACTGATGTGGTTGATAAAGAAATGTATTTGTTTGAAGATAAGGACGGTTCTCGTGTCTGTTTGCGCCCTGAAGCCACTGCTTCGGTGGTTCGCGCCTATATCGGCAACGGTATGTGGAACATGTCTCAGCCGGTCAAAGTTTGGTACTGGGGTCCAATGTTTCGCCATGATCGCCCACAGGCTAATCGCTACCGTGAATTTTTTCAAGTTGGTTTTGAAACCCTTGGCGCCAAAGACCCATCAGCTGATGCTGAGCTTATTTTAAGCGCTTGGAACTTCTGTAAAGATATTAGTTTGCCAGTGGAAATTCGCATCAACAGTATTGGTACTGTTGAAGAACGCGAGCGTTATATCAACGAATTGACCAGTTATTACCGCTCCAAAAAGAGTTATCTCTGTGAAGATTGTCGCAATCGTATCACTAAAAACCCACTTCGTTTGCTTGATTGTAAAGAAGCTGGTTGTCAGCCAATCAAAGAAGGTATTCCACACATTCTCGACTGGCTCGAAGAAGATTCCAAAAATTATTTCATGAAAGTTTTGGAATATCTTGATGAATTGTCTATTCCTTACACCCTCACCCCAACATTGGTGCGCGGTCTTGATTATTACACTCACACCGTTTTTGAACTTTTCCCAACGATTGGCGAAGAGGGGAGCCAAAGCGCAATTGGTGGCGGTGGACGCTACGATCTCTTAATTGAAGAGTTGGGCGGCAAGCCAACCCCAGCTGCTGGCTTTGCGCTTGGTGTTGATCGTGTCGTGAGCGCTCTCAAACGAGCTAACGAAGAGAATAAAGTCGTTATGCCTGAGCCAAAATATGATATTTTCTTTGCTCAGCTTGGTGATGAAGCTAAACGTCTCTCTTTGCGCCTTATTGACGAGCTCCGTAAGTCAAACGTCAAAGTTGCTTTCAACTTCTTCAAAAACTCTCTCAAAACTCAGTTAGAGATCGCGAACACCCTCAAGGTATCTTATGTTATTATCCTCGGACAAAAAGAAGTCCAGGACAAAAGTGTCATTATTCGCGATATGGAATCCGGTGTTCAGGAAATTGTTGACCAGAAAAAGCTGGAAAATATCGTGCAGAAAAAGCTTGGTTTGACGGTGACCGAATAACCCCCAGTGGATAAGTGTCAAAAACCGCTTAGCTTAGCCAAATAGACCATTTGACGTTTTCGCTAAAAAGCGGTATACTATTTTGTAGTTATTAATCTTAACAGAAAGGATAGGAGGTGAACTCCTGTGGCCGGCATTAAACGAAAAAAGAACGAATCATTCGAAGCATACATGCGTCGGGTGAAAAAAGTCTGGCAACAATCTGGTAAAGTATTACAAGTCAAAAAGACACAATACTTTAAAGGTGAAAAAAGTCGTAACGTACGACGTAAAAGCGCCTTACACCGCTTAGCAGTAGCTGATAAAATCAACTACTTGAAGAAGATTGGTCGCTTACCAGAAGATACATTCAAAAGAAAATAAAACCTGATCTATCGTTTGATAGAGAGTTTTTATCTAACCTCCATTGCTCATGCTTCAATGGATTATGATACAGCTCAAATGTCTTCAGACAAAAACCACCGTTATTATAGGGGTAACGACGGTGTTTTTTTGTTTTTTGTTTGGCTTTAGCCAGCCGGTTTTGGCGCAAACCATCGGCGACAGTGCCGCTCTCGACACAGGGCTTACGCAGGTTGAGCAATCTGGACTCGTCAATACCGACATTCGGGTAGTTGTTGCTCGTGTTATCCAAGTAGCCCTCGGCCTGCTTGGTATTATTTTTTTAATCATCATCATTTACGGCGGATATTTATACATGACTGCTGGCGGCAATCAGGAGCAAGTAGCCTCAGCAAAAAAAGTCCTCACCAATTCAGGTGTTGGCTTAATTATCATTCTGAGCGCCTATTCCATTGTGCTTTTGGTGATGCGCATGCTCGGTATTGGAGCTGAGTCAGCTGTTAATCTTGGAGATATTTTGGGCGGCACAAATGAAACTTCCGAACAAAACTTCTCTGGAGTCGGCGGTTTGGGTGGTTTGATCAAAGACCATTTCCCAGCTCGCGATCAAAAAGACGTTGCTCGCAACGCCAAAATTATCATCACTTTTAAAAAATCAATTCTTCTTTCGTCGGTTGTTGAAAATACGAACGGTAGTAAAAATGCCTCTGGTCAGGATTTACTTGGTGACTGTATCAATGTCGGGGCGGCTATGAAATGGGAAACTGACTGCGACACTTTGAAAAAAGGTACTGATCTTATCAGTATTAAACAAACTGCCACCGGCGAAGAAGTTCGCGGGGCGACTGTTTTGTCGGCTATAGAAAATGGTAATTATTATACTTTAGTTATTCGTCCGTTTGATGCTCTTGGTAACGCTTCAAATAAGCTCGGCTATACAGTTAGAATCGGTAAAAATGTATTAGAAGCTGATGGTGGGCAATCACTCTTTGAGGGGCGTTCAGCCGGCCGTGATTTCTATGATTGGCAATTTTTCACCAACACTGTACTCGACACCTCAGCTCCTGTCGTCACTTCCGTTTTTCCAGAAAATGCCTCCACTGAAAGTAAAAACAGTGTTATCCAGATTAGTTTTAGCGAGGCCATGGATCCAACCGGGCTCCAAGGTTCTTTTGTAGCTCAAGGTGACCACTATGCTGTTAATGGTGGCACTATTTTCTTAAAAAGCGACAACAGCTCTGTTCCAGTTGGTGATTTTCGTTTAGTAAATAATTACAAAACCTTAGAATTTACCCCTGCAAAAGAATGCGGCCAAAATAGCTGTGGCGGCAAAATTTTCTGCTTGCCAGTTTGTGATGAGACAGGGGCAAGTTGCCAAAAGGATGCCTATAAAGTTTTAGTCAAAGCAGCGACAGCCTTTAGTGCTAGCTCGTTTGAATCAGCGCCGTTCACTGGTGCAGCTGATCTCGCTGGTAATGCGCTTGATGGTAATCGTAACGGCCGAGTAGACGTCGCTTCTTCCACTGGTGCAGTTTTTCCAACTCAAGAAAAACCAGACAACTTTGTCTGGGGCTTTAGTCTCACCAATCAAGTAGACGCTACTGAACCATATCTCAAAAAAGTAACTCCTGGCCCAGATGCGCAAAATGTCGCTCCAGATCAAGATTTAACCTTGCTTTTCAGCAAGCGTATGCGAGTTGAGCCTCTCTACTCAATTGATATTGAAGAAAAACCAACTCCAACCGAACCGGTCTGTGTGGTGCCAACAGCTTTCTTCAACAGCGACGGCACAACGCTTGTTCGGCTGAACCACTGCCCATTCGTTGTCGATGCTAACCATTATTATTATCCAATCGTTGATTCACAAGTTGAAGACGTGAAGTTTAATTGTTTCTTCCCAGGCAAAGGGCCAATTTCCACTGACCAAGCGACCAAAGCTTCGCTCGTCTGTGATGAAAATCGCCCTGATCGCTGTTGCCAAGTAGATAACACCCCTGATAACTCTTTCTGCTGTAACGGTTTGACAAGTATTACTAGTAAAACAGCTTGTTTGAACGCGCTTAAAGCGGGGAGCCCGATAGAGCCATAATTTTCTAACTACCTATGTCATTGTTTCGTTCACTTGTCGTGCGAACTTTATTCACTACCACTCTCGTGGTTGGATTAGTATCCCTTTTCTCGTTGGTAGCGCTACCGGCCGAGCCAGCCTTGGCGCAGTCGGCTAGCTCTTCCTTAGATTTGGGTTTGAGCGCTGGTGCCGAAACAGGTCTTTCTAACACCGATATTAGAATTACTATCGCTCGTATTATTCGGGTGGCTCTTGGGCTTCTTGGTATTATTGCTTTGGTTTTGACTCTTTACGGCGGTTTTGTGTACATGACAGCCGCTGGTAATGAAGAAAAAATCGCACAAGCAAAAAAAATTCTTCTCAACGCTGGCGTTGGTTTGGTAATCATTCTTTCAGCTTTTGGAATTGTCAGCTTTGTTATTAGTAGCTTGGTTGGAGCAACCACAGGAGACGGCGGTATTAGTATTGATGGTGGCAGTGGTGGCGAAGATGACGGCGGTGGCGGTGGTGGTTTTAGTCAATCATTTTACGTCTCAAGTTTGCCTCAAGTGGGTGCTGTTTGTATCCGCAACATTAAATTGGCAGTTCAGTTTAATAAAGATGTTGATTTGACCACAGTTGCTAATAACATTGTGGTTCAAGATACAACCTTGGCCGATCAGCCAGTCGCTGGTAGTTGGGACTATAGTTCCACCAGTACAAAAAACAGAATTGTCTTTTCGCCCGAAGGCTCATGTGCTCCAAGTGTCGGTAATGATTGTTTGAAGCCAGCAACTGCCTACAAATTAAATTTTGTTAATCCGGGAAACATTAAAACGCTCAGTAAAGCACCGGAGATGACACTCAATTGTCGTTTACGAGCTGGTTGTGGCCCGGTAGATTTCACCAGTGGTGATGGTGTTGATAGATTACCACCAACCGTGACCATTAATTATCCAACCACTGCCACCGTGCTGGAGGCCGGTGCTTCTGTGCCTGTCGCTATCACTTACACTGATGATAACGGTGTGCAAGGTTTGGATTTGCGCCGAAAGATTGCCGGGAACGACGTCTTTGTTGATTCAGTCTCGTTTGCTGGTTGTAAAAAAACTGACACCGTGACAATTAACTGGCCAACGCGCACTGCTGATGCTGGAGCAGTTATCTTGGAATCGTCAGTGATTGACTGGGCTGGTTTATCAGCCAAAGATACACAGTCAGCCACCCTTCGCCCAAGTCATTGTTTCAACGGTGTCGTTGACAACACTCTCGGCGAAGAGGAATTAGGTCCGCCAGAATGTGGTGGGGTGTGCGGTGCTTGCGGTGGAACAACTTGTACCACCAGCGGATCATGTGCGAGCGGTGTTTGTAGCTCGGGTGTCTGCGCGAACGTCATGAAAATTACCCGTTTCTCACCAGCCAGCGGTGCTCCGGGAACATTTGTAACTATTGTTGGTCAATTTTTTGGTACTAAGCCAGGTAAAGTATTTTTTGCCACCAAAGATGCTCCAGTGGTAGAAAATGCCAGTGACTGGGTAGAAGCTGGACTCGTTACTTGTGGTGGGGCAGTTGGTAGTTGGGGGAGTGGTCAGATTATTGTTCGAGTGCCAGCTGGCATTGCGTCATACGCTCACATTAAAGTTGAGTCTGCTCCGTTTTTGAATGCGAGCGGTGCTCAAACAAAAAATATTGATTCTACCTCACGTCATATTGAACTTAATCCATTTGAATCAAACAATGTTGTTCGTCCAAGCATTTGTTCAGTTAGTCCAGTAAGTGGTAAGCCGGGCGACACTGTCACTGTTCGCGGTGTTGGTTTTGGTGTTTTAAGTAGCGCTACCGACGCTGTATTGTTTGGTGATACCGAAGCAACCGTCGCTCAAAATGCTAGCGGTCAGAGCGCTTGGTCGGACACGCAAATCAGTGTCACTGTGCCAGCTGTTGAAGCTGGGGCAGTCGGCCTTACTGTTGCCAAAAACGATGTTGATAGCAATAGTGTTCGCTTCACTATTGAACAAGGTGTTGACAGTGGTTTACCAACCATCACCAGTGTTTCTCCAGCGGTCTCTCCAGCTGGCGGGTATATTACGCTTACTGGTAGAAATTTTGGTAGTCGTTTGGGAACAGTTACTTTTAAAACATCAGCCGGCGCCTCAAGTATTTTAGGGGATTTTTCTTTCCCAGCCGCCTGCCGTGAAACTGTCTGGACCGACAATAGTATAATTGTTAAGTTTCCAAAAAATGCCGGAGTTGTTGGACAAAAATATGCTATTCAGGTGACGTCGGCTAATGCTGAAACAAGTGTTTTTGACAGTAGTCAAGCGGTAACGTTGGCGAGTGGTGATCCATCGCCAAGTATTTGTGCGATTTCTCCAGCTTCAGCACCTGATCCATTTCCAGCGGGTCAGACTGTTAAAATTTATGGCGACTATTTTGTCACGGCCAGTGCTCCATCGCCAACAATTTATTTTTCCACCGCGGGCGCTAGCGCCAACAGCACTTCCACCGGTCGCGTCGCTGTTTCGAGCGCTAATATCATTCAAGTTACCACCAATGCTGCCACGGTTGTTCCTCCGGTTGGTATTTCTACCGGTCCGGTTTCAATTTATCGTCCAACTGATAATCAGCTGAGTAATCCAGCCCAATTCGGCATCTTTGATTGCCGTAGTGGTGGCACGTGTGGCGAAGGTACTCGCTGTTGTTCGGCAGGTGCTCAGGCTGGTCTTTGTAAGGCTGATACAGAACTGTGCAGTGGCGAAGTGCTATCTGCTGGTTACGTCTGGCGTTTTGCCACCAAAGATATTCCGCCAGTGCCTCGTGTTGTTGAACGCTGTGACGATGTTGTGTCCGAAGGCTTAGCTTTGCCGTCGCCAGCTCCAAGCACTCAGTGGGACGCTAATCAGGCAGGGGATAGTTACAAAGTATGTCGAAGTGCTCTCGCGACAGTTGAGTTTACTGCTTTTCTTGATCCAACTACCGTCAACGCTTCGTCAGTTAAAGTTTCCCGTTGTGAATCTATCGATGAAAATGACACTTGTGTTAGTCCAACGCCAATTACTTTGACGCCAGGTAGTTTTGAGCTCAAAGCTGCTGGTGGAAGCGCTAACGCCGCGCGTCATTATTTGGAATTACAACCAAACGACCGCATTTGGGCCGACAACAGTTGGTATCAAGTATCTATCGGCGACACCGTCGCTAGCTTAGCGAGTGATGGCACTCGTGGCCCAACAGTCCCAGAAGAAAAACCATGTGGCGCTGGCACTGCGTATTGTTTTGCTTTCCGAAGTGGGGCGGTTGATTGTCAATTAAAAAATGTTTTAGTCACTCCTTCGTCGTTCGTTACTCAAGTGCTAGAAGCACCGATCCGTTTTTATAACGCTTCTGGTCCGCTTGATCCGGTTATCTATCGGGCTAATGGCCTCAGTTCTCAAAAATGTGTCATGATGGACGTCAGCACTGTTCCGTGGGAATGGGAGACTGCTGGTATTCAGTATGCTGATATTTTTGGAGGACGAAGTGGTCAAACTGTCCGAGTTGAATCAAAAGCTAATACCGTTGGTGTTGGTGTAGAAAAAGATGCTGTCGACGTGTCGGCTAACGCTCGTTTGGTGACCGGTAGTGGCTCAAGTGTTAAAACCGGCGTCAGTCCATTGACCGTTGATTTAAGCACTCCAACTGTTATAGATTATTGGCCGAAATGTTTAGAGGCTTGTACCAACGCCGAGGTCGGTGTGCGTTTCAATGTCTCCATGTCTGACCGCAACCTTAACGGGGCAGTTGAAAAAGGTTCAGTCCAACTTCTTAAATGTAGCGATGAAAATTGTATCGACACAACTTCGGTTGGTAATTCTTCAGATATTTCGCTCCACCCAGAAAGTTCTGGAACAGTATTGCAAATCGCTAATTCATCCCAAACAGCTCGTGAACTGGAGCCAAATACTTTATATCAAATTGTTATCTCGACCAGTAGCACCAATCCAACAACTGATAGTAAAGTTTTGTGGGCTCGGGCGAAGTCTACTGATGCTTCATCGGTCGGTAAGCCGTTTAACGAAACATTCACCTGGCGTTTCCGCACCAAGCAAGATCGCTGTAAGATTGATCGTGCTGAAGTGTTACCGAAATCATTTTTAGCCCGCACTATTTCTGAGCGTACAGTCTACACGGTACAACCATACGCTTCTCCGGATGCTTGTTCGGCCAAAGGACAAAAATTAAACCCATGGACTGTTTCTTGGAGTTGGAGTTCGAGTGATACTGCTGTGGCGAGTGCTACTTCATTCACTACTCGCGGCACCAATCCAGCCTGCACTAATAAATGTGTAGTCAAAGGCAGTTCCTTGCCAGCCTCAACCAGCGCTAAGCCACTGCCAGTTTGTGGTAATGCCGTTATTGAAGCTGGTGAAGATTGTGACGGTCCAAGTCTAGAAAAACGCTGTAGCCTCGACTGTCGATTTATGGGAGTCGTTGGAGGTACTTGTGGTAACGGTGTAGTCGATAGATACGAAGCCTGTGATCCAAAAGATGCGACAACAGGTGCTGGTTGTTCTATTGACTGTCGCCGCACCGGTTCTGATAAAGCCACCTCCGCCGAAGCTGTATCGAGCTCTATCTGCGGTAACGGTCTTATTGGTTTGGGTGAAGATTGTGACGTTGGCATCAAAGCTTCAGTTGATAACAGCCAGTCTTCAGTCAATTGTTCTGCGCGCTGTCTCCATACAGGAAGTCGTTTGTCCACTAAATGGTGTGCTGACAATCGTAGTAACTTCGCTGGTTTTGAAGCCTCTGTATACAAAACAGCTTGCGCCACCGCCTTTAGTCAATGTGGCGACGGCGTCCAAAATCCAGACGAAGATCCAGGGTGTGATTTAGGCGACGGAAAGTTTGCTTCATTCTGTAATCAATATTGCATTATCAATTCAGCCACCAAGAGTGAATGTAGTGCTGGATCTGAAGGTTGTGGGGCCAACGGCCAACACCTTGGTTCGTCATTGTCATATTCAGTTCCTTCGCTATGTGGTAACGAGCGCGCAGAAATCGGTGAAGACGCTGTTTGTGAGCAGTCACTCACTGTTTCTCGTTCAAATTTATTTGATCCATGGGTGCTCGTTACGGCAGTTGGTCGGGGTGTTACGTCAGGTCAGCCCCCAGCACAGACAAGTAATATTAGAGCAGCCACCAACCAAGGGACTGCCAGCGGTGCTGTTGAGGGTGCTGCCGAATTTACTTTGAGTTGTGGCTATCGCAACGACGTGGAATGTTCTGAAGCAATGAACTCTACAGCTTACGGTGTAGGGGCAAATTCCTGTTGTTTTATAAAACCAACCCTACTCAGCACTGTCCCGGCTAACGGATCAACCAGTATTTGTCGCAACACCGTTCTTGAAGCCAAGATTAACGGCGTCGTTGATTCCCGCACTCTGCCAGGTAATGTATTGATTGCGCGCGGTGTCTACGGTGCGAGTGCTACTTGTGGCTCAGGAGCAATCGACGTCACTGATTTGATGGCCCTCTATACTGGCGGCGAAACATCTGCCCCATGGTATTCTCGTGCTCTCGCCGTGGTCAAACGATTGTTTGGTCAGTCTGTTTCTGCTGCCCCAGCCCTTCCAACCAAATGGTGTGCTGGTGAAATTCAAGGAACTGCCCATACTAGACAAGATGCTCTCAATACTTCTACATCTTACATCACTGTTGACCTGCTTAAGCCTTTAGAAGAAAAAACCTATTATGCAGTTATTCTTGAAGACGGTGTTCGTGACTCCCGCGGCGTTAGTTTGTCAGTCAAAGGTGTGCCGCTTAATTGGAAATTTGAAACAGCCAGTAAGATTTGTGAAGTTGACGCTGTTAACGTAACGCCAGCCAACTGGTTCTTCTCCAAAACAGGAACAACAACCACACTGTTTGCCGAAGCAAAATCCCTGGCTTTTGGGGCTGTCCAATCTATCCCAGGAGTTTATTCTTGGAAGTTTATTTGGGAACCAGATGATAATCCCTATGTTTTTGTACCAGACGTCGCTTCGGCCACCAACACTATCACTGCTCAAAACAGAAATGGTGAGTTGGATGTACGTGCCTTTGCAAGAATAGTCGATAATACCTTTGGCACAGCCACCGGCACTGTCGGCAACGGTAGCTCGCATGTTATTGTGTCGTTATGTGAAAATCCATGGCCATCACGTCAGGCGAGAAATAATGCCGGTGTATGGTTCAGTGCTTTCCCATTCAAAGACGCCAAGGGCAACACTAGTGGTTTTGACAGTCTCGCCAAAGTGTTCAACGGATCGGTAATTCCAAAATCGACAGTCGTTGCGCTAGGGGTAGGGGATGGCTATTTCAATTTTAGTACTCACTATTGTGCTGATAATGGCGGTGTAGGGACATTTGATGATTTACCATATCTACAACCAGCTGTTCCAAGCGACTCAGCGCTTTTCCGCTCCAACACTGGTAGTTGTGAAAATAGTGGTGACACCTGCCAAGTAGATAGTGATTGCGGTATTTATTATAATGACCCAGGCTTTGTTGCCCCTTCAAATGCTACGAGCGTCTGCGGCGGCACAACAGCAAATGGTGGTAAGCAGTATTTCTTCAACAGTACCGCCGACACGGTTCGCTGCTCTGCAGTGAGTGATTGTGCCAGCACCGAGTTCACTAGTTGGGCATCTCGCAATAGCTATTCTCCAGCCTGTGTAGCTGTTCCAACAACCAACAAACGTCAATTATCTTGTTATAAATATCCTCCACTCAAACGATTTATCTTCACTAACACGGTGAATAGTGATGCTATCGGCATCCAGGTATTTGCCAACCCACAACACCTGACAGCTGAGCAATGGTATCAAAAAGATAAGAGTGCTGGCGGACAAGGATTTGTCGGGTCGCTCCAAAAAGCTAGTATCTCAGGCTACCAAGCAGCCACCGACGGTAGTAATGTCTATGTTGATGCGCTTAACTATTCACCAGATTCAAAACAACTGGAAAGTAATATTTATCTTTTCAGTATCAACCAAAATGCTAAACCAGAAACACGACAGGTTTTTGAACAACTGCTTAGCAATCTTAAGCTCAACACCAACCTAACCTACAACGACGGATACTGTGGTAGTTCAATGACTAATCCAGAATTCACTACCCGCTGCTCCAGCGATCTCGATTGTTCCGGCAGCCAAGTGTGTGTTAATCAGGTGGCAAAACTAAAAAATAACTATCAGCGTCTACGTGATCTGAAGCAAATTGATTCGTTACTCCAAGGGTATAGTCGAAATAACAGCGGTGCTTACCCAACGCTCGCGACCGGCAGTTTCTTACCAGGTCAAAGTTTGAGTGTCTGGGATTGGGCCGGTTTGTCACAAGCCCTCAATGTCGGCATTCCTCGTGATCCGATCAACAAGCTTGGTCGCGCTGGGACCTGCACCAAGAGTCCTTCTGCTTACTGCACCAAAGATAGCGACTGCTCTAATGACACTTGTACACTTCACGATCCGCTCACTGGTTGGAGCACAGCCGACCGTCGTTTTAGTTTTGCTTGCTCACCAGATTCGTATGCCTACCGCTACACCTACACCCCAAACGCTGGGTTTACTGTGCTTAGTAACTTTGAAGATGTTGGCTTTGATCCAAGTAATATAAAATCATTTATTGATGGTTTTAACTTCAGTGATTTGTCTCGATTTAAAGGTGTCTTGCCTGATGGCGCTAGTTCAGGTGTGTGTGGGTCCGATAGAGAAGTGACCACTATCAACACTGGTACCTGTGGTGACGGTCAGATCAATCTCACTAAAGGTGAGCAGTGTGATCCTCCAGGTTCCAAAGTGTATGACAGGAGTGCTTGTACCACAGTTGGTACCGGCTCAGCTACGATGAGAACCTGTAGTTCTGATTGTCGCCTAAGTACCCCTTCAACAGTTAGTTGTTTGGACGCCACCAAATGTGGTAATGGCCGTATTGATACCGGTGAGCAATGTGACGACGGTGTTCAAAATGGTAAATGGAATAAATGTTCCACCTCCTGCACCTTCCCTCCGACCACGCCAAACCCTGGCTACTGTGGCGACAGAACGCTTCAGTCAGCTAATGAAGTGTGTGACGGCGGGCGACAAGTAACAACCTGTTCAACTGTCCAAGACTGTGCTCCTCAGCAAGTTTGTGTCGATAACACTACTTGTGGTAGCAAATGTCGTTGGAACAACACGCTGACAAATTCAAGCTGCTCTAGCGTAATGGGTTGCCGTGGTTATTTTAGTAATAGCCAGCAAGTTTTACAGTCGTGGTATGTTCCATCAGCCTCTCCAGCCACCGTTACTCCAGACAGTTTCATGACAAAAATTAATCTCGTTTCAGGGGTTAGTGGTATTACTAACATTCAGTACGTCTCCGCCAACTGTTCGACAGTTAGTTTCCCATACAACTGTACGATAGTCTTTAACTATAATGCAGCTGCCAACCCAACGTGTAATATAGCCATGAATTTGCGCGGTGAAGCCACGATGACCCTTGATCCGCGAACGCAATGTGTGGGAACAAATTGTCTTGGAACTATAAGTCAGATTAGCTCAAGTGGACCTGGCTGCGTCGGCGGAAGTACCCTGGCTGATAAAGATAAGATTACTATTTCTTTGACCAAAGACATCACTCCGTTGTCATGCGATCAAGATCCAGCATCGTGTGTGACTACTCAGAGTTGCACCACCCAAAGTGTCTGTACTGCTCGCGAAGTTTGTACTACTGCGACCGTAGATATCGGACAGCCAACCTACGCCATGACCCGTAACCAGTCGTGTAGTTGGGATTGTCAAAATTATGGTCCATATTGTGGTGACGGGGTTGTTCAAACACAATATGGTGAAGAATGCGATGGGGCCAAAACCTGCTCGCTTGGGGCTGTCTCTGGCAGTAAAGCTTGCTCGGCTTCTTGTAAATTTGTTGATTCATCCTCGGCTGGCTGGTGGCCACTCTCCACTCCATCGTCTTCGCCAACAGTCTTTATGAATAAGGCTACTTCTGGAAACGGTACTTGTTCAGGAAGTGGCTGTCCTTCGTTCTCGTCAGATGGTAGTAAAAACGGCCAAGGAACCTATCGTTTTGATGGCAGTGATGATGTGATAACCATTGCTAATAATGCCGCTTTGAATCCAACTGCTACACTATCTATTGAAGCCTGGGTTAAACCGGAAAACACTCGCAACTATCAGCGCGTGCTTGAAAAAGGCGGCTTCGCTGTTGGTGGTGGGTATGGAATTGAGCTTAACAATGGGAATTTGCCAGCCTTTGTTGTTTGGGGGGCAAGTGGAGCTAATGATCCAGCCACCAAGCGAGCAATTGATGCGACAACAGCTGTACCGGCGGGAGTATGGTCGCACATTGTGGCTACCTACGAGTTCCGCGCTACCGCTCAGCAAGAAATTTTGAAAATATACATCAACGGCGTTCTCGATAATACGGTTACTCGTTCGGCCGCTGTGTCTGCCCTCAATACCAACACTTCGCCAATCACTCTTGGTCGAGCTGGCCGAGGAGCAAGTGACTTCTTCACTGGTTTCATGAACGATATTCGTATTTTAAATCGAGTTCTTCAGCAAAACGAAGTGACTGACAGATATAACAATACCGCCTGGCCATGTGGCGTACCTGCACAATCCTCAAATATCACTGTCGCAGCTGGAACCTGTGGCGATGGTATGGTTGATGCTGGTGAAGCATGCGATCTGGGGCTTGGTAAAAACGGCGATCGCAATTGGTGCAATCCAACGACTGGTCAAACCTGTCAGTACTGTTCAGCTGACTGTCGAGCTAGTACCAACGCCACCTCAGAACAATTCTGTGGCAACGGCGTGCTTGAAGGTGCTGAAGTCTGTGAAACAGATCAGAGTACCGGCCGTATGTACACTCGTTTCCAAGATAGAACATCTACCTATCCAAATCTAACTACTGCTCGCGGTGGTTATTTGGTGAAGCAGTGTGCGGCAGTAATTCAAAACGACCCTAACGCCGAACTAGTTGAAAATAACATCTTTAAAAAAGGTACTAAAGTGTGTGCTCCGGATTGTACGCGCATTACTATTCAAGAAACAGGCAGTAACACTTGTGAACGTTGTGGTATCGATCCAAATGGCGTAGAAGTGCGTGGTATGGCGGTAAATGTCTTGTTGCCTAATCAAGCAACACCGTTTGATGACCCAGCTTCAAGCAATGTTCCGCTCCTTGGTTTGTATGGCTATAATGCGTCTCCAGCCACAACAAGTTCAAATGCTTATCGTCTAGTACCAGTCTTATTCGGATCGATGACTGCACCATTTACAGCTTTGCTCAACCCAAACAACGAGCCGAAATCATTTGTCTTTGCTGACAACGCCGGCACTCCGCTTCGTTTCAACCCAGACCCACTCTGTTCAGACAGTTCAAGTGGTATGAGTTATACTGTTGTTATGAATAATAACGGTCTTCATCATCCGATTTCGATTTTGAAACAGGCGCAATTATGGCAATACGATTTCGCAGTGTCACCGGTTATTCGTCAATCTATTCGACCAAATGATATGCGCGTGGTGGTCAGTTGGGTTGGGCCATTTGACTTCAACGTCGGCTTAGCGCAGACAACAGCAACTGGTGTTAAAAACGACAATGACACTAATTTTGCGCCAAACGCTCGAACCGGTCTTGATTACTACACCAAAGCCTTCAGTGACAAATCCGTGGGTGGTTGGAATGTCTGGTATCATGGGTTAGGTCAAACAACCAACGGAACATCTGTTGAAGCCTTCACGATCGACACTTCTCGAATGGTTGCCGAAACGTATAAGTTGTTTGTTCATTCACCAGGTCAATCAATTAAAAATTTCTCTTCGAACGCTCGTATCAAAGTGGATGTCTACTTACCAAAAGCTCTGAGCACTGGTTACGAAGGTTTGATTAATGGTAACTATTACTATCCAGACAAACCAACCAAGACCATCTACTTTAGCGCTTCGGATATGACTACTACCAACCAATCAGCTTCATATTGGCATGCACTCACTATCAAACGAACTGGCGCTACGATGGTTGAAAAGATTGGTAAAGCCGCCTTCTTCAATGCGACCAACGGCCAAGTATTAGAATTTGAAAATGGTCGTATTGTTACTAATGCTGCTGAAATGCAATAACCAACGTTTCATATGATGAAAAAAATTGCTATACTATCACTATTCGTTCTCCTTGGTTTTGGCTGTAAGGAAGGGGAGGGGCAGTTGGTAGAGGTGTCCAAAGAAGAAGGAATAAAAGTATCCGAAGCAGTGTCGCCAAAAGCGACAAGTACTGCGAGCGCCCCGGTTGTTACTACTTCCTCTAGTCAGATCGCTGAAAAGAAAGCAGAGTATGAAATAATTAAGACAGCTGTACTCAAAGATGCCGATCTCGACGGGTTGTCTAATGAAGAAGAAAAAACGCTCGGCACTGACCCAAACAACGCTGATACTGACGCCGATGGGGTGCTCGACGCTTCTGAAAAAACGTACAAGACCGATCCGCTCAAAGCAGATACCGACGGCGACGGGTATAATGATGGTATAGAAATTAAAAAAGGTTTCAACCCAGCGGGTCCTGGTAAATTGACTCTCTAAACAATCTGTATGTTTGACGATCAACCACTCGAACCAGAATCACAAGTGCCGCACAATTTGCCATCTGAGCCAGCTGACATGCTCGAAAGCGTTGAAAAAGACGACTCTGCACTGTCGTCGGCTGAAAAAGCTCCTCTGGCGTTTCCAAACGCCCTGTCATCGGGCCTTCTCAAGAAAAAAGAATCAGGTAGTGTGCCAGTTGGTGGAAGCCCTATGTCTGTGCCAGCTATGGCTACAGTTGAAGCTGGTGGTGGTTCGTTTGTAGGCGTTGCCTTCAAGATTCTCGGTGCGTTCGTGGTGGTTGGTGGTCTCGGAGTGGGCGGTTGGTGGTTCTACAGTAGTTTTGTAGCCGTCGAGCCTGAAATGACGACGGTGGTAGAAGAAACCGCCGCTCCGGCAGCCGTTCAGACTTCGGTGAGTGATACTTCGCTCGAAGTCGCTCCAGCAGTAACAACCTATCAAACACCAGCAGTTTCTCAATCTGCAACGGTCACTGCACGCACCAATAATGATGCAATCTTATTTGGTGAATTGACCGATACTGACAAAGACGGCTTAAGCGATATGCGCGAGCGCGAGCTTGGCACGGGTGTAAACAGTCTTGATTCCGATGGTGACACCGTGTCTGACAGTGATGAGGTGTTGGTTTGGAAGACCAACCCACTTAGTAGCGACACTGATGGTGATTCGTATCCTGATGGTACGGAAATTAAAAATGGGTATAATCCGCTCGGTCCAGGTCGCCTGGTGTTACCAGGGGCATCAACCAGCACTCAATAATTATAAGGAGGACTATTTATGTTAGGATTTGGCAAAAAAGAAACAGCCCCGCTTGAAAAACCGATTGACGCTTCGGCTTCTGTTGCCGTCACTGCTATTCCTGCAGATTTTTATGGCGGAGCCAACCCAACAATTACTTTTAAGGAAGTTGCCAAGGTGATCACCGCTCGCGAAGAAGGCACAATGACGCCGGGCGATAAAAAGGCACTAGACACAGCCACCGCTGCCGGCTCTGGTGCGCCGCTCCATCCAGCAAACCTGGCAAGTAATCATAAAAAAATCGCCTTTCTCGGGGGCGGGTTGTTTATTTTATTCGTTGCTGGTGCAACTGGTTACTATCTCCTTACTGCCAAAAAACCAACACCAAAACCAGTGGCCAAAGCACCACAAATTGCCGTGCCAGTTGAGCCAGTTCCAGTTATCTCTTCAACGCCAGTCGTGGTTGAGCCAGTCGTTACCCCTCCGCCGCCACCAACAATCAGTGATGCGCGTTTAGAATTTCCGTCAATTCTGCTCGGTCGTTCGGCTGATCTTGATAACGACGGCCTCACCGATCTAGAAGAAGAGATTTTTTCCACTGACACAACTATCCCTGATACTGATGAAGATACACATACAGATGGTACAGAAGTTTTCTTCCTCTATAATCCAGATGGTAAAGAGCCTGTCCGCCTCATCGAAAGTCCAACTGTTAAAGAATATGTAAACCAAGCAGTTAATTATCGTTTGTATTACCCAGCTACTTGGCTAGCCGACTCAATTGATGCTGGTTTCTTGGATGTTTTGTTTAGCACCACAAACGGTGATAATATTGAAGTCCGTGTTTTTGAAAAAGATAGTAATCAGTCTTTTGCTGACTGGTTTGCAGTCAATGCGCCACAAGAACAATATGGTAGTCTCGTTGATTTTGAAACTCGCTTTGGTGACAAAGCACTGCGCCGCTCAGATAAATTAGTTTACTACTTTGTTTCAGGGTCAAAAGTATATGTGATGGTGTATCACACCACCAACGCCACTATCGTGAGCTACCCAACAATTCTTGAAATGATGGCGCGCAGTTTCCGAGTTGATGGACAATCATTTGTTTTGCCTTCACAACAACCGCTGACAGTTATTCCAGAGCCGGCGCCAAATGAAGAAAGCGCAGTCGTTACCTCAACGCTTGAAACCGCCACTACTACAGAAGAAGTTCCTGCTACTGGTATTACCCTATGATCCGCGTCATCTTTGATTCCACTGTCGAGACCCCGATAACTAAAAAATTAGTTGAACATGTTGTTGTTGCTGCCAACCGGGTGGAGAAAAAAATTACCGGAGTGGTTGAAGTTACTATCGTTGGCGAAAAAAGAATTCGGCGTATCAACCGCGATTTTCGCGGTAAGGATAAAGTAACCGATGTTATTTCGTTTGGTTGGCAAGAAGATAGTTTGGTGCCAAGCGATGTTCTCGGCGAAATCTATATCTGCTACAAACAAATAGAGCGACAGGCTAAGCATTTTAAATGCTCCACCAAAGAAGAATTTGCTCGTATGCTCGCGCATGGATTGCTCCATAGTGTTGGCTATGATCATATTTCCAAAAGTCAGGCGAGCCGAATGTTTCCCCTCCAAGAACGCATTGTTTCGTCAGTTATGAAATCCTAGTCTATGAATATTCACCAGTTCACAAGTAGTCTGAGGCACGCTGGTCGGGGATTGGTCTACGTCTTTAAAGGCGAGCAAAATTTTCGCCTCCAAACAGTCGGCGCTCTTTTGGTCATCGCTTGTATCATTGCTTTCCCCCTGTCCACCTGGGAGCGAATTCTCCTTTTAATTTTAGTGATGATGGTTCTCACGATGGAATTGGTTAATACCGCTCTTGAGCGCTTCACTGATTTGCTCAAACCGCGCCTTAATTACTATGTGGGGACAATCAAGGATATTATGGCTGGAGCGGTCCTTATCACTTCGCTTGGAGCGGTGATTATTGGCGGAATTCTGCTTTTTCCGCACTTTATGACTTTGGTTAAATAGTGTATACTACCCCCGTACTGTATGAAGAAAGACCATCAACTTATCGCCGGTCTCGATATCGGATCCTCCACGGTCCGTATTGCTGTTGGTCAGGCTATGGCTACCAACGACATTGATCGAGGGGAAGAATTGCAAATACTCGGAGCTGGCGAAGTTCCGTCTGTTGGCGTTCACAAAGGGGTGGTTAATAGTATTGAAGATGTTGTTTCGTGTGTATCGGCTTGTCTAGAAGTCACCGAGCGCATGGTTGGTGTACCGATCAACTCTATTTGGGTTGGTATTTCTGGTCTACATATCGTCTCTCAAACCAGTAAAGGCGTTGTGGCAGTCTCCAAAGCCGATAATGAAATTACTGAAGAAGATGTGGCTCGCGCTATCGATGCGTCGCGCACTATTGCGACCCCGCTCAACTACGAAGTTCTTCATGTATTACCGCGCAGTTTTAGTATTGACGGGCAAAGCAAAGTCAAAGATCCGGTTGGTATGACGGGTATCCGCCTCGAAGTAGATTCTCAGATCATTCTTGGTTCATCTTCTCAAATTAAAAATCTCACTAAAGCTGTCTATAGAACAGGACTTAATATTGATGATCTTGTTTTATCTATTCTTGCTACCGCCGAAGCTGTCATCACCCCTCGTCAAAAAGATATCGGGGTAGTGGTAGTTAATATCGGTGTATCAACCACCAGTTTGGTAGTGTTTGAAGCGGGGGATATCCTCCACACAGCTATTTTGCCAATTGGCTCGGAACATATTACCAACGATATCGCAATCGGACTCCGCACTTCAATCGAAGTCGCTGAAGCAGTAAAAGTTGAATATGGCGACTGTGCTCCAGCCGAAGTTTCCAAACGTGAAGAAATCGACCTCTATGATCTTGGTGCTGCCGGACACGAAATGGTCAAA
Organism: uncultured Gammaproteobacteria bacterium; assembly: GCA_964478235.1. GTDB lineage: Bacteria > Patescibacteriota > Patescibacteriia > Magasanikbacterales > GWA2-37-8 > 2-02-FULL-45-10. Next base: position 22,626 of record CAYZGX010000006.1, read on the forward strand.
AAACAATACGTCAGCGAAATCATTGAAGCTCGGGTTGAAGAAATTCTCCAAAAAATCGACGCTGAACTGATGAAAATTAAACGTAACGGGCTTTTGCCAGCTGGGGCTATCTTCACCGGCGGTGGTTCAAAATTACCAGGTCTGATTGAGACAGCCAAAAAAGTCTTGCGTTTGCCAGCTGTTCTTGGCTATCCGCTCCATGTGACAAGCGTCACCGACAAAGTCAACGATTTAGCTTTTTCCACAGCTGTCGGGCTCGTAAAATGGGGGAATACCATGCAGGGCTACGGCTACACTGCTCGCCCTGACCGTGGCGGTTCAATGAAAAAGATGGGTCGGATGTCGAGCCAGCTTAAAAAATGGATTAAAACCCTGATTCCGTAAGACTTTTAGCTTGACAGTGCGGAACGAAAGACGATACACTAGAGTGCGTAGCTCGGCTCTAGTTTTTGTAATACTGACCGAATGAATACAAAATGTATTCATGAGCCAGCCCTTACTTGATATATAAGCAATGTTTTATGCCACAAGTTAAACCTGATATTGAAGCTTTTGCAAAAATTAAAGTAGTTGGTGTGGGCGGTTCTGGCGGTTCGGCGGTGAATCGTATGGTGGCGAGTAAAATTCGCGGTGTTGAGTTTGTTGTTATGAACACCGATATTCAAGCGCTCCATCATAATAGTGCTCCAACCAAAATTCATATTGGTAAAAGTGTTACTCGTGGCCTTGGTGCTGGTATGGATCCAGAAATTGGTCGCAAAGCTGCCGAAGAAGCTCAGAACGAAATTCGCGAAGCCCTCAAAGATTCTGATATGGTGTTCATCACCTGTGGTATGGGTGGCGGGACTGGTTCTGGCGCTGCGCCAATTGTCGCTGAGGTCGCCAAAGAAATGGGTGCGCTCACTGTCGCTGTCGTTACCAAGCCATTTTCATTTGAAGGACCACAGCGTAGTTCTATCGCGAGCAAAGCTTGGGAAGAGTTGGCAAAAAATGTTGACACCATCATCACTATTCCCAACGATCGTATTTTACAAGTGATTGATAAAAAAACAACTTTGCTTGATTCGTTTAAAATTGTTGATGATATTTTGCGCCAAGGTGTGCAAGGTATTTCTGAGCTCATCACTATCCCTGGTCTTATCAATGTGGACTTCGCTGATGTGCGCACTATTATGCGCGACACGGGCTCGGCTCTTATGGGTATTGGGACTGGTACTGGTGAAAATCGAGCGATTGAAGCTGCCAAAATGGCAATCTCCAGCCCACTTCTTGAGTTATCCATCGACGGAGCTCACGGTATTCTCTTTACTATCACCGGCGGCCCTGATCTCACCATGAACGAAGTAAGTGAAGCTGCTAAAATTATCACTTCTTCAGCTTCGTCTGATGCTAAGATTATTTTTGGTGCCATTATTGATGAATCCATGACTGGTAGCATGCGTATCAGTGTTGTGGCCACAGGTTTTGATGATCGTCGTCCAAGCATTCTCAAAGATGACGAGTCAACCGGTCAGTCACTTTTCACCGCTGGTAAATATATGCCAAGCACTTTCCTCCGCAAGGCTCAAAAAGAAGAAGAGGAAGAAGAAAAACGTTTTAAAAACTTCACTCAAAAAAATCAGCCGATCACGCCTCCTCGTCCTGAGCCATCAGTGGCTAATTCGGTGAATATGAATCAGGTACCAAGCGCCACTCCGGCCAAGACCAGCGCCGATGATGAAATTGAAATCCCAGCTTTTATCCGCCGTAAAATGGGTATGTAACCCGCCTTATGCGTTGCCCGGTTTGCAATCATCCTGATGTCAGTGTTGTCGATACCAGGTCTGCCGAAGACGACTTGGCGGTGCGCCGTCGTCGTGAATGCGAAAAATGCCTCTATCGCTTTTCAACATTCGAAGAAATTGAACTGTTGGATATTATCGTTGTAAAACAAAACGGCGAGCGCCAGAGTTATATGCGCGAAAAAGTAGAGAATGGTATTCGCCGTTCGCTCACTAAGCGTCCTTACACCCAAGAAAAATTTCGTCGCCTCATCCATAATTTAGAGCGCGATATTCAAAAAAAACGTCGCCGTGAAATCGCTAGCAAAGAAATTGGCGAACTTGTAATGAAACATTTAAGCACCTTTGATAAAGTCGCCTACATTCGTTTTTCGAGCGTCTACCGCGATTTCAAAGATGTTAAGACATTTGAACGAGAGCTGAAAAAGATTAATAAAAAAGTATAAGGCACGGCTATGTATAAGCACGAAAAAAAACCTACAGCAGTTGCCTCGGAAGTGATAGGCGCAGAAGTCTCTAACGAAGCTCCGCTTACTTCGCTATCAAAAAAAGCGACACCAGAAGAAATTCATGAATTGCTAGAAAAGAATTTGAAGTGGTCGCAGATTATTTACGAACAAAACAGAAAAATTTCTCACACGCTCATGTGGTCGGCGGTCGCGAGCTGGTTGCGCTTTTTGATTATCGCTGTTCCTTTTGCGTTAGCTATTATTTACCTTCCTTCCTTCCTCCGGACATTTGAACAGAAATACGGTGCTTGGCTTAAAGTTTTTCAAAATCCAGCTAGTGCAGTTGTCTCGCCACCAGCTATTCAAGATCTCGTTAATTTATTACCACTCACTGATTCTCAGCGTGAGCAGGTAAAAGCCATGATGAAATAAATTTAGTCGTTGAAGGAGAACTATGTTTAAACATACAAAAATTGGGGCAACTATTGGACCGTCATGCGACAGTGCTAGCATACTCGAAAAAATGGTGAAGTCAGGCATGAACTTCGCTCGTCTTAATTTTGCGCATGGGACTTATCCGTCGCACACGAAACTTATCAAAACAATTCGCGCGGTGGAGAAAAAAACCGGCGAACCAGTAGCGATTTTGCAAGATCTCCAAGGTCCGCGTATTCGTGTCGGCACGCTGCCTGAAGCGGGGATAGTGACAAAAGTTGGTCAAAAAGTCACTTTCGACACTTCGATTAAAGACTATGCTGGTAAAGCGATTCCTGTTGACCACAAAGAGCTTCATCGGTTTATCAAAAAAGATCACCGTATTTTAATTGACGATGGTCGAGTAGAGGCAGTGACTATTAAAGTTGTCGGCACGGTAGTGACCGCTAAAATCGTTCAAGCCGATCTCATTAAATCTCACAAAGGGATTAATCTGCCAGATAGTCATGTAGCTATTCCGGCTTTGAGTGACAAGGATAGATCAGATTTACATTTTGGTGTTCTCGCTGGTGTTGATATGGTTGGCCTATCGTTTGTTAGTTCTCCAAAAGATATTCACGATGTTAGAAAATTAATTGCTGAAATTGCTAAAAAAGAAAAAATAACTTTACAGCCAATTGCAATTATCGCCAAAATTGAACGAGTTGAGGCGGTAGCAGCCATTGCTGAAATTGTTGAATCAGCCGACGGTGTCATGGTTGCTCGGGGCGATCTAGGGCTCGAGCTTCCAACGGGTGAAGTGCCGGTTATTCAAAAAAGAATTATTGAAGAAGCTAATCGCCAAGCCAAGCCGGTGATTGTGGCAACACAACTCCTCAACTCAATGCAAACCAGTCGTCGCCCGACTCGCGCTGAAGCTTCTGATGTTGCTAACGCTGTAATTGATCATGCTGACGCATTACTTCTTACCAATGAAACAGCCAGCGGTGACTACCCAGTTTTAGCAGTCAAAACAATGTCTGATATTATCAGGTCGACCGAATCGTCAGTCTATGATGATCTGCCGTTTATTCCAACGTATAAAAAGAATCTGCCAATTGATACCGTGCTTGCGAACGCAGTTCGCCTCATGACTGATGAAACAGATATTCATGCTGTGGTCGCAGCCTCAAACGACGGCATGATTGCTCGACTCCTAAGTCACGTGCGTTCTGAAGTTCCAGTATTTGTAGCCACGACGACAACTATTTTGTGGCGACAGCTCAACATGTTGTGGGGTGTTATGCCGGTAAAACTACCAAGCTATGAGGCAACAGCTGATAAAAGTTTGCAGAAAATAATAAAAACGCTTGTAAAAAATAAACAACTTAAGAAAAAACAAAATATTCTAGCAGTTATTGGTGAACCAATCGGCGAGACCGAAGCGGTCGATATGATTGAAATAAAAAATGTCTAACTAAAAACCCCGACCAGTTGGCCGGGGTTTTTGTTTTACATGAGAGTAGGGTAGAGAGGGAAACGCTTCATAAGCTCTTTGACTTCAGAGCGGATGCTCGCCAGCACAGTGTCGTCGGAGTGATTCATAAGTGCTTTATCAATCCAGCCCGCCACCAATTCCATTTCAGCTTCTTTGAGCCCGCGAGTGGTAATCGCTGGTGTGCCGAGACGAATACCAGATGGATCCATCGGTGAGCGAGGGTCGTCGGGAATCATATTCTTGTTGACGGTAATACCAGCTTTATCAAGAGCGATTTGGCCAATTTTACCGGTGAGACCTTTGGTGGTTACATCGATCAATAATAGATGGTTGTCGGTGCCGCCGTGGCATAAGGTGTAACCTTTTTCACGGAATACTCGCTCCAAGACTTTGGCATTCTTTTTAATCTGATTAGCGTAGTCCTTGAAAGCTGGTTCAAGCGCTTCTTTGAAAGCCACCGCTTTGGCAGCAATATTATTTTCGTGTGGGCCACCTTGGAGGCCAGGGAAGACAGCTTTATCAATTGCCGGAGCATGAACCGCTTTGCACATAATCATCCCGCCACGAGGGCCACGAAGGGTCTTGTGAGTTGTAGTAGTGACGACATCAAAGAGGGGTACTGGGTTATTCATTTGTCCGCCAGCAATCAAGCCGGCGATATGAGCAATATCAGCCATAGTGAGAGCACCGACCTCGTCAGCGATTTTTTTAATTTCAGCATAGTCAATTTCACGAGAATACGCCGAGTAGCCAACTAAAATCATTTTTGGTTTGTGCTCTAGCGCCATTGCTCGCAAATTGTCCAAATCAATTTTTCCTTCAGCATTTGTTTTATAGCGGATGAAATTAAAAATCTTGGCCATCGCAGTCACCGGATGTCCGTGGGTCAAATGTCCACCGTGTGACAAGTCCATACCAAGAATAGTGTCGCCTGGTTTGAGGAGAGCGAAGTACACTGCAATATTAGCTGGCGCGCCAGAGAGTGGTTGTACATTAACATGTTCAGCTCCAAAAAGTTGTTTGGCGCGGTCAATCGCTAACTGCTCCACTTCGTCAATAAATTCACAACCGCCATAGTAGCGTTTGCCAACATATCCTTCGGAGTATTTGTTGGTTAAAACTGAGCCAAGCGCTTCCAAGACAGCGGGGGATACAAAATTTTCAGACGGAATCATCTCCAGTCCTTCTTCTTGGCGTTCCTGTTCGAGTTTAATACTTTTTAAAATAGCTGGGTCAAAATCTTTGAGAGTATGGGTGTACATAAAAAATAGCCACTGCTGAATAAATCCTCCTCAAAAGTACACGATTTAGATCATACGAAAGGGTTAGAATGGGATTATAGTAACATTAACTATCTGTAGAAGCAATAGGTTGTTTTGGTTGACTTTATAAACCTCAACAGCTAGTATTAAAGTAAGAAGTCAAGCGATTCATTTCACCCTTTTTCCTCGCAGGAGGTTGGTCATGGGTCGACAATTGGAAAAAAACACGAAAAGTAAAGTAAGGCTGAACATTGGCAGGCTTCTGACCTTCAGAAGTGTGGTTCCGCTCAAGCCCCGGAAATCTGTGGAGGAGATGACTTGGGCCGACATCACTGTCAGTACCTTGTGTCCCACCCAAGCGGAGCTCGAGGATGCCAAGCGCCGCCACCCCGAACGCTACGCGTCCGACTGACTGAGAATTCTATTTTTCGGGCGCGACTACCCATCAGGTCGTCTCGCTCACTTTGCCCAGAATACTTCTGGGTAGAGTGAGGACGACCTGTAAAACAACCCTTGAGTGGGTTGTTTTTGTATATAAAACTTTATCTTTTCTTTATCTAGGATTTGGTAGGCTACCCATCGTTGACGCCTTAGCGTTAACTTTATATACTAACCCTATGAAAAAGCCCACAACGACAGCCGAGCCAAAAATGATGGAAGTTCTCATTGAATACACTGAGACTTTTTTGATGCCTCTCCTCGATGAGCGGTTTGGAATGATAGATAAAAAGTTTGAAGCAGTAGATAGTCGTTTTAAGTCAATAGATCAGGGGTTTGTAAATATGCAACAAGAATTCAAGGTTGAATTAGGTCTGTTTAGACATGAGTTAAAAGACTATATCAACACTAAGCTCGCCGATACGACCGCCGATCTTATTAAGCGATTAGACAGGCGAGAAAAAGCTATCAAATTTGAACGAAAAGTCACCTCTATCTTTAAAGAAAATCACATTGGTACCAAAAAAGACATTGCCTATCTAGAAAGTCTTGCCTAACTAAAAAAGCTCCTTAATCAGGGAGCTTTTTTATTTCAGATTTTTCACCATGTAGGTTTTTTCAAGTTTGTAGCCCCATTTGCGATAGTAGCCACGCACCCCGACACCGGAAATCACGGCGAGTTTATTAATCTTTTGCTTCTTCACAATCTTTTCAGCGAGCGCCACCAGTTTGCGCCCAAGCCCTTTGTGCTGGGTCGATTCTTTCTGCTGTTTGCCAATGCGTACCAGCTGACCATACGTATGAAGTTCGCGGATATAGGCGTGATACGAATTGAGCTTTTTATTCGGATGAATAACCGGCTTGGTGACGACACGCAAACGACAGAAAGCAAACACTACCTGGCGTTTGGCATCTTCGTAGCTCAAAAAATATTCTGTTCCACCACGAGTTTCGTATTCATCAATAAACAAAATCGGCTTTAGTTGCTTCGCCGTCCAGCCATCGGTTTTTACATGGCCGATTTCGCGACAGCGCAGACATTTACAAACTAGACCGTCTCGTTTCATTTCCGTTTCAATCACTTGACGAAGGTTGGTTACTTTGTTTCCTTCTTCAATGTATTGACCAGGGATATCGCGAATCAGGCGAGAGATGCGAGCATAGCGGGGGATATGACTTTTGAATGTTTTGATGATATCAATCAATTCGCGAGTCGGATAAGCAGTGTATTTTCCAGCGACAAACCAATCATACAATTCAGACCCCTTAACAACAGTACAAGGATAAATTTTAATCATGTCAGGCTTAAAACCTGGATCAGTAAAAATACTTTCCATCATCGCCAAATCTTTGGCTGGAGTAGCGCCAGGGAGTTGAGGCATCAAATGAAAGTCTACTTTGTAGCCGTAGTTACGGAGGAGCTCTGTCGCTTCACGGGCACGCTCTGTCGTGTGGCCCCGTTTGGTGAGGGCGAGGACTTCGTCATCGGTGTGCTGAATACCCAGCTCTAAGCGAGTGCAACCTTGTTCGCGCATCTGCCAAATAGTATGTTTGTTGATACAATCTGGACGCGTCTCGAGGGTGAGACCAATAATACGGTGTTTAGCCGTTTCATTTTTTCGCTGTTCGCTCGCTAGTGCCTTTTTTAAATCAGCGAGAGGGGAAGTTTCTTTGAGTTTGGTAAAGACAGGATTCTTTTTATCCATCTTGTTGCAGGCTTCAAACGACCGCAAAATAAACCAGTATTGGTAGGCGAGAGGGTAGGAGTTCCAGGTGCCGCCTTTAATAATGAATTCAATTTTATCAGTTGGGTGACCGTTGCTCTCGAGCGCTTCAATGCGTTTAGCCATTTGCTCGTATGGATCAAACTTAAGTGTGAGTGCACGCATCGCTGCTGGCTCTTCGCTTAAATAACTTTTAGGCATACGCTCATCAAGCGGGCAGTAGACACATTCGCCCGGACACGGATACGGTTTGACCAAAGAAGTGATCACGGTGACGCCAGATAAGGTACGCACCGCGCGACGCATTAATAATTTTTCCAGCGCTGGATTCTTCTCGATGCTTTTCTTCTTAAGGAGCTTGTGGTATGCTGTCAGCAATTCAGTTTTGGACGGCATCCCTTGTTGGTCAGTTGTGAGGCCAGTCAGGGTACGTTTTAGAATATTAAAATCAAGCTCATTTTTCGGGAGCTTCTGCAAAGCAGAGAGAACGATGTTGTCAGATAATGTTTTCATGTCGTATGGACATTGTACAAAAAACCCGTGACGATTACAACGCGATTGCCGCGGCTTTTTCAGACACCCGCCAACATGCGGGTGAACTGACCCAGTTTAGACCATTTTTAGCAAATGGTCAATATATCCTCGATTGGGGTTGTGGCAATGGCCGACTCTTGTATTTATTGAAAGATCACGATGTTCACTATAGCGGAGTTGATCAAAGCCAAGGACTGCTCAAAGAAGCCAAGAAAAATCCACTGATTGAGTTTCAGGATGCCAAGTTTTTTTGTACTGCCCACAAAGACAAAAAGTTTGAAGCCAACTATTTTGATCTCGTTTTCATGATTGCTTCATTTCATCATTTACCTGATGATAAAAGTCGCCTTAAACTCCTTAAAAAAATCATCAAAGAGATGAAGCCGGGCGCGCACCTGATTATGACCAACTGGAATTTGGAGAGTGACTGGGCGACGAATAAGCTCAAAAAAGATTGGAAAAAACTCGCTCCAAACGATTACCTTATTCCGTGGAAATCTAAGGACGGAACAGTTGTGGTAGAGCGCTATTACCATCATTTTACCCCGGAAGCCCTAGAAGCCCTGGTAAAGAAGGCGGGTTTTGAAATTATGAAAATCTGCTATTCGAGCGGAGCGGGGGAGACTAAAAAGAAAGAGGGTAAAAACCTTATTTGTATCGTAACTAAGCCAAAAAAACGCCAGAGTGTGGATAACTTCGTTGACCCAAGCTAAAGCCACTGGTAGAGTTAATCATTATATGAACTCGTTTCACACCTACAATTTGTGTACTATTACAGTGAAGGTACTCCCTACCTTTATTGCGGTACGCATGAATTCACGGGGTGAACACGGGGTCAGCCGAGCGTAAAAGCCGGCCAAAAACCACGCCTTCATCCCGAGACAAAATCTCGGTTTTTCTTTTTATGAGAGGGGTATCGGTCATTTTAACCAATCAGTTTTCTGTAAGAGAGATTAATTGATTGGTCAAAACGACCTAGTCCGTTTTTAGAGGGAACGGGCTACATCGCAGTAAAACCCTGAGGAGGGTGTTGCCATGAAGGAAAAAGCAATTCGCACGCTTTTGTTCGGTGAAGAGAAGAAGATTGTCGGTATTCACCCGCGGGTGCCCGAGCTGTATCGCGAAGGGTGTCCCAAGATGTCCCACTTTGAAGGGGCGTTTGCGGAGCTTCTCGAAAAGATCGAAGAGGCTGTCCAACTGGGAGAAAAAATCCGCAAGGGCTATTTCCCCGGCACGATGGTTGTTAAGATCTCGCCCGACAAGGTTTATTGCAAGGGTGGCGAGAAGCATCTGACCGGTACGGTGAAGGCTTCCGCCCTGCTCGCGGAGGTTGTCGTCTACGACCGGGAGACGCTTCTCGCTCGCCATGAAGACACGCATCATCACAAGGATCTGCCGGAGGGCATCGATCTTTTCGTGGTGGCGGTCCACGGCTATCCGATGGGTGACTCTTCGAAGAGTCTCTAGCGGACACATTTTAGCAGGAGTGGCGGCCAGTTTCACTCGACATCTCGTCGAGCTGAGATTGGTCGCTTCTCCACCAATCTAGTTTACAATTCGTTGTCACCAGCCAGTATAAGAGAGATTGGCTGGTCATAACGACCTAGTCTGCTTTATGAGGGAGTGGACTATACCGCAGTAACCCTGAGGAGGGTAGCCTGATGATGGGATCGATGGATGTGGAAGGCGACACGCGGAGCCACCGGGTGAAGGAGAGCAAGAAGCGCCGTCGCGCCGAGACGGGAAGCGAAAAGCTCTTCGCCGAGTGGGTGCGCCGTCAGGGTTCGGCCGTCGGAGTTCGCCAGCTCCCGCACGAGATCACCATTCTCGCCTGCGGCTGCAGCCGGCCGAGCCTCCCCGAGGCTGAACGCGCCAAGATGAACGGCAAGCAGCTGAAGAAGTTCGAGCAGCGCTCGCGCCTCGAGCTGCGCGTCGTTCGGCTCTCGGCCCAGGATTCCTGGAGCCACTTCCAGTGCGCGAAGCAGGACGAGCCCGGCTCCGCCCACGCCTAGTGCGCTTCCTCATTGCGGTGGGGAGGGGAGCGACCTTGCATATTTGACGAAAGTCGGGTATGCTAGTCGCCCTCTCCCCGGTACGATTCTTTCCCTGGTAGGGAAACTGATGAGTCTCTGATTGTGTAGACAAAGACGAAAATCGTAAGCGTAGACCACATTTGACGAACCACTACCCCAAACTGTGCCACAAGCACGGTTGAGGTATGGGACGCCAATCTCGGCAGTCTCTCACCAGCAAGACCCACACAGAGGTGTGCGATGTCAGAAAGTTCTGAGCAGTTGCAGGTCGAAGGTGCGAAGAATTTCTTCGTGGCTTTGTCTGACGAAGTCAGCGGGGCGATCGATTCCCTTTTCGACGTCAAGCATATCGGAAAGTTCCGCGCGAAGCTGAAGCAGCTCGCCGCTGACCAGCACATCGCCCTCCAGAAGGGTGCGCAGGTCAAGATCGAGATCCCGCTCGGGTTCTTCCGGCTCAAGGCCGAAGGTCAGGCGCGTCTCGCCGGCAAGCGTCTCATCGCGAGTGGAAACGTCGGTGGTGACGTCGACTTCCCGTTCGTCGAAATCTCTTCCTTCCAGGAGGAAGAGATCGGCGGGGCGAAGTCGCCGGTCAAGGAAGATGAGAAGCCGAATCTCACGATGGTTGCCTTGGAGGGGCAGCAGTCGGAGCCGGTCGCTCAGCAGGTCGCGTAACACCGCGACACAAATTTTCGGGGTGGGCGGGTTGTCTTTGACAGCCCGCCCCTCCACCCCACATTTTGTAACACCCATAGGGGCGTTATTTTTTTTGTGCTATACTACAAGCGCTCCTATGCAAGCTTCTATCATTTTAGCGATCGTTGGTTTTTCGTTGTTAGCCATCGTCGCCATTATTGACAAGTTTATTGTTTCAAACGACAAAGTATTGCCGAGTGTTTTTGTTTTTTATTCCACCATTATTGCTTTGCCTCTGGTTGTAGCTGTTCCGTTTATCACCCGGCCCACAACCTCTACGGTATGGTTGCTCGTTATTCTCGCTGGCTCAGCCTATGCAAGTGCTCTCTATGCGATGTACCGTGGTTTTCAAGCGAGCGAAGTCAGTCATGTCGGCCCACTCATCGGCGCGACGGTGCCGCTTTTCACCTTAGCAATTAGTTATTTTTTTCTTCCCGAATCACTAACGAGCCTGCAGCTTGGCGCCGTTGCCCTTCTGGTTATTGGGTCATTTATTATCTCATTTGAAAAAAGCGCTCGCACACGCGCCTGGCGCGAAGGGGTAGTGTGGGGAACTATCGCTGGTTTTTTGTTCGCCCTCTTTTTTAGTAGTGCTAAAGTTGTCTATAGTGCTGTTGGTTTTGTATCGGGAGCAGTTTTAGTGTTTGGGATGATGGGGGTCTGCGGCTTGCTTATCCTTTTCTTGATGCCCAATGTTCGCGCTGCTGTTGAAAAAAAGCCATCATGGTTTTCTAAGCTTTTTACAAAACGTCCACCCGTCGCTCTTATTGTCGTCAATAAAACCATGGCTTTTGTGGCGGTGGGCCTGGTGCAATATGCTATCACTATTGGGAGCGTGACTATCGTTAATGCTCTCACCGGCCTTCAATACGCCCTCCTCGTTATCTTTGTGGTGTTGGTGTCGCATTTTCGCCCCCGTCTTTTCAAAGAAACCTACACCAAAGGAGAAATGGCACAGGAAATAATTGCTGTTGCTTGTATTGCTGTTGGTGTTGGCTTACTGCTTATCTAATACCTATGATGTTTCGTCGTGTTTGTCATACCTTTTTAGGAATACTGGCTTTGCTCGTCATTGGTTATCTTTCTCTTTTTTTAATAAATGGCAGTGCGACCCCGGTGCGCTACGGGGTGAGTTTTGATCCAGATTACGCCCGCTACATTCTCGTTGACGCTGGCAAAGCCTACATGACGCTTCTCAACGAGTGGAAGTTTCGCTTGATCCGTCTGCCAGTACATTGGGATGTGGTGGAGTGGCAACGTGGAAAATTTACATTTGAAGATATTGATTGGTATATCTCGCGCGCGAGCGATGTTGACGCCAAGATTATTTTAGCTATTGGTCAAAAAACTCCACGCTGGCCAGAATGTCATATTCCAAATTGGGCCAAAAAGCTGGATGAAGAAGAGTATCAAAAAGAATTGCGGAACTACATCACCACCGTTATTGAACGATACAAAAATAATCCAGCGGTGGAAGTCTGGCAAGTAGAAAACGAACCATTTTTGCGTTTTGGAGAATGTCACACCTTCACTTCAGGCCAACAGCTCAAAGATGAAATTGCCTATGTCAAGCAAGCGGATCCAAGCCGTAAAACCTTAGTGAGCGACAGTGGGGAATTAAGTACCTGGGCGCGAACAGCGACCGCTGCCGATTATTTTGGCACCACGGTTTATCGCACTGTGTGGGACAAAATGTTTGGCTATGTGACCTATCATTTTGTGCCGGCCGGATTGTACCAGTTTCGAGCAATGCTCTGGGGGCGAGATGTTAGTACTGCCTGGGTGACTGAGCTTCAAGCTGAGCCGTGGATTATGGGTGTGCCGCTCAGTGAAGTCCCGCTCGAAGAGCAGGCAAAATCAGTGAGCCTCAGTCAGTTACAAGAAAACATCGCCTATGCCGAGCGAATCGGTTTTCCACGGGTCTATCTGTGGGGCGCGGAGTGGTGGTACTGGCTTGAAGAGCAGGGGATTAAAGATGTTTCCGGGTATATTAAAACTCTCCCCAAGTAATCCATTGACTTTTTTAAAAGCGTTCGGTATAATCACCGTGCTTTTATAAGCGCACTTAGCTCAGTTGGTTAGAGCATCTCGTTTACACCGAGAGGGTCGAGGGTTCGAATCCCCCAGTGCGCACGATACAAAAAAGACCGCAGTCATGCGGTCTTTTTTGTCATTTACCATTGACAAAACACCATTTTTAGCTTAGTCTAGCGCCGAGTTTGTGCGCGCATGCGCAGGCTCATCAACCTTTGACCCGAAGGAGGTCACCCATGCGCTCGGATAAGCACTCGTACTTTGATACTAGTCAGCCAAGAATCAAGCACTTGAAGTGGAGCGTGCTCGTCGATTTTGCGGAAAAGTTGCTCTATGGCACGGCCGTCCTCACGTTCAATCGTGGTGGCTCGGTGGTGGATCTTGACACCCGCGATCTCGAAATCGCGGAGGTCACGAACACCAAGAAGGCGAGCCAGCGGATCGACTGGGAACTCGGCGACAACGACCCGATCACGGGATCGCGCTTGCGCCTCACCCTGCCCAAGGGTGTGCGCTCGGTCACGATCGTTTATCGGACGTCGCCGACGGCGGTCGGTCTGCAATGGCTCACGCCCGAGCAGACCACTGGTGGTAAGCAGCCGTTCGTCTTCTCGCAGGGCGAGGCTATCAACACCCGCTCGTATTTGCCCTGTCAGGATTCGCCGGCGGTGCGCTTCACCTTCGAAGCTGTCATGACGGTCCCCGTCGGCCTCACAGCCGTTGTGGGGGCAGATGTGTTTGATGAAGTCTCAGTTGGTGTCAACAACACCGTTCATCGAGATTGCCGAGATTTTCACTGGCAGATGACGCGCCCGATTCCGGCCTACCTCATCGCGTTCGCGGTGGGGAATTTGGACCGGCAGAAGATTGGTCCGCGCTCGTATGTCTGGGCCGAGCCCGAAATGCTGAAAGCCGCGGCGAGCGAATTCAAGGATACCGAGTCGTTCATCGTGACGGCGGAGAGATTGTTCGGTAAGTACCGCTGGGGCAACTTCAGCATCCTTGTGATGCCGAAGAGCTTCCCCTACGGCGGCATGGAGAATCCGACGCTCACCTTCGTGACGCCCGCGCTCGTCGCTGGCGATCGCTCGATGGTGGACGTCATTATCCACGAGCTCATGCATCACTGGTTCGGCAACTACGTCACGAATGCCACCTGGGAAGATTTTTGGCTCAATGAAGGTTGGACGATGTACGCCGAAGGGCGTGTCACCGAAGCGCTCCATGGCAAGGACGTAAAACTCCTCAACATGGCGCTGTTTGGTCGCGAGTTTGAACGCGATTGCCAGATGTTTGATGGTATGGGGCAGTCGCATCTCACGCACCTGAACCCGAACCTGACAGGGCTCAACCCGGACGACGTGTTCTCGCGCGTGCCCTACCACAAGGGCCATCTGTTCCTGGTGGCGCTCGAGCAGGCGGTCGGACGCCGTAAGTTCGACCGGTTCATCCGGAAGTTCCTGAAGCGCTTCGCCTTCAAGTCCATCACGACCAAGCAGTTCATGCGGTTTTTGAATGCGGAACTGCCGGGTGCGGCGAGTCGTGTGGACGCCCAGGCTTGGCTCTATGGCCCCAATCTGCCCGCCACGTCCCCGAAGATCGAGCTCCCGCTCATCGACGAGGTCGTGAAGCTGGCCAATTCCGGGAGCACCCCCGACCCGAAGACGGTGAAGTGGGGTAATACGACGTGGGCGCTCTACCTCGAATCGCTCCCGCGCGACGAACGCTCGTACGAAGTCTGTCTGGAATTGGACGGTGATTTCCCGCTCGATCAGAGCCCACACGCCGATGTCCGTTTCGCGTTTCTGCTCTTCGCCATTGATTCCGGCTACTTCCGCAATCTCACTGGTGCGGTTGAGGAGTTCCTCGGCCAGCACGGCCGGGTGAAGTACCTGAAGCCGTTGTATGGCGCTCTGGCGAAGAAGGATTTTGAGTACGCTCGGGCGCTCTTCGAGAAATTCAAGCCGTCCTACCACCCGCTCGCGCAGGTGGCTGTCGAGAAAACGATCGAAAGGTGCGACCCGAAGCCGCAACCGACGCCCGTCGGAGTGGTCACGGTCTAAGTTGTTCTTTTAAACGGTGGCCTGCGTACTGACACAATGAATGTCGGTACGCAGGCCTCCTCGCAATGCCTTACCCAGGGCGTTTTTTTATTTCTATACTAATTTCTTCAAGCGTTAGTTTGTGGTATACTAGATGAAACCTATGGAGGTCGTATTACATAAAGGAGTCTACAAAAAAACCGTCAGCCTCAGTCAGGCTGTCTTTATGATTACCGGCATGACGATTGGCGCCGGCATTTTTGGTTTGCCCTATGTTATTTCGCGAGTCGGTATTCTGACTGGTGTTGCCATGATTATTTTCTTCGGGTGTATCATGCTCGGCGTTAATTTGATGGTTGGCGAAATTGTGCAGAAAGCCGGCGAAGATCTTCAGCTTCCGGGATTAGCTGGAAAATATTTGGGCACGTGGGCTAAATGGCTTCTGTCTATTACTATTGTCATTAGCTGGTTTGGCACACTCACCGCGTATTTGGTGGGGGAGGGGCAGTCGCTTTCGGCGCTTCTTGGCGGGAGTAGTCTCCTCTGGGGGCTTATTTTCTGGTCAATTGCCAGCTTCTGCTTATGGGGCGGGCTCAATCGTCTCAAGAATGTTGATCGCATTGTGAGCGCGCTCGTGATTGCGCTTCTGGTCGGTTTGGCACTCTGGCTTCTGCCGTCGGCCAACACCACCTATCTGTTTGTCGCCGACAAAGCTCATTTTTTCTTGCCAATCGGCGTGATTATTTTTGCCCTTCATGGCACGCCAGCGATTGCTGAGGTGCATGCACTAAGTCCATCGCCAAAAGTATTTCGCCAAGCATTAATTATTGGAACCTTGATTCCGGTCGCCGTGTACTGCCTCTTTACTGTCGCAGTTGTTTTGGCGACGGGTCTCGCTACCACTGAAGTTGCAACTGTCGGTATTGGGGAGCTATTTGGTCCGCGAACTACTATTGTTGCGAACCTCATCGCTATTGCCGCCATGTTTACCTGCTACCTTGGTCTTGGTAACGCGCTGCGCGAAACGTTTACCTGGGATCATCAGATCCATGACAAACTTACCACCCTCTTAGTTGTGGTTGTTCCGCTCGCGCTTTATCTTATCGGTTTTCGGAGTTTTATCTTGCTTCTTGAAATTGTCGGCGGGGTGTTTATTACTATCGAGCTTCTCCTGATGTTCGCCGTCTTTTTGGTGATTCGTCGAAAGTCGGGCTCGCCCAAGCTTCAACCGCGCAAAAAAACCAGCCCACCACTTTTTCGGCACAACGCTAGAGCTCGGAAATAAAAATCCCCCAACGAGTAGTTAGGGGATTTTTGACTGCTTAGGCAGCGCCCTCAGGGGCTTCTGTTGGAGCTTCAGCTTCATCAGCTGGGCCGGCAACAGATTTTGGGTTAGGGGAGTAGAGTGGGTTTTTAATCTTCCAACGATCGACAAACTGCCCAATTCCTCGTTTCGCGAGCTTATTGCGAACGGTGGTATGGCGTTGTGACCATTTGACCAAACTCTCAAAATTAAGCTTGTACCGACCGGATACGACCACATAGGTCACTTCCTGGCCAGCGATAGCTCGACGGATAGTCTGGTTGTTGACCCCAAAGAGGCGAGCGGCTTCCGAGACGGAAACACGGATCATTTCTTTAGAATCTGGCTTTAAAGGGATGTTTTCCATAAGTTTGTCTACAATAGACTACACAAATATAGCACAAACCAGCCTTTTTGTCAAGCCCTGCCACCAAAACCAAGATTTAGTTTGTATAGACTAGTGTATACAAAAAGAGGGAAGTAGGGGAGGGGAAGTTGAGCCGTCTGCCTCAAACAGGCCGGATATGCCTAGTTTGTTTGACCAAGACCCCTTTTTATGGTACAATCGTCTGCGTCTTTACCGATGGTTTTTGACCCTAAAAAGACCCCAACTGTAACATTTTTACTACTGAGCCGTCTTCTAGAATGCTAGAGAAACTTGCCGACAAATTGCTTCTGTATCAAGTTCTTACGAAACACGACCCAGAAGCCTATGCGAAGCTCTACGACGCTTATGCTAAACAGATCTACCGATTTGTTTATTTTAAGGTTTCGTCGCACGAAGAAGCTGAAGACATCACCTCAGAAGTCTTCCTCAAAGCGTGGCACTATATTCAAGAGAAAAAAGAAATCAAGAGCTTTAGCGGTCTTTTATACCGCATTGCCCGAAACAGCATCATTGATCTATACCGCGCTCGCGCCTCAAAAGGCGAAGTGCTGATGGATGAAGAGTTTGAAATCGGAGATGGCGGCAAATGGTATGCCAACCTCAACACTAAAGTTGAAGCACACCGTGTCGTCGAAGCTCTCAAAAAATTGAAACATGAGTATCGAGAAGTTATAACACTCAGATATATTGATGAGTTGGAAATGAGTGAAATTGCTGAAATCACTGGAAAAAATAATCTCGCGCTCCGCGTCACGCTCCATCGAGCGCTTGCGAAGCTCAAAACAATGCTTGAAAAATAACGAGACTATGAGTCGAAACATTATTCGACAACTCAAAGCACTTAAACACGAGACGGTCAGTCCTCGTGAAGCTTGGTTACAAAGTAACCGAGCTGTTTTGCTGTCTCAAATCAAAAACACTCTCCCAACCGAAGAAACCCGTGAAGCCCGCTTAGAAAAGCTCTGGAGTGGCATGGCAATTTTTCTCCCTCGCCAAATGGTCTACTCGGTAATCCGTCCGATCGCTGTCCTCATTATCGTTTCCTTGGTCGCTTCGTCCACCTACTCTGGCACCGTCAAAGCGTCCTATGAATCAGTCCCTGGCGATTGGCTCTATCCAGCGAAGCGCTTATCCGAAAAAACACAAGGCGCGGTTATTTCCCTCTTGGGCGACACCAACACGGAAACAAAATTCCACGTTACTCTCGCTCAACGTCGCGCTGAAGAAGTTAGTCAAATTATCAAAAACGACGCTCCAAACAAAGCCACTCAAGTCTCAGCAGCGGTGGCCGAGCTCAAAAATGAATTAGCAACCATCACCGATAAATTAGAAGGCGATACCGGCGTACAAGCTGTAGTTGCCAAAGATGTTCGCCAAGACACTGAAGCGATTACTCAAGCGCTTCAAACAGTGAAAAACGAACTTCTTCTCAGTAACGGCGGTGAAGAAGGTGCTTATCTAGCCAAAGAAGTGGCTGAAACCAAAGATTTAGCCAAAGGTGTCTCGGTCAAAGCAGTGGAAAAACTCGTGACCAAACACTTAAGTGGCGACAACTCAGTCACCACCGACGAAGTAAGACAAGTAGTTGATGCAGCTATCACCAACGTCGCAGTTGAAGCGATGGAATCCAAACAAACCGTTGATGGTGCTCAAACAATCGTTGATACGGTCAAAACACAAGTGGCTGACCTCAACGCTGAAGCCAAAAAACAATCTTCGCTTGAAACATCGGTCGCCAACCTCGAACTCACCAAAAAAGTTTCTGACATCGTCAATCAAACAAAAGATGCAGTTATCAAAGCTGGAGCGGTTTCGGTAGAGGTAGACAAAAAAATTGTTGAAGCGCGCGAAGCGGTTATCAGCGGAGACCTCACCGGAGCGGTTGATAAAATCAAAGAAGTAACTGAAGTAGCGAAAGAAGCTGAAAAGATTTCCGAAACAACTATTATTAAAACGCAACAAGTTCTGCCAGTGGTAGCGGTCATCAAAGATTCCGCCATCACGACAGCCTCCACCACAAGCAGTGGTGCCACAAGTTCTCTCAAAGATATCTTCTCAGTCCGCACCACCACTAGTGGAACAACAACCACCAGTGCAACCACTTCAAAGACAACTCCTCAATAAGTAATCTCAGGTTATCTCTCTCCACCTCAGCTCCTCTCGTCGACAAGGGGATCAGAAGCGGAGAGAGATAAATTCAAAAAGTCAAGTCAGCGCCTCAAGGTCGAGGGCCGAATAATCGGCTTGCCTGACTCTTGTACTCCGAGCAATCGGAGCCTCTCTACAGCATTGACGTTTCCTCCTAAAAGCAGGGAATGCGCAGTCGCCTAGAGATTTATTTATAACATATTATGTCGAACGTATTAAAAGCTAGTAAAAAAGTACTCACCACTGGTGTAGTATTTAGTACCATGCTTTGGTCGGTTGGTGTTTCAGCATTGTTGCCAGTGGCAGCTGCTGCAGCTTCCTGCCCTACCTTCAAGTCTGGCGACATGCTCAAGGTAACTGGGAAACCAGCTATCTACGCTGTTGACTCCAACGGTAAAGTTCTCTATTTCCCAACAGGCGATGAATTCAAGAGTTGGACTTCAGACAACAAATATGGTGGTTACACCACTGTATCTCAGGAATGCTATGACTCCTTACCAGTGCCTTCAATGGCTCCATATGGCGTCACTTTCCGCCCAGGTACCTACGTTGTAAAGCGTGCATCTTCGGATCAGCTCTACGTCGTACAACCAGGCAACAAATTGGCTAAGATCACTGTAGAAGCTGCAAAAGCTCTCTATGGTTCTTCTTACAAAGTCATGACAACTGCTGATGTATTTTGGCCAAACTACTCCTCCGTTCGCGGAGCTGATGTAACTGAAGCTAAAGTTCATCCAGGTATGCTCGTAAGTAACGGTGGCAAGAAATGGTACGTAAACTCCGACAGTAAGTTACAAGAAGTAACTGATGCTGGTTTTTCCGCTAACCGCTTCCAAAGTGCCTTTACTCGCGTAGCAAGTGATGCGATGATCGCTGGTCTCTCCTTCGGAGAAGTTATCTCCGGTGCAGTTTCCACTCTTTCTGACCGCACTCAAACTGGTGGTGGCTCTTCTGTCATCCCAGGCGCAACTGGCGGTAATTTGACCGTTAGTCTCGCAGGTAATAACCCAGCAGGCATGGTTCTTGCTTCCGGTTCTGCTTTCAACCAAGTGTTGAAACTTAACTTGTCCGCAGGTGCTAACGATGTTTCTGTTACTGGTTTGACCCTTCGTAAAGGTGGTTTCGTAGCAAACACTGCAGTTAGTGGTGTTGATGTTATCGATTCCGCTGGCGTACGTCATGGTAACGTTGCTTCCTCTATCTCCACTGATAACGATGTAACCTTGCTTTTCGCAGGTGCTCCTATCTTGGTTAAAGCTGGTGCAACTGAAACTGTTACTATCCGTGTTAACTTGGGCTCTTCTGCTACAAGTGGCACAATCTCATTCAGTGTAGCTAGTGCTTCCGCTGTTGCCTCAAACGGCACTGTTGGTGGTTCTTTCCCAGTATCTGGTAACACTTTCTCTCTTGAAAGTGGTGCAAGTTCTATTGGTACCGCTACTTTGAACATTGCTGCTATCAACGCTTCTGGGGCAACCTTGAACGTTGACGCAAACAACCAGCAAGAAATTGCTAAATTCAATATCGCTGCTGGTAGCAATGAAAACATCAAGCTCGGCAAACTCGTACTCTACAACAATGGTACAGCTTCCGACTCTGATGTAGCTGATGTACAACTCGTCGCTCAAAATGGTGACGTATTGGCAACAGCACAGCAAGTTAGTAAGACTGTCACTTTTGACTTGTCTGCTAACCCACACTTGATCGAAAAAGGTCAAACTAAGAGTGTAACTGTTCGCGCGAAAATCGTGAACGGCGCAGCTCGCACCATCCAATTCGTTATCTATAACGACTACGATGCAGTTTTGACTGGCGTAAACACAGGCACATCCCTCTTACCTTCCACAACAACTGGTGGTACAGGTGGTGCTAGTACCTCGTTCCCAGTTGGTAACAAGACCAGCTACAACTTGGCTACTATCGGCAGTGGTACTATCTCCTTCAACAAGGATACAAGTTCCCCTTCCGCTGCTGTCGCTCCAAACACCAACAATGCAGTTTTGGCGAAATTCTTCGCTAAACCAAATGGTGAAAACATGGAGCTCCGCAAGATCGGTCTCGGCTTCGTAACTGGTACTGTAGGCATGTTCTCCGGTTCCTTCACTGTGAAGGTTAACGGCTCAAGTGTTTACTCCGGTACAGCTACCGACATTGCTAACACAAGTACTTCAGCAACTTTGACAAGTATCACTTTGTCAACTTACCCAACTTTGACTGTAGGCGTAAACAACTACATCACTGTTGAAGCAAACATCAATTCCCAAGCTACTAACGGTTCTACAAGTACTGTTTCCTTGGACTTGACTGAAGTTAAACGTTTAGTTACCAACGACATCACTGATCCATCGGTTTCTGTTTCTACAGCTAACCAGATCACTGTTCAGGCAGCTGCTTTGAAGGTTTCTAACCTTTCAACTCCTGTTGCACAGTCTGTTGTAGTAGGTACAAGCGGTGTTACCTTGGCTACTATCGAGCTCAGTCCTTCCGTTGTTTCTTCTGGTGAAGATGCACGCGTAAGTCGCATTGTGATCTCCGATACAGTCGCAGGTGGCGCAGCTGTTGGTGATATCTCCAACTTGAACCTCTACGATTCTAACGGTAACTTGATTACCACTTCTGCAAGTACAGCAACCAACGCAGCATCCAACACCTTCACTTTCAGCAACCCATTGAACATCAGTAAGACTGGTTCAATCGTGTTGACTTTGAAAGGTGATGTAATTGCTAACGCTGGTAGTGGTACACATACTTTCGCTGTGAAAGATGCAGGCAACCACGTAACTGCAACCGGTAAAGATACAGGTAACTCTGTAACTCCTACTGGCTCTACAGCTGCTGGTCAAGCTTTGACCGTTGCTAACTCTGGTACTTTGACCTTGTCCTTGGTTTCCGGCACTAACGCCGCTCCTTCCAACGATCAGGTTGTATCTGTAGGTGCAACCAACCTCCCAGTATTTGCTTTCCGATTGACGGCTCAGAAGGAAGCTATCAAGCTTACTTCCCTCACTTTGATGGCTACTGGTACAATCAACACTTTGAACGACCTCGTTAACATCAAGTTGTATCGCGATAACGAAACATCTCCATTTGCAACTGCAAATCAGATGAACAGTTACGCAGGTGGTCAATCGACCTCCACCTTCTTCACTTGGACAGCAACCGACAATTTGTTGGCCTCCCCAGTGCAGCCAGGTACTTCTGTAACGATCTACGTCAAAGCTGACATTGGTGCAGCTGGTCAAGCTTACCTTGGCGACTCCTTCCACTTCGGTATCCGCACTACATCTGATGTAGTTGCTAAGGGTGCTGCTAGTGGTCAGACCGCTACTGTAAGTGGCGTACCAAACGTAACAACCCTCACTTACATTGCTCCGTTCAGTGTATTGGCAACTTCCGATGCACCTACAGCGGGTAGTAGTGTAACTCAGGCTGTTTTGGCAGGCACACAATTGGCTCGTATCAAACTTACGAACAATGGTAGTGCTAAGGTAACCATCACAGGTGTTAAATTCACCGACAGTGGTTCCCACACCGGTTCTACAACAACTTACAAGTTGATGTACTCCGATCAAAACTCTAGTAACTACACACAAAACACAGCTTCTAGTACACATTCCAACTCCGTTGATTTCCGCAACTTGGGTACAATCGGTACAGGTTCAACCTTCACTATTGATGGTGGCTCCTACCGCTTTATCACTGTTGCTATCAACACGATTGGTTCGTCTGTAGCTGGTGATAGTTATCAGATGTCTGTCGCTTCTATTGGCGACATCACTTACACCGCTGCTGAATCTGACCTCGGTTATGATTCAGACAACAGTGGTGCTCTCTCTGGCAACACCGCTAGCCTCTATGCTGACGGTAAGCCAACAATGGGTACCTTGGTTAAACAATAAGCTTGTTTAGCTCTCGTATTCAGAGACGTTTGTCAGTATCGTAAACTGGCACAAAACACCCTCGGCTTCGGCCGGGGGTGTTTTTTTAGCTTCGTTGACAGAAAATAGCCTTGGTTATATACTCATAGCACACGTTTTACGCGTATTTTTTATTATATATGAAGCTATATATTGAGCGTTTTACCAAATGGTGTATCTATGCGACTTTCTTTGTCCCGCTCGTTGTTTTACCCTCTTCGTTCATCTTCCCATTTATCGTCCCTAAAATCGTTATTTTCAGATCGCTTGTTACCTTGATGCTTGGAGGCTATATTTTGCTTCTGGTGAGTAATTGGGAGACGTATCGCCCTCGTCGTAACCCGGCCACCATCGCTTTGTTCGCCTTCCTCTTGAGCTTCGCTGTCTCCACTTTTATTGGCACCGATCCGTACCACAGTTTTTGGGACAACCACGAGCGCATGCTTGGCCTCTTCACGGTGGCTCATTATGTTGCTTATTTCTTTGTAGCGAGTAATGTTTTTAAAAATTGGACCGAATGGAAAACGGCTTTGCGTTGGTTTTTGGCTGCTGGCTCCATTGTAATGATTATTGGTGTATTCCAAGTTATTGATCCAAATTTTTTGTTAAATAGGGGAGATGTCCGGGTTTCGAGCACCCTTGGTAATTCTATCTATGTTGGTGGCTATGGCCTGTTCCTGTTGTTTGTGGCCACTTTGCTTTTTTTGAAAGAAACTAATGTTGTTGTCCGAACAGCCTACGGTTTGGCTGGGGCGCTCGGTATTGCCGGTATTATTTTTAGTGGTGCGCGTGGTGCTTTCTTGGGGCTCGTAGCTGGGGTAGCGACAGTCATCGCTCTCTACGCCATTCTTCTCAAAGATAAACCCCGTATTCGACATATTGTTTGGGGGTTGGCTGGGGCCGCTCTTCTTCTTTCGGTTATTCTCTACACCAATCGCACCAGTAGTTTTGTACGGGCTGTTCCGGTATTAGATCGTGTCTTGTCAACGACCTGGTCAGGTTTTTCAGCTAGTCCTCGTTTCTTGGCCTGGCAGGTGGCAATTGAAAGCTGGAAAACATACCCGCTTTTTGGCTGGGGTCCAAACAATTTTTTCTATGCCTACAACCAAAATTTTAATCCACGCGCTCTTGAATATGGTTATGGCGAAACCTGGTTTGATAACGCTCACAACATTATCCTAAATACCTTGGCTGTGCAGGGTATTGTCGGCCTCGGCGCGTATTTGGCCATCTATATTGCCGCCTGTCTATTGCTCCTCAAAGCGTTTCGTGAATCGCGGGTCAGTCGTGAGGTGTATATTATTGGAACGAGTTTTTTGGTAGCGCATTTGGTGCAAAATGTTACCGTGTTTGAAAATCCAACTTCTTACCTCTATTTCATGTTCTGGCTCGCTATGATTGTCTCGCTCGTAACTAGTCAAAAAGTTACTCCGGACATTAAAAGTGAAAGCGTGGATAGGCCGATTAAAACAGAGTTTTTGGCCGGTATCGGAGCTGTCGTTCTTCTATGTATCTTTATTTTCAACATCAAACCAGCTCAGGCTAATATAAGCACTCTCAGGACTCTTCAGGCGCTTAGCCAAAATATGTTGGGCAATCTGCCGGTCCTTGAAAAAACATTAAACGGCAACTCTCCGCACATTGATGATATTCGCAACGACCTAACGAGTTCAATCCTAGGCTTTGTTAGTAGCGCTGTCGGAAAAATTTCTCCAGAGCAAGCCTTTAAGATTTTAGACATTCTTGAACCGGCAATACTCAAAAACATTGAGCTCCACCCGCGCGATATTCGAGTGTATCTCACCATGAACCAGCTCCAGCAAATTCGTCTGGCCTTTAAACAAGATGTGCGCTACGTGATCGCTTCGGAATATTATTTAGAAAAAGCTTTAAGCAATTCGCCGCGTCGTCAGCAAATCGTTTACAACTTAGCCACCGCCAAACTACAGCTTGGTAAGAATCAAGAGGCAATTGATATGCTCGAAAAAGTAGTGGAAGAAAAAGTGAAAGTTAGTGAATCCTATTGGCGCCTCATGATTGCTTATCGTATCGCTGGGGAGTATAGCAAAGTGGACGAAGTGTATAAGCGCGCCTTGTCTCGCGGAATCATCTTCTTGCCAGACGAACAGGCGACAGTAGCCCAAGTGCTTGATTATAAAGAAGAAGCGGCCGCCAAAAAAGCCGCTGCAGCCAAAAAATAATATCTCTATTTCTATGAAAACGATTATTTTGTGTGGGGGTACTGGTACCCGTATGAAGGAGGAGACAGAGTTCAAACCAAAGCCGTTGGTCTTGGTTGGTGGTAAGCCAATTTTATGGCATATCATGAAGCTTTATTCTCATTTTGGTCATAATGAGTTTGTTTTGGCGCTTGGTTATCGTGGCGACATGATCAAACAGTACTTCCTCAACTGGCGCAGTTTGCTCAGCGATTTCACCCTCAATACCAAAACGCACGATTTGTCGTTTCACAATAATGAATGCGACGATTTTACTATCACCTTCGGTGAAACCGGTTTAGAAAGTTTGACCGGCGAACGTGTTCGTCGCCTCAAAAAATATATTGGCAACGATGAACATTTTATGGTGACCTATGGCGACGGTGTCGCTGATATTGATATTAACGATTTGATTGAGTTTCATAAAAAACAAAACACCTTAGTCACTATCACCGGCGTGCGCCCATCACACCGCTTTGGTCTCTTGGATGTTGATCATACCGAAAACAAAATCAAAGGGTTTTATCAGAAGCTTGTGACTGATGATAAAGACAAAATCTCAAGCGATTACATCAACGGCGGTTTTATGGTGATGAAGCGTGAAGTGTTGGATATGATTGAGCCTGGTTCAATGATTGAAAGTATCTTTGAGCCACTCGCTGCCAAACGCGAATTATCGGTCTACAAACATAAAGGTACCTGGAAGTGTATGGATACCTTCAAAGAAGTCGAAGAAATGAACGAACACTGGCGAAAAAATCCGTTTTGGAAAATTTGGAAAGACTAATACCATATGAGTGTCCTTACTGGAAAAAATGTTTTAATCACTGGAGCAAGCGGGCTTGTCGGTTCGCATTTGGTGGAAGAGGTTTTGAAATTACAACCAGCCACTATTGTTGCCTTGTCGCGCAGTCGCGACCCTAAGTCGTACTTTGTACGCTCGGGATTAGAGAGTAAAGTGACGCTCGCTTATGGCGACCTCAAAGACAAAGAGCGTATTTTTGATATTGTCACCAAATACGAAATCTCTCACATTTTTCATATCGCTGCTCAGCCAATTGTGGCGACAGCCTATATCAATCCCTACGAAACACTTTCGAGCAATATTATGGGCACTATTCACGTGCTCGAAGCGGCTCGTTTATCGCCAATGGTGAAAAGTGTCGTGGTTGCTTCGAGTGACAAAGCTTATGGCAAAGATTGTGTGCGAGCCGAAGAAGGCCACGAGCTTCGCGGTGATCATCCATATGACGTGTCCAAATCATGTACTGATCTTATAACTCAAACCTATGCCAAAACCTACAATGTACCAGTAGCGATTAGTCGTTGCGGCAACATCTTTGGCCCGGGAGATATGAATTTCAACCGCATTGTCCCAGGGGCTCTCAAAGCGGCTATTCAGGGTGAAACCTTGGCAATTCGCAGCAACGGCGAATTTGTTCGTGATTACGTCTATGTCAAAGATGTGGTCGCTGGCTACATTCTTTTGGCCGAAAAAATGGATACCATTCGCGGCGAAGCTTTTAACTTTAGCACTGGTGGAAATTATTCAGTGATTAAATTGGTTGAAGCGATTGGCGCTGTTCTCGGAAAAAAGATTCCCTACACAATTGTTAATAATCAAAAGAATGAAATTGTGGAGCAGAGTTTGAATTATGCCAAAGCAGTCGATAAGCTCGGTTGGAAATCGGCCACGTCATTTGAACAAGCCATGCAAGAAACGTACGATTGGTATAAAAAGTATTTCGTCTAACTTTTTCAGTGTTCGGTATGTCCAAAGTACACGTCGCGATTATTGGCACAGGCAATATCGGGAGCGACCTACTTCGTAAAGTGGAGCGCTCGCCCTTTTTGCGTTGCGGACTTTTTACCGGACGCAACCAAGATTCCGAAGGTATTCGTCAGGCCAAGCGGATGGATGTGACTGTGTCATATGAATCAATTGAGGCAATTGAAAAAAATCCTGATTGCTGTGAAATCGTTTTTGACACCACCAGCGCCGAATCGCACAAGCGTCATGCTGAAATTCTCAAAAGACTTGGCAAGTTTACTATTGATTTGACGCCGTCGCGCATTGGCACCTTGTGCGTGCCAAGTATCAACAGTGATGTTGTATTAACTTCGGACAATATTAACATGGTCACTTGTGGTGGGCAAAGCCTTATTCCAGTTGCCAAAGCGATTATGGAAACGCATCCGGACACCACCTATATTGAAGTAGTTGGAAGTATTGCCTCCAAATCAGCTGGCCCAGGGACACGCGCGAATGTCGAAGAATATATCACCACCACTTCTCGAGCCATTGAAGTTTTTTCTGGCGTGCCAAAAGCCAAAGCTATTTTGATTTTGAATCCAGCTGAACCGCCAATTTTGATGCACAACACGCTCTACGCCGATATTCCGAATCCCGATCTCACCGCTCTCAGAAAAAAAATCGCTGAAACAGAAAAAATGATTCAAGCCTATGTTCCTGGTTATCGTGTTGCTGCCGGTCCGATTATTGAAAAAGGTAAAGTGATGGTGATGATTGAAGTCGTGGGGCAAGGGGATTATCTCCCGACCTACGCTGGCAATTTAGATATTATCACCTGCGCTGCTGTTCGCGCTGCCGAAGAATACGCCATCAAAAAATTAGGAGCCATTGCTGTCTAATATGTCCTCACCACTTATCTTTGATTCTACTTTGCGCGACGGCTCGCATGCTATCGCTCACCAGCTCACCGCCAAACAAGTCGGTGACTATTGTCGAATCATTGATTCCGCTGGTTTTTATACAGTTATTGTTGGCCATGGGAACGGCCTCGGAGCGTCGTCTATTCAAGTTGGTTTGTCCAAAACGCCTGACAGCGAGCTTTTGATTGCTGCCAAAAGTGAACTCAAAAAAACCAAGCTGGGCGCCTTTATTTTGCCAGGCTTTGGCACTATTAAGCACGATCTCGCTCCAGCTTTGGCTCTTGGGGTAGAGGTAGTCTGCGTGGGGGCGCACTGCACCGAAGCAGATGTCACCAAGCAATATATTGAATATGTTGTCGCTGAAGGCAAAGAAGCTTACGGTGTTCTTATGATGTATCACATGACCACCAAAGAGCGTTTATGCGACGAAGCTCAAAAAATGATTGGCTATGGCGCTCGTGGAATTATTCTTATGGACTCCGCCGGCTCGTCAACGCCTGACACCGTCAAAACAACCATTGCCTATTTGGTAGAAAATCTGTCAGTACCAGTTGGTTTTCATGCCCACAATAATTTGGGTATGGCTGTGGGCAACACCGTGGTAGCGCTAGAGTCTGGGGCTAGTATTGTTGACGGTACAATCAAAGGTTTTGGGGCGGGAGCTGGTAATTGTCAGCTTGAAGCTTTAGCTGCACTTCTTAAAAAAATGAATCGTCCGGTAGGTGTAAATCTGTACGCCACTCTTGATGCGAGCGATTATGTCGCCGAGCATATTATGGCTAAACCACAAGATATTTCCTCGGTCAGTGTCACCAGCGGTGTTGCTGGAGTATTCTCTGGCTTTGCTTTGCCGGTAAAACGCGCCGCTGAAACATTCGGTGTTGATCCGCGAGATATTTTTATGGAACTTGGTCGTCGCCGAGTGGTTGGCGGTCAAGAAGATATGGTGGTGGAAGTGGCGATGGAATTATCTAAACATAAAAAAGCCTAACTACTATGAATGTCGCTGATTTTATCTTTACTTTTTTCTACAACCGCGGAGTGCGCGAAGTTTTTACTGTCACCGGTGGACATGCAATGTATCTCAATGATGCGGTGGCCAAGAATACAGGTCTTCGGTATACCTGCACCCACCACGAGCAGAGCGCCACGATGGCTGCTGAGGCCTATGGTCGCCTCCACAGCGTTCCGGCGGTCGCCATGGTCACAGCTGGCCCAGGGAGCGTTAACGCCTTAAACGGTGTTGTAGGGGCATGGGTAGACTCAGCCCCGCTCATTGTGATTTCTGGTCAATCCAACCTACCAATCGTGGCCTATGCCGAAAAAACTGGTATTCGTCAGTTTGGTGTGCAGGGGATTAGTATTCGCGAGATGGTCACTCCGGTTACCAAGTATTTTGTGACCATGGACGATCCAGCCAAAGTGGGGGAGTATCTAGAAAAAATGTGGACGGAAGTGACGACCGGTCGCCCAGGTCCTGTTTGGATGGAAGTTCCGCTCGATATGCAGCGCTCCGAGGTGTCGGCAGAAGTGGTTGAAAAATATAGCTTGCCAGCAGCTGAAGAAAAACAAATGGCTGTTTCAGAAACACTCCAAAAACAAATTGCCGAGGTTTATTCCCGCATCGCCAAAGCTGAGCGTCCTTTATTTATTTTTGGCCAAGGTGTTCGTTTGTCAAAAGCCGTTGAATCGTTTCGCGCAGTTATTGAGCGGTTGCGTATTCCACTTTTAACGTCTCGTTTGGGGATTGACCTCATTGAATCTAACCATCCGCTATATATTGGTCGCCCGGGAACATACGGCGAACGCTCCGCTAATTTCGCAGTGCAAAACGCCGATTTAATTATTGCGATTGGTTCGCGCCTCACGGTATCGCTCACTGGGCACAATGTCAAAGATTTTGGTCGCCATGCCGAAAAGATTATTGTGGATATTGATGAAAAAGAATTACAAAAACCAGATCTCAACTGCACCCTACCAATTTTATCTGACGCTAAAGTATTTTTAGATGGTTTGGCGGTGTATGTTGGCTCACAGCCAGTGGTGGAGCGACCAGAGTGGCTCGCTATTTGCCAAGGCTGGAAACAAAAATACCCAGTCGTTTTACCAGAGTATAAAGATGAAAAACCGGTTAATTCATATTATTTCACCGGCCGTCTCACTGATCTCACTCCGGAGAATGCCTATATTCTCGTAGATACCGGTTCGTGTTTTCATGTGGCGGCACAAGCCTGGAAAGTTAAAAAAGGTCAACGTTTTCTCACTACCGGTGGTATTTCTACCATGGGCTATTGGGCAGCTGCGGTGGGGGCATGTATTGCCAACGACCGCAAACCAACGGTTGTGATTACTGGCGATGGTAGTTTTCAAATGAACCTCCAAGAGCTCGCTACCGTAAAAGTAAATAAATTGCCACTTAAGATTTTTATTTTCAACAATAACGGCTACCTACTCATTCGTCATACCCAACGAAACTTTTTTAGCAGTCGGATGATTGGTGAAGGTCCTGAATCTGGTGTGTGGTGTCCTGATGCTCTCGAAATTGCCAAAGCGTATGGTATACCAGCCGTGCGTATTAATTCAGTCGAAGAAGTCGATGCTAAAATTAAAGAAGTGATGGAGTATAACGACGGTCCGATTATTTGTGATGTGATGACACCTGAATGGCAACTTCTTATTCCGCGCGTTGCTTCCGAAAAAGGCGCTGATGGTAAACTGATTTCTAAACCATACGAAGACATGTTTCCGTTTTTGCCGGCTGAAGAGCTCGAAGCAGCCATGGTCGTCAAACCAAAAAAAGGTTAACGCCTATGCGCATTCTTCTCACTGGTGGTAGTGGATTTATTGGGCAAAATATTGTACGCCAATTGGCTTCGCGCTACACTATTTTGGCTCCGAGCCACAGTGAGCTTGAGCTCGGTGATACTCAGGCGGTGGTGGCATATCTCAAAAAAAATCCAGTTGACGTGGTTATTCACGCTGCCAATCGCGGTGGTACTCGCAAAGTCAAAGATCAAAGTGGGGTAGCAGTGGAGAATCTCCGGGTGTTTTTTAATCTACTGGAAGCCAAACCCTATTACAACCGTCTCATCATGCTCGGCTCAGGTGCTGAATACGACAAAAGTCGTCCGCTAGTGCAGGTAGCAGAAACTTCTTTTGGCGAGCGTATTCCGACTGATGAATATGGGTTGTATAAATACACCGCTGCCAAATTTGCTGAGCAGGTTGATTTCATTACCCATCTTCGGCTGTTTGCTGTCTTTGGAGTTGGTGAAGATCCAGAAATTCGTTTTATCTCCAATGCTATTTGCAAAGCGTTGCTTGGTTTACCAATTACTATTAAACAAAACGTTCGCTTTGATTATCTCTCTATCAATGATTGCGTGCAAATCATTGAGGCGTGCGTAGCCAAAAAGCCAACAGAAAAATTTTTAAATGTGGCAAGCGGTGCTCCGGTTGATTTAATCACTATTGCTCAAAAAATTGTTGAACTAACCAGCGCGAACGTCCCTGTGATTGTCGCCACAGAAGGTTTGGGCAATGAATATTCGGCCGACGTCTCCCGCTTGAAAAAAACCATAGAAAATGCTAGGGTAACACCATTGGAAGAGGCGCTCCAAGAGCTTATTGCCCATTACCGAACCATCCTCCCAACCCTTGATAAGCAACGTTTTATTATCGATCCATAAATATGGAAGAGTCGTCAAAAAAACTCATCAGCATCGTCTCCCCGTGTTACAACGAGGAGCTTAATGTTGAAGAATTGTATAAGCAAGTCAAAGCCGTTATGGCCGAATTACCAGGCTATCAGTACGAGCATCTGTTTATTGACAACGCCTCCACCGACAACACTGTCGCTCTCCTCAAAAAAATTGCGACCGCCGACCGAGCGGTAAAAATTATTGTTAACATTAGAAACTTCGGGCATATTCGTTCGCCCTATTACGGCTTGCAACAAGCTCATGGCGATGCGGTTATTCTTATGGCATCTGACCTCCAAGATCCGCCAACCTTGATTAAAGAATTGGTTGCCAAGTGGGAAGCGGGGAGTAGTATCGTTGTCGCCGTCAAAAACGAAAGTGAAGAAAACAAACTCATGTTTTTGGTTCGTAAAGCATACTATAATCTTATCAAACGCTTTTCAGATATTGAGCAGATTAAAAACTTTACTGGCTTTGGTCTCTACGACCAGAAGTTTATTGAAGTGTTGCGCTCGCTCAAAGAACCGTATCCATATTTCCGCGGGCTTATCACCGAGCTTGGTTTCAACCGCTCTGAAATCACCTATGTTCAGCCAGCTCGCAAAAAAGGCAAAACCAAAAATAATTTCTACACCCTCTACGACTTGGCGATGCTTGGGTTTGTGAATCATTCCAAAATCCCGCTTCGCTTAGCGAGCTTCATCGGGTTTGGTATGTCGGTCATTAGTTTTATTGTCGGTGTAATTTATCTCGTATACAAATTGCTATTTTGGGATCGGTTTGAAGCTGGTCTCGCTCCGCTTACGATTGGTATTTTTCTCTTCTCGTCAGTTCAACTTTTCTTTATTGGTATTGTGGGGGAATATATCGGCGCTATCCATACGCAGGTCAAAGCCCGGCCGTTGGTTATTGAGAAAGAACGGGTCAATTTCTAGATCATATATAAAGATACGAAGTCAGGGCACAAGCCTTGACTTTTTTTCATTTTGAGCGTAGGATACGCTGTTCCCATTTCACGGGAGCCAAGGAGGTCCACTGTGACCGATAAAATCAAACTCGCACTCGAAGCTCTGAAAGCTATGAAATTCGACGACCAAGAACGCAAGCTCTTGGCCGCCGAGCTTTTGAAGCAGATTCCGCAAGACGCCAGGTTTGGACAAGAGTTGACCTATGCCATCCGGCGACTGACCTACTCTATCTCGTTTGAGGCGGTGCTTCTGCGCCAACCGTTTGAGGAGGATGAGGAGGTGTATCTCCACCAGCGTGGTGATGAGGAGTCCTATCCAGGCGAGTGGTATTGCATGGGCACGACCTTCAATGTACACGAAAACGTGCTTGATGTCGTGGGTCGCCTCGGTACGCGCCTTGGATCGCCAGTCTTTACGTATAAGTATGTTGGCCAGTACTGGAGCGTCAAGGAGCCGAGTTCTGTTGGCGGGTCGTATCTCGCCATGGTGCATGTCATCCAGGTGTATGATGATGCGAGGTTGAAGGGTGGCAAGTGGTTTCGGATCAAAGCCCTTCCCGAAAAAATGGTCGTCACGCACCGTGATCACATCATCCCTATGGCTCTCAAGGCACTCAAGATACCACAGCCTGAATGAGCAACAATCTAAAAAGAAGGAGGAGCAGTTACGCGCCCAGACCCCCAACTCTCGAAAGAGGGTAGTGGGGTCGGGCGCGCTTCTTTTTTTATTGTCTTTTACTATAGAAAATGCTACTGTCTAGGGATACTCTTAGTAAATCCCTATGCCTAAAAATAAAAAAATAGCACCAAAAACCTTTTTATCCAAACGGCTACAACATTTGGAAGTGAAAAAAATATTTTCACCAGAAGAAGTTATTGAAATGTTTGAAGAAGTAGTAGAACGCTCTTGGAATGAAAAAAAGTTTCGACAATTTATTGAAAGCCAGGTAGTGGGCGAAGCCAAGCCGCTCGGCACCAGACTGTTTGAAGCAATTGCTCGTTTGTCTGTTTCGGTAGCTTTTGAAGCGGTGCTACTTCGTAAAAATAAGAAAACTGGCGAAGTAGAAGTGTTTATGACCAAGCGCGAACCGCACGAGTCATTTCCGGGGCAGTGGCATTGCCCAGGGGCAGTCTTTCGCCCTGGCGAGCGCCCCGAAACCGTTTTGAAGCGCTTAGCCAAGGCGGAGTTTAAAACGAGAATGACCACCGACGGTGTTTGCCGAGCTAGTATCTTTTCTGATGAAAAACGAGGGACCTTTGTTTCGCAGGTGTATATCGTCAAAGCGCTCGGAACACCAACCAAACAAGGTCGTTTCTGGCCAGTGAAGAATCTTCCTGAAAACACCATTTTTGTCCATAAAAATAGCATTATTCCATCAGCAGTTAAGGAGTTTATTTAGTAGAAATAACACATTAAAAGGTCGAGGCGCAAGCCTTGACTTTTTTTGTCATTTATGATAGTTTCTTTAGCTGGCATGGGGCCAGTGTACGGGCACGAAGTACGACCAACAGGTGATACCGTGATGAACGTTATTGAAATTCTGAAAAGAGTGTCACGTCTTCTAAACACTCCCGGGGAGGAGCGTTCCTCTGAAGACAAAGAAGCTGTCGCTGAAGTGCTCGGATGTATCGATCCGACCAAGCCGTTTGGTACACCGCTTTTCAATGCTGTAGCTAAGCTGTCGGTGACGGTGGCTTATGAGGCGGTGTTGATTCGAGATGGGGCTTCAAATACCCCAGAAGTGTACCTGATGCGCCGGTCGATGACTGAGAGCGCCTATCCGGGCGAGTGGCACTGTCCGGGTTCGAGCTTTCGTGTCGGCGAACAGCCAACAGATGTTGAGCATCGTCTGGCTAAAACAGAGTTTGGCGTTGGTTCTTTCGCTAACCCGGGGACCTACGTCAGCCATTTCTTCTACCAAGAGAAGCGTGGCTGGTACTGCTCAATGGTTCATCTGGTTGAAGTTGTCGAAGAATTGTCGGGAAAGACTGGGCAATGGTTTCCGGTAGACGCTCTCCCGGTAGTCACTGTCGACCACCATGTGCGCGAAGTCATTCCGCGAGCTCTCGAGGGTCGATGGGCAGGCAGGATGGGAGGGAAAAAGAACAGCTAGTTTTTTGGAGGGAAAGCGGCTTGCACTATCCGCGATCAAAGTAGATCAAAAGGAGTGCTACACGCCTCGTTTATTGAGTATCCGATTTCGGAGAAAGATAAGCGGGGCGTTCTTCTTTTTGGGGGAGTTTTAAAGGTTGCTTTTTTTAGCCAAAAGTGCTAGGATACGGACATATTTTTAGCCCTCTTTTGAGCTGTATGAACGACAGTTTGCGACAACTTTTGGTGGAAGAATATCAGAAAAAAAATCCCGCTAAGTCTTTTGTGCCAGGTGAATCAACGGTGCCGGTATCTGGTAAGGTTTTTAATGAAGAAGAAATCATCCAAGCCACCGACGCTGTCCTCGACGGCTGGTGGACCGACGGTCGGTTTAGTGCGCTCTTTGAACACCGTCTCGCTAAATGGCTTGGTGTATCTTACGCCGCTCTCGTCAATTCTGGATCGTCAGCCAATCTTGTTGCTCTAACAGCTCTTACCTCGGTTAAGCTTGGTGACAAGCGCTTGAAACCGGGCGACGAAGTTATTACGGTTGCTGCTGGATTTCCTAGTACGGTGAACCCAATTATTCAAAACCGACTTGTGCCGGTTTTTGTTGATGTCGAGCTTGGTCATTACAATGCTAACATCGAACAAATTAAAAAAGCTATTTCGCCAAAAACACGAGCGATTATGATTGCCCACACGCTTGGCAATCCGTTTGATCTCGATAGTATTGTTGAGTTGTGCAAAAAACACGATCTCTGGCTCGTTGAAGACAACTGCGACGCTCTCGGTAGTCGCTACAACGGCAAACATACCGGAACTTTCGGTCATGTTGCCACCTGCAGTTTTTATCCGGCCCACCATATTACCATGGGGGAGGGTGGTGTAGTCTTTACGAGTGACCCACATCTTTTTAAAATTATTAAATCAGTTCGCGATTGGGGCCGCGATTGTTGGTGTGCTACCGGCAAAGACAACACCTGCGGTCGTCGTTTTACCTGGGATTTGGGTGGTTTGCCTCACGGCTACGACCATAAATACACCTATTCAGAAATGGGTTACAATCTCAAAGCCACCGACATTCAAGCAGCGATTGGTTTGGCCCAGCTCGGCAAGCTCGATAGTTTTGTAGAGCAACGAAAAAATAATTTCAAAACTCTCTACGAAGGTTTGAAGCAGTTTGAAAATGTCTTTGTTCTGCCGCGCTGGCAAGAGAAGGCTGAACCAAGTTGGTTTGGGTTCTTGCTCACCATAAAGCCAGAAGCTGGCTTTACTCGTGACGAGCTCGTACAATTCTTACAAAAGAAAAAAATCGGGACGCGTTATCTATTCGCTGGTAATCTCCTTCGCCAACCCTACTTTACCGAGTATCACTATGACTACCGTGTTGTCGGAGAGCTGAAGAACACCGATATCGTCATGAATAACACCTTCTGGATCGGGGTCTACCCAGGGCTTACCCCAGAAATGATCGCCTACATGATCGCTTCCATCAGCGAGTTTATACAAAAATAATTCGTATGAAGTTTGAAAAAATACTCATACTCTACCTTGTTAGTTTCCTCACCTTGGCCGGACTGTCTCTGCGTCTCGTGCCGGGGATTCTCGCTGGTAATTGTTTTTTTCAAACAAGTTGGTTTTCTTGTAACACGGCATTATCTTCGCCGCAAAAAATAGCTGTCACGGCACTCATTATTGCTGTGGTAGCTATTTTTGGTTTAGTGAGTTGGTCAATTTGGAATGCTTTGGCTGTTGGAACAACAATGTCGCTCAAAAAAATCCAAGCACTATTTGTCGTTTTGGCGTTGTCGTCTTTGGTCATGATTCCGTTTGGCTCAAGCGATCTCAGCTATTATTTTGAAGCCGGGCGAGCTCTGGCTAACGGCTACAACGTGTACACCGACACCTGGCCGATGCAAAAAGTTTTTGTCTATCCAATCCCCACCAACGACATCATTGGATTTTCCTATGGTCCAATTATTGCCCTCGCTTTTGAAAGCCTCTATCGCCTGAGCGGTGAATCAATCGTTTGGTTCATCGTTTTGTGGAAGAGCATCATGTTCGCTTCGCTCGTAGCGTTAAGTTTTTTGGTGAGAGCGCTGGTTCGGGTAATTGTTCGGCAAGAAATGTCGCTCGTCTCAACACTGTTATTTGCTAGTCAACCAATCTTCTTGTTTGAGTGGGTGGTGAATGGTCATTTTGATGTCTTGTGGCTCCTGTGTGTACTTGTAGCCGCGCTCTTTGCTCACAAAAAACAATGGTGGCTCGTTATCCCAGCTCTGGTTGTTGGTATTTGGATAAAGTTCATTCCACTTCTTCTCACTCCGATTTTTGTCATTTGGTGGCTTCAGAGCTGGTCAAAAGATACTTGGAAGCAACAGTTAACAAGTACTAGTGCCGGCCTGGTTCTTGGGGCAGGGGTGACGATATTCAGCTGGATGCCGTACTGGCACGGCCCACAAGTCTTTGTCTCGGTAGCTATCCAGTCGAAATGGGCAGTTATTAGTATTTTTGCCACCCTCTATTACTCACTCAAACCTCTTTTTGTTTGGTTATTCCAAGATGGTGCACATTGGTATTTGACTCGAGCTGTTCAAGGATTTTTACTAGCCTTCTTTACCTTCACTTTGTGGCCGTATCTTTCCAAAGTTTGGAATGTTGTTCGCCGTAATGATTTTTGGCTCAGTGAAAATTATCTACAGCTCATTTTTATTTTTCTCCTCAGCTATTTGATGTTGTGGCAAAAATCTTTTTTGCCATGGTATGCCGCTTGGTTTTTGCCATTTGGTTTGCTGCTCTTCACCATCAAACGATCCGACACCGCTTGGCGTATCGCTCGCTGGCTGAGCTTCACCCCGTTTGCGTATTATATGCTGTGGTTAGTTGATTGGCATCTCACCCGGACAGACGCCGGAAGTGAGTTGTGGTTTTATGCTTCAATTGTCGGAATCGTGATGGTATATCCGCTCACGTTGTTGTATCGTTGGCGCGCTAAGCAGTTTGAATAACTATGAAACAGCTATTTCAAAAAATTAAAGATGGTTTTGCCCGAGCTCCACATCGGTTTGTTGGTCGCCAGATCTACAAAGCGCTGGTTATTGTGCCGTACACC
>CAYZGX010000007.1:0-48245 GCA_964478235.1 uncultured Gammaproteobacteria bacterium
CTTAGACCATAGTCGGCCCAGATTCAGACGGAATTTCACGAGTCCCGCCCTACTTAAGTATATCTACTATGAGTACATTATTTTTTTCGCGTACCGGACTATTACCGTCTGTGGTTGTCCGTTCCAGGACAATTCTGCTAAAAATAATTTCCTCACCCAGTCTAACAGGTAACTGGCATTGATAACTTACAACGTCGTATAGACAACGGCCTGTCCTTTAAGGCACCGTTCAAGTTTAATCTTGCGATCAACCTCTTACGATACCAACATCTATACGATTTAGACTTTTCCCTCTTCGCTCGCCACTACTAAGGGAATCTCTTCGATTTCTTTTCCTCTAGGTACTGAGATGTTTCACTTCCCTAGGTTTCCTTCCAGCACCTATGTATTCAGTGCAGGATACCCAGCTTATAGCTGGGTGGGTTTCCCCATTCGGACATTCCCGGATCAAAGCTTGTTTGGGAGCTCCCCGAGACTTTTCGCACCCTACAACGTCCTTCTTCGTCTTTTAGTGTCAAGGCATCCACCATGTGCCCTTGTTGAAATTGCGCACAACGAAAACACTCAATAGTGCTTCATTGTATATTTCGCAATAGCATTTTGTAGCATTGTGTTACTTACTTTATTTATTGACTCTGCATTTTTCAGTCAATTGCAATTGTATGGGCTTCGCTTCGTGCTTGCGCACAAAACTAACCTACATACCCTATTTGATTATGATTGCTATATACTGTTTTAAATTGTCAAAGTACCATCCAGCACTATCAAACGCGTTGTTCCAACTTTCGTTGGCTCTGGGCGTCTGCCAGTCCTTAGGAAAAAATAAAACCGCTTTCAAAGGCGGTAACGTGGGTCAGCTCGAGAGGGAGCTTAGCAACCGCTTGTAACTTCGGAGTAAAATGTTGTAGTTGTAATAAACATTGTTTATTTGTACTTCTACGTTTTACCCAGAGGTCCAAGCGATACGGTAATCAATCAGAGTCTTGTGGACGTGGCTCCTTTTCAGGAGGTTTCAGTGTAGGACGATTTTACATTAATGCCGGGTGGGTGTCAAGAGGTGGTATGGGGATAAGTTGGGTACAAAAAAACGAGCCTTGGGGCCCGCTTTTTATAGGGTGTTTAAAACTTACTACCATCACTCAAATCATCTTCCTCATCTTCTTCGTCATCAATCGCATTTGGGACTTTTTCATCTTCTTCGAGACGGGTAGTTGTATCTGCTTCATATTCATCAGCTTCAGCCGCTGCTTCTTCAGCTAGTTCTTCTTTAAAAGTATGCCACTTGGCACCAAGAATTTCTTTCATCCCTTCAATATCTTGATCAGGATCAAGCTCACCCAAATCCACATGGCCTTCTACCACTTCTTCAACTAAATCATTCCAAACATCGCGCGCACTAGTCGCTTCTTCACGAGCCAACTCAGCAAGCTCTTCATACAAATCATCGATGGTAAGAGATTTTATTTTTTCCATATAACTACAACACTACTAGATAATTGAAAAACAAAGACCGGGCAACTCTATAGTTAGGATGCCAGGTAGTTTATCTTCCAAAAAGAACAATGCACTTCCCTGCTTCTTGAAATACTTCTTCAACGAACGGGTGTTTCTGTAAATACCCATCCACCTGTGACAAAAGTTGGCCCGAACCAATTCCACAAACAACGTGCACAGCCAACGCGCCAGATTGATAGGCATTATATAAAAAAAGTTCCAAGGAATCCAGAGCCTCAGCTGGGTATAACCCGTGCAGGTCAAGGGTCGGTAGATCAGTCGACAACTGAGCGGCCATACGCCGCGCTTCAAGATTATTCATATGTGTGCCGACGGAGAGACTCGAACTCTCACGGGTTGCCCCAACAGCTTCTAAGACTGTCGTGTATACCAATTTCACCACGTCGGCGTGAACCACAGTTAACCACAGGATACCAGAAAAATCAAGGACTGTATAGAAACAAAAAGACACCCGTTTCCAGGTGTCTTTTTTAACATCTACTTATCTTCCGCGACCACCGCCGTTAAAAGGGCGTGGACTGCGTGGAGGACGATCCATTGGTGGGCGCTCTACATAACCTTCTGGTTTTGGTAAGAGGGCTTTCATACTCAAGTTGATGCGGCCAAGGTTATCAATCTCTTTGACGAGCACTTTAACCTTATCACCAAGTTTCAAAACATCACTTGGTTTGTTGGTGCGTTCATAAGCGATTTCCGATACATGCACCAAACCATCTTGACCAGGCAAGATATTAATGAAAGCACCGAAGTCTTCGAGACGAGCGACCGTACCTTCATACTGTTCGCCGGCAGTGACTTCATGGGTCAATTGCTTGATCCATTCAACCGCTTTTTGCATACCAACCGAATCACTAGAAGTAACATTCACGCGACCATCGTCTTCGATGTCGATAGCTACACCAGTTTCATCAATAATTTTATTAATCATCTTACCGCCAGGACCAATCACGTCGCGGATCTTATCTGGATTAATCATGATAGTCACAATGCGAGGAGCGTATGGAGACAAGTCTTTGCGCGGCTCAGCAATAACTGCCTGCATGAAGTCTAAAATCTTCAAGCGAGCGTCACGAGACTGACCAAAGGTTTGTTTGACGATTTCCCAACTCAAACCAGTTGTCTTGGTATCCATTTGAATAGCAGTCACACCATCGCGAGTACCGGTAATCTTGAAATCCATACCGCCCGGACCGTCTTCGATATCTTGTAAGTCGGTCAAAACTTTGAAACGACCCTGCGCGTCAGTAGCGAGACCCATTGCTACACCAGCAACTGGTTTTGCAATTGGTACACCCGCATCCATAAGAGCAAGTGTCGTACCACAGGTGGAAGCCATTGAACTAGAACCATTGGAGCCAAACACTTCAGACACTACGCGAATAGCGTAAGGGAAAGTAGTTGCTGGA
Source organism: uncultured Gammaproteobacteria bacterium (assembly GCA_964478235.1). Taxonomy (GTDB): domain Bacteria; phylum Patescibacteriota; class Patescibacteriia; order Magasanikbacterales; family GWA2-37-8; genus 2-02-FULL-45-10. The sequence goes on from CAYZGX010000007.1 coordinate 2,922, forward strand.
GGAAGTACTGGCTCAAGAGCACGCTCAGCGAGTGCACCATGACCAATAGCGCGGTTACCTGGGCCACGGAGTGGGCCAGCTTCGCCATACGTCGCTGGAGTATCGCTATAATGATGCATGAAACGCTTAGTGCTATCTTCTTCCATGGTGTCGATAGTCTGAACATCACCAGGAGCGCCTAGGGTGACGATAGAGAGCACTTGTGTATCACCGCGCATAAAGAGGCCGGTACCATGAGTACGAGGCAAGAGAGCCACTTCAGAGTACAACGGACGAATGTCGGTAAGCGAGCGACCGTCTAAGCGTTGTTCTTTTTGAATAATACGCTCAGAGATAAACTCTTCTACATAAATCTTCACGCGACCGAGAATAATTTTTTGAATATCTGCTTCCACTTCTTGGGCGGCGAGCATTTCCTTCACAGCTTCAGCAAAACGATCAACAACGGCAACGCGTTCCGCTTTACCTTTTTTAACACTATCAAAAATCCAATCATCAACATGACTAGCAACCATTTTTTTCACTTCGGCTTCAACAGCGCGAAGCTTAGTTTCTTTTTCACTCAAGTTAGTGTTGAGATCGAGTTTAGGAGCACCAGCTTCAGCTTGAATTTTTTTGATAAACTCAATCACTGGGGCTAATTCTTTAGCACCCATCTGCATAGCTGTTACCACTTCTGCTTCTGGCACTTCATGACAACCAGCTTCCACCATAATCACGGTGTCTGGCGTACCAGCTACCACGATGTCAGCGTCGCCAGTCCCGCGTTCAGCAAAGGTTGGGTTGATTTTCCAAGCTCCACCAACGCGACCCACGCGAGCAGCGGCAATCGGACCACCCCAAGGGATGTTTGAAAGAGATAAGGCAATAGAGGCAGCAATCATCGCTGGAATTTGTGGATCATTTTCGCCATCATAGGAGAGGGCAGTCAAAATAACCTGCACATCATTGCGCATGTTTTGATCAAACAATGGGCGGATAGCGCGATCAACCAAACGACCAGACAAAATTGCCTCTTCACTTGGACGACCTTCACGTTTGATAAAACGACTGCCTTTGATTTTACCAGCAGCGTAGAGCTTTTCTTCAAAGTTCACCATGAGAGGGAAAAAATCGATCCCATCACGAGTGTTCTTGCTCATAACTGCAGTTGCGAGGAGTACTGTGTCTCCATAGCGAACAGTACAGGAAGCGTTCGCCTGTAACGAAAATTTACCCGTCTCAACTGAGAGGGTGCGTCCGGCCCATTGCATGGACCATTGTTTGACGTTCATACGTTTTTGTTTCTTTGAGAAGTATTGATGTCCGAGCTTAAGACCATTAAGGTCTCTATGTCCGTCCACCAACCTTCATTAAATACTAAAACACGAGAAAACAAGTCGGCTACTTGCGTTCAGAGGTCTTAGCACTTGTTGTAGCGGCAGTCGTTACTTTTTTGTAATAGCGACGATCGCCAATTAAAAATTTACCTTTATCTTGACTCAAATCAACAAAATCATCGGCGGCTTCGATTAACTTACTTGAAGTTGTCTCGCCAAACGCCATAACTTCAGCCTGTTTGCCGGTACTCAGACGAATATACTCAATAAGTGGTACATAATCACCATCACCAGACACAATCACCACCGCATCAAGAGTTTGAGCTAAACGAATAGCGTCAACGGTAAGACCAACATCCCAATCAGCTTTCTTGTCGCCACCAAAAAAGATTTGGAGCGGCTTTTCACGAGTCTCAATACCAAGACTGTTCAAAGCGTCAAAAAAAGGCTTTTCTTCTTGAGATTCAGTCGAAACAACATAGGCAATAGCGCGAATAAGCTTGCGCCCAGCTGTTGCTTCTTTGACAATGTTACCAAAATTAACTTTAGCGGCAAACAAATTTTTAGCGCTATAGTACATGTTCTGTACATCAATAAACACCCCGACGCGTTGGTCGGGGTGTTTAAGAGTATGGTTGGTTTTATTCGTTAACGATTTCATTTTCTTTCTCGCCTGCTTCGCCCTCATCTTCGAGAGCTTCAACATCGAGAACTTCTTTAGCACCTGGTTTCGCGATAACGCGAGACTGTTTGATCTTCAATTTTTTAGTGAGCACTTCGTAACTTGCTGGGTCTTCTTTCTTCAAGAAGCGCATCAAACTACGGCGACTGCTAACTTTACGGAGTAAACCGCGACGACTTGAATGATCTTTTGGATGCATTTTCAAGTGGCCGATAAGCTCGTCGATTTCAGAAGTGAGGATGGCAATTTGCACTTCACTCGAACCAGTATCCCCAGCGTGGGTCTGGAACTTCTTAATAATCGCTGCCTTTTTCTTTGGGTCGATCATACATGCATAGTAGTTACCAAGCGAAGTTAAGGCATGTCTCAACTCGTCTGGACCCGTATTCCGCCTAGGGCGGAGGGTGTAATAATGTAGGGCAATCGTACCAAAATAACGGTTTTTTGTCAAGGAACTAAGCTATTTCTCTAACGACGACAGCAATACGGTGAAAAACTAAGCTGACAACCACTGTCGTTGGCGGAATCACGGGTGCCTGGGGTAGCTGGCTGACCGTTGTATTCAGCACAATTAGAGGCCGAGCTACAATAACCACCACTGTCTGTACAACTTGTATTCAAGACTGGTCGCTGACAGCAATATGGCGAGAAAGACAGTAGGCAATCATCGTCATATTGACTCAACCGAGTACCTGGGGTGGCTGATTGACCGTTATACTCAGAACAGTTTGAGGCTGAGCTACAATAGCCGCCAACATCCTGACACGTTGGCCCTGAGCCTGCTGCTGGGGCAGTTCCGCCGGCTGACGCAGAGCCTGCCGGGGCACTTCCACCAGCGGAAGCTCCTCCAGTCGGAGTTGTGCCGCCGGTTGGCGCACCTCCTGTTGGGGCAGCACCCCCACTAGAATTAGCTCCGCCGGCTCCTGAAGAATTATAAACACATTGATTTACATCCCAGCGACAACCCGCATCGGCATTACATGGGCCACTATCAACATATTGAAGACAGCCGAGTGGTATGGACTCATCAGAGCCACAGAGAGCGGCCATAGAATTTTCAGAGCAAGCTGAGGAATAGCCGTTTGAACCGGCCGGACAGTCACCAGAAACAGCCGCCGAACAAATACCTGAAGGATTTATGCAGCATTGATACTGATCAGGTGGCGAATATGAAGAGCCAAGACCGTTAGCTGAAGCTTCCTCAGCATCACAAAACGCTTGATTTTCACCAGCATAAAAGGTATACCCAGCTCCACGAGCACTACATGCCGATTGAGTTTCAATAGTGCATTCAACATTAAACCGACCACCGGCCATCGAACGGACATTCAAGCAAGCACCACTTGAATCAACTACACTTGAACCACCGTCAGTTGGGGCTCTGAACTCACAAGCACTCTGTGCTCGGTTCCAATAACAACCAATATCGGCCTTACTTTCGCATGTGGTCCGATCGGGGCTATCGGTGCAAGGCTGTTCAAGCACCGATGGATCACGGTAGGTCTCACCACTCAGTCGTCCAAAAATAAAAGTCGTAAGGGCATATGAAGAGGTAATCACCACCAACCCAATAACCGCTGATTCTAGTGTTTTCTTGGCTTCAAGCACAATTTCTTCACTACCACGCGAGGTCATCCAGCGAATACCGGCATATACCACGAGAATAAAGAAAATGATCGCTACCAACGCCAACAACGTAGAAACAATTTTTTGCACTGCTGTAAATACATCGTCACCTTTACCAGCCTCATCAATATAGTTGGCTTTTTTTGCTGTGTCATCCAAGCCATAAGTGCCGTTTGGCGCCGCCATTACCACAGCGGGCGTAAGCAAAAAACTAAACAGGGCAAACGCTGTTAGAATACTTTTTTTGATAAAGTCCACCTTGCTTTTTAGCATATAATTAAGTAGTATAGTCGGGTAGTATTTTTGTTCCCATCGTTCAATGGATAGGACATTAGCCTTCTAAGCTGAGAATGTAGGTTCGACTCCTACTGGGAACACAAGCAGTCAAATATTGACGAAACCCCTTTATTCATATATAATGACGACGCTTTCATTTCATCGTCTACGACTATTTTGCCTATTTTTGCAAAGAAGTCGTAGGCTATCAAATGCCTGACATGGTGGCCATGGTATAATGGTTATTACGCGAGATTGTGGCTCTCGCAATACGGGTTCAATTCCCGTTGGCCACCCATATTAGACGCGGAGTGAAAAAATATACTCCGCCACTTCAGAAGTACCGTTACGTAACGGTACTTTTTTTGTATGCGCAGAGGGACATTCGCCAAGAACACATCGTTGTATTCGCTCTATAATCCGCTTAGGATCGGCTTCATACCACCCCAACTCATTCTTCACTACATACTCCATTGTCCCCTTCTCTTGCCCCCAAATATAGTCAGTGAGAAGGAGCGGCTTACGTGCCAAGAGCACTTCGCGAACAGTGTTAGCCCCGGCTTTGGTGAGCACCATATGCGCCCGATCAATCAGGCTTTGCGGGTTTGGAACAAAACCAAGTATCACAACTTTGTCTTGTTGACGACCAACAATTTGACGACAGCGCGCAGCCTGCGCCTCGTTTCTTCCTGTCACCACGACCATTTGAGCTGAGCTATCACTCTTCAAAAAAGTCATGATAATTTTTTCAGCTTTCGGATAACCCTCACCACCACCCAACAACAACACAAGTAGTTTATCTTTGGCTAAACCAAATTTTTCTAGTGATTGTGTATCTTTTTTTTCTAAAACTATCTGCGGGAACTCGAGAGCAGCATCTTTTGAAATTCCAGCTCGAAGAGCGCATTCCTTTGCTTCCGGCGAAGCGACGATATAGCGGAAATTTGAATTGAAAAACCAAATTGGCGGCGGAGAATACGGCTCAGTCACCACCACAACTACTGGAATAGTTTTTTTCAAACGACGAAGCGCCTCACTAATCGGCCCCGTAAGAAAATAAGTAGAAACGATAATGTCTGGAGTTTCTTGTTGTAAAGAACGCAGAACTTTTGCCACAGCCAAACGAGCTGTCCACCATTGAATCAAGCGCTGAGTCACTGAAAACGAGCTTAACCAATATAACAAACTATATACTGGTCGAGCATACTCAATTAATAACCGATACCCTTTTTCAAACAATTGTTGCGAAACACCGCCCAAAGCCTGCCCCAAATCAAACCAGACAACTTCGTGTTTTTTACTTTCACAATATTCCGCCAACGCTTTAGCCGGACTATAGTGGCCATTCCCCACCCGAGCATAGTACAGCCAAATTTTCATACCAAAAATTAGTTTCCAAAAATACCTTCTTGAATCGCTCCTTCAAGCGGTTGAGCTTGCGGAGCGCTACCTCGACTAACCGGATTACCACTCGCCAAATTAGTGACGGCGAGGGTAATACTGTATGAGGCAACAGCGATAATGAGGCCAATTGTCGCATTACGAATCGTTGTTTTGGCTTGCGCCACTTGTTCTTCGTTGCCACCAGCAGTCATCCATAAATAACCGGCATACACATTGAGAACGATCATAACAGTGCCAACCAAACCAAGGATCATGCGAATAATAAAGACAGCCACGTAGCGAGGATCAACTGGATCGCCAATAGCCGCACCTTTATCGCCGGCTGCTGCCTGAAGTTGGCTTCCAATATCATAGGCTGCTGAACCTTTTGTCTGGGCGAAAACAGGAGAAACTGCTGGAGCAAACAGTGCCAACCCCATTACGCTAGTAATAATAATATTTTTTAAAAAAGAAATCATATAATTAGCATTCAGTGCCAAGACACGTAGCATTACGTGCTGCTGCAACAGTATTGCTTAGCACAAAGGTAGTAATTCCATACGCCGACAAAGAAATAATCAAACCAATCGTGGCCATCTGCAAAATACTTTTAGCTTTGGTCACTTGTTCTTCGTTACCACTCGCTGTCATCCACAAAAAACCAGCATAAACAGTGAGTGCAAAAAAGATAGTACCGGTGAACGATAGAACGACTTTAATAACTTTACCAATAGACTCTGACAACGATGTATCAGTGACACTAGCTGTATCATAACCACCAGCACTTCCGACACCTTTGCCAAGCCCACCTTTGCCAAGCCCAATATCTACTTGTGCCAAAGTCATTTGGGGTAATGAAAAACCAGCGACAACCAAAAGAGCAAACGAAGTAATCAAGCGAGAAATGTTCATATACAAAGGTAAAGACAAAAACTATTGTGACGTAGCCGATTCATTGCCACTCAAACGGTTGCCCACAAACGAGGTGATGGCGTAGGCCGACATGGTGATAAACAAACCAATAACCGTCGCTGTAATAATACTTTTTGCTTTGGCTACCTGCTCTTCATTACCAGCAGCGGTCATCCAAAGAATACCAGCATAAATAGTGAGCACCAAGAAAATAGTACCAACCATAGCGAGCACGCCTTTGACCAAAGTACCGACGGTACCAGTCAAATCGCCCGAAAGCTGTGTTGGCTTGGCCGCTTTATCCAAGTTACCCAAACCATTTGAGAGAGGGCCAGCAGCCAATGTTTGAGCGGTGGCTCCAAAAAAAACTGCCCCACCCATCAAAATACTAACAATAAAATATTTCATACATTTTTAATTAGGACAAACATAATCACTGCATGGTTGAGCAAACCATACTCCAGCACTCGTTCCAGCAGCGGCGCACTGATCGCGTGGAACAGCTGTACAACTTCCAATTTCTCCACCTGAATACGTGATACAACACTGTGCTGGCTCTTGTGTCGCAGAAGCTGGCGACGAAGCAGTCGGCGCAGCGGCCTCAGGAGCTCCACTATCAAGGGAAGAAAAAACAAATCTTGTGATTGCATAAGCTGCCATCACAATAATGAGACCGATGACTGCACCTTCAATAATACCCTTAGATTTTTCCACCGCTTCAGTGTTACCGCGAGCGATCATCCAATTAAAACCAGCATATAAAATGAGGATAAAGAAGACGATGGAAATCATGGAAAGGGCCACAGAGACGACACTTCCCACTACTCCAGTCACCGTGGATTGCCCGGCTACCTGCTTGGGCAGCTTGGCCGCTGTTGCTGCCGCATCAATACCATAGCTATCAGCCAAGGCCATCGCTGGCGACAAAAAGCCCGCTACAAAAGCGAGAGTAAGGGTGATTTTTTTAAAAAAAGACATACGAAGTTAATTTAGTAGCCTGGCTTATTCAAATGGAATAGTCGATTCACCACTCGTGGTCACATTGACCAGCGAATTGATAACAAACGTCGATAATGCAAAAGCCGATAGAATGATAATGAGGCCAATAACACCACCCATCAACCATTTTTTGGCTTCACCCACCTGCTCATCGTTGCCTCCAGCCGTCATCCATAAAAAACCGCCGTACATCACAATGACGACGGCAATCATACCGAGCAACCCCATTCCAACGCGAATAATGCGAGCGACGACAACGCGGACATCGGTGCTGCTTAGCCCTGAAGCAGCCGGAATATCTACGCCCAAATCAGGACTTTTCATATTCTGACGATCAAACGGCCCCTGTGCCACAGCCACGGTCGGAAAAACAACGGAAAAAGTACACAAAAAAGTTACCAAAGCCAAACGAAGACGAGCAAAAGACATACAAGCGGGTATACTTTATACTTAAGGCGTAAAAAATATAGTCCGCCCTCCAACGACGTAGGTTGCCCTACTCGTTGGAAAGGGGTTTGAGTCCAAAACTATGGTGTTAAGGAGCCAGAAGAGTCGCCAGCTGTAGTAGCTGTTACTAAGTTGTTGATAACGAATGTTGCGATTGCGAAAGCGGATAAGATAATTGCCAAGCCAATAATACCAGCAAAGATCCATTTTTTAGCTTCGCCAACTTTTTCTTCGTTACCGCCAGCTGTCATCCAAGTGAAACCACCGATGAGTACGATCACCACGGCAATAATACCGAGGAGACCCATAGCGACGCGGATAATTCTAGCGATCGTGATACGTACATCAGTACTACCAAGCCCGGTGTATTGCCCGTAGGAAATACCGAGATCGTTAGCGCCGATAGTGTTGTTTTGCGCCATAACTGGTGCAATCGGCATAAGCATACCGAACACGAGGGCTCCCATCGTCATGATGGAAGAAATCATTTTCTGCATTTTCATAGTTTCACCTCCTTCCACATACATTGTTGCATAGTATTTCTTTGTATTGCTGATAAGTATACCACACTCACGAAGACCGCGCCAACTAAACATTTCCAGTGGTGAGGAATGTCGTAAAGGTGCTCAAAAGCAAGTAACTCGCGAACACCAAAAACAACCCAATAACTGCCCAAACAATCGTTTTGGTACCTGATTCAATCTGCTCAGCATTGCCAGCAGCGGTGAGCCAACGAAAACCACCCAAAACAATCATAAGAAGGGTGAGTGAACCCACCACCCCGAGCGCCGCTTTAATAAGTGTACCAATAAGCTGATTTGCATCCGTTGTTTTTCCTAACGGATTCTTGAGACAGGTCTGTCCAGGCGGGGTTCCCGGCGGACAATTAGGGTCTCGCTTAGCCTCAGCTACGCCTGTCGTAGCGCCAGGCGCATCAGCTGCCAATACAATCGCTGGCGCCCCCCAAGTGAGGAGAGCTATAAAGAAACTAAAGATAAAAACTATCCGTCGCATAGCATTCACAGAATTAAAGGTTAAGCGAGCTAAAGATAAAATTAATAATGACATAACTACCAAGCATCACCGCCACACCAAGCGTAGACCACACCAAAATACTCTTAGCTGAAGTGATGCGCTCTTCATTACCATTCGCGAGCATCCACAAAAGACCAGCGTAGATATACATTACCAACAAAATAGCACCGATAAACAACATCAAACCCTGAATAATCCGACCAATAATTTGATTGATGTTGGTGACGCCCAATTTGTTAAGTTTTTTTGCTTCGGTGCGCAATTTTTGAGTACCGATATCAAAATTGGAATCGCCCGCCTTATACTCTTTTTGATTAACGGTGTCGTACGAAGAACACGTTGCTGGCGCTGTTGGCAATGGTTTTACAAACGATTGCGAGCTGTCGGTCATGATGTTTCCTTTACAGTCATATCCAGGATAACGACCGCCTTCACTACAGGTATACACCGAAGTCAAAGCTCCTTCATCGGTTTTTTGACAACAACAGGCTCCTTCTTTAAAAAGCGGAGTAGCAGAAAAATCTACCCCAACAAGCCCGGCTTCAAACTGCTCAAACCCAGGATCGTCGTAGGTTGGACAACGATTTTTACTGTTAAGCACATCGGCAATAGCAGCGACAGCACGAGTATTTGCCTGGCGACCCGGCAAGCTATCTTTGGTTAGCAACACCGAACCGTCTCGCTCAACAATATAATCAAAAGGAGCGAGGAACGCATTTTTCATTACCATCTGACAAGCATCAACTTTCACCACTTCTCGAATACGACAATTTGCTCCAACCGCTGGATCTTTTAGAGTAAATTTACAAAGATCGGTGCCTACTTCTAAATTACCAAGAATAGCTGTTGGTGGACCGCCTGCTTCGGTAATCAAAGCCCCACTAGCCGTGTGTTTATATTTTTTATAATTAACTTGATCAAAATTATACGACTCACAGGTTTTAAAAGAAACCACGTCCTTATACCCAGGATCACCCGGACGATTCACCCCGGTAAAATCACACTGACAAATATTATAACAGCTCTCTGATGGAATTTGTTTTACTAAATCTTCTAAATCTTCAGCTGCCAAAACTGGCGACGCTTGAAAAGCAGAAACGCCTATAAAAAAGGCAGTAAACGCCAAGTGTCGGAGTAAAGATTTAACAAGCATACAATAATTCTTTAAAGACCAAAGCCAGCTGACAAGCCAATTGCCTGGCCAGCAAATTGAATGAGCGCATAGCCAGAAAAAGCCACTACTAGGCCAATAATAGCTGCCACCATCGCATCTTTACCTTTTTGCACTTGTTCAGCACTGCCTTGTGACAAAATAAGAATAAATCCGCCGTAAATAAACATAAGCAGTGCCAAGGCGCCAATAATTGAGAAAAGGTAGTTAGCAACATTGATACCTAAAATAACAAAAATACCGATGTCTTTACATTCGGCGGTGAGCTCATCTTGAAGGGCGCAGTCAGGAATAAATTTACTAGTTCCGGCTGTGAGACCGCCCTGCTTGGCGTCCTGTAAACGCTTAGCGTAGTTAGTGTCAAAGATTTTTTTCTGATCTTGGCAAGCTACTTGAGACAATGCTGGACCAACACATGTTTCATATTCATGCGACACAGAAGTTCTAACCACCTCACAGTCGTCTGTAGCCACTTTTACACAACCACTCTGCCAATAACTATCCTCAGTTTGCAAACTGACTCCCGGCTTGATGTAATCAAGACTAACGGTACAAAAACAATACCCATCCGCAGCGCTAACCGGGCGCATACTTGGGACCATCAGACCAATAGCCATCATCCCAACTACTAACATCGTGACAAGCAACGTTCGCATAGCGAGTGTTTAAAGTGTTTGATTAATTTTGTCAGCCGATCGGTTCAAACTTCCTTGGCGAGCTTCAAATAAACGATCAGGGTTGGCTGGAGCGATAAGCCATTCACGCATCAATTCTCGCACCGCCTGAGCAGCCGCTTCATAATTACGTCCGCGATACCAATTAGTGGCGACAAGCAATTGACTAGCAAACGGCGCCAAGATTGGATTTTCACGCTGACTAGCAATATAAGTGCGCAGAGCAGTAGGGCGACCAGATTTATCTAAATAGTCCTTGGTAGCACTCGAATGAGTGAGATACAACACCAAATTCCACGCTTCATTTTGATTTTTTGACTTAGCTGTCACCGACTGCAAGCTATAATTAGCCACATTCACAGGAAAATCTGGATTAAGTTGAAGAAGTGGCATCACATCATAATTGAGTTGTGGAGCACGCGCTTTAATAAGCGGAGTATGGAAGCTATACCCAAAGAAAAAAGCGACTTTGCCTTTGACAAAGGCATCGAGCGCATTTTCCATAGAATCGTTCCAGGTATAGGTATCGCGAGTTGGGTTAGCGAAATCAGTATAAAAATTCATGATATTCATCGCTGGAGTTTCGTCACTCTGACTTCCACCAGATGGGCGAATATTGAAAACAGCGCGACCAGACGAGTCGGTGAAACGCAGACTGCTCTGACGGAATAACACATAAAGAATGTCGTCACTCCATGGAATATTAGCTCCCGTACCAAGAGCCGCCCCCGATTGAGTGATAGCCCCAGTGGAGCGGTTATACTTCGTCAATTTGCGAACAGCAGCTTGGAAATCTTCCCACGTTTTTGGAGCTTCAGCGACACCAGCTTGGTCCAATAAATCTTTGTTATAATAAATCGCCATCGTATCAAGCGATAATGGCAAACCATAAATCTTACCGTTCACGACGGCATCATTGGCCACAGTGCTCACATATTCTTTTTCAAGCTGAGCTGGTGAGAGGCCAAGACGATCAGTGGTTTTTACGACCGTCGTATCGCTAAAATTGCCTTTTTGAACAACGACCGTCGTATCTTTAGCCGAAGCCGGCATTGGGGCCAATTTAGAAACATATTGACCCATCGTGCGATTATTCACCGAAATAATATCCGGGCCTCGATCTTCGGCCAGAGCTTCTACCAATCGATCATAGATATCTTCGGCTCGAAATTGACGAATGTTAACGTTCACATAGGCGCGCTGAGCTCGAAAAGCGGCAATTTGTGTCTGCAGTGCATCAACATCATCAAACACTGTCCAATACTCCAAATTAACCCGACGAGCTGCCGGGGTATTGGCTACGCCTGTTGATGATTTACAACCAAAACCGGTAAAAACCAAGACTCCGAGAAGACTGACTAATGACCATGTTTTAGTGGTTTGCATCATACTATATAACAGATTTGAGATACTGTTTAAACTCTTTGCTGAGGCTTGGGTCACGCAAAGCAAATTCAACATTCGCTTTCAAATACCCAAGTTTTGAGCCAGTATCATAATAGGTTCCCTCAACAGCACACGCATAAACTGGACGCTTTTTGAGAAGTTTAAAGATAGCATCCACGAGCCACAACTCTCCCCCACGCCCTAATTTGGTTTTTTCCAATGCTTCAAAAATATCTGGAGTCAAAATAAACCCGCCCAAACTCGCCAAATGCGACGGCGCTTTTTCAGGCCCTGGCTTTTCGACCAAATTTTTGACCTGAACGACATTTTTCTCAATTTGCAAACCATCAATAATACCGTATTTCTTAGTATCTTCGGAACTAACCTTATAGGCAGTCAACACAGGGTCCTGATACTTTTCAAACACATCCATCAACTGTTTTAACTGCGGTTTCTTTTCTGTATAAAAAAACTCATCGCCCCACATAACCGCAAATGGCTCATCGCCAATAATATCTTTGGCACACAAGACTGGTGTACCGTTGCCATACGGACCTTTTTGACGAATAAAGATAAAATTAGCCATGTCAGCAATCTTTTTCACCTCTTCGGCCACGTCTTTTTTGCCCTGTTTTTTGAGCCAATTAATCAGCTCGTAATTCGGACTAAAATGATCTTCCACTGCCCGCTTACTTGGGCCAGTGACCATAATAATATCCGTAATACCACTCGCCACCGCTTGTTCAACAACATATTGAATAATCGGCTTGTCAACGACTGGCAACATTTCTTTTGGTTGTGCTTTGGTTGCTGGTAAAAAACGCGTTCCGAGCCCCGCCACCGGAATCACCAATTTTCTGATTGTGGACATACGAAAAAATAAACAAACGAGAATAGCAGTAGTATACCAAAAAAAACTACCGATAGCAACGCAACTATTGCACCTCTTCCCAACTGATTAAATTATATTGTGAACCAACCGGAAAACCACCTGGTGGATTATAGGTTAAATTCGTATCATACGTTGCATTCGTCACCTCATACCCAGAAATAACTGAGCCGCCGCCAGACGCCCAACTCCAAGTCCAAATACCACTTGAAATAACTGAGCCGTAGATAGACAAAACATCTTTCGTATTACCTGGATAATAATAACGCTTAGCCGCTCCATTTTGAGCCAAAATTGCTGCGTTTATTTCTAAATCTTGCGGAGAATTATATGGAATAAGGATGTTTTGCTCAGCAACTAGCCCCAACACGTGTGTTCCATCTTTAGCTAAATAAGTTATATCATCGCTAATGATGATCGACTTGCCAGCTTTCGTACCAACCGTCGCCCGCCCATTTACTACTCCACTCACCCACACAGTATCTTCCACATAAATAAAGCCATTTGATGGAATAGTATACACCGTTCCAGAACCGAGCGTTTTAACATCAATACACGGCCAAAAATAATTATTATCACCGACATCTTTAGCTTTATAACAATTTGTAGAGTTCACTTTATACGCTGTCACTGTACCATTACTATTAAACAACAAGCGCCATCCCTCTTTACCAGACGAAGTAAAATACAACCCGCCATTTTGAGCGCCAGTTTTTATTTCCGCTAATTTAGCAGTCACCGCATTAAAGTCCTGAGCCGGCGCTGGATAGCTCCAGTAGGCCGTTGGTCCACCATCACCCCAAATGCCTTCCTTAATTTGATTACCACACCCATGAAACGATTTACATGTATACGTGGCCATCGCACTCGTAATGGACGAGTCACCAACTCCATCAAAGCGAATACCGCCGTTGGCGTGAAATTTGCCATGCGTCGTTTCATCATCACCAATCCACACATCGGTATTACTCAAAAAAGCATAGTCAGTGAGAGCTGGGAAACCAACGCGCGCTTTAATCGTACGACGACTATTGGGCTGACTAGCCATCCAACCAGTCGAAGAAATTGTCACCACCGTCGAGCCGTTCACCGGCGCTGTAATCCCTAGCGAAAAATAACCAATAGTTTCTCCGTTTTTATTAACAAAAGGATGAATATATGGCCCAGACGTCGCCGTACCATCTTGAAAATCAGTCTGATTATGGGCCAAATGCCAGCGATAATACTCAATCCCCGCTTCGGCTATCTGAAGCGCCTGTTCACGATTCTTTTTATAGGTTGAAGCTGTATTTTCAGAGACAGCATACCCAGCCACCCCCACAGCGACTATTGAAAAAGCGATCGAACCAAATACCATTACGAATAACAAAATATTACCGCGAACATCTTTTTGAAACACTCTAAAAAACTGTCGCATATTAATTGGATTTCAAATTTCGCAACTCTGTTTTTGATTGAATAATAATTGGCACTGGCGATTTTGTTGGATCGCGATCAAGCACCAATCTAATCTCCACTAAACGAACGGTTGTTACTGATACTGGCTGAGTAAGCGGAGTGCTTGTTGCCGCACCAGCATAGCTCTGGTTATAGTAAAAAAACCCGGTCGTACTAGATACGTAGTTCACCATACTAGTAATTGATTCGTTGTTCGTCGGATACGTCATTGGTGTACCAGTCGGTTTTATCACCCCTCGTTTAAACGTCCCTGTCGACGAGATAAAATAACGCACTCGTTCCACCAAAGAATCTGTGTCAACATTGGCATAAAAAACAATTGTTGACGTTCCCACTGTTTCCAACGGATAAGCTCCAATACTCGAAGCTCGGGCACCTCGTAATTCCCCAACAAATTCTTGCACCACCTGACGAGCCTGCCCCTGCGACAAAAGCTGGTCAAACACAATATCTTTGGAGCGAAGACTTACCAAAAAAACACTTATTACAGAACCAATTACTAATGTAGCGATCCCTATCGCTACCAAAACCTCAAGCAAAGTAATACCTCGATTATCTTTAAAATACATCATATATTACGGCACAGACATCATAACATCGGTTGAGCCAGCGCCAGAAATATCTACTTCCCCACTCGCTGTCGTATAACCGTCACGGGTGACCTCGAGGGTATAGGTGCCAGCTGACAAACTACCAAAAAAACTCTGCCCTGGAGGCGCGCAATCAGTGGTGTAGGTAAAAGCAATCTCCGAAACAACTGGGGTAACCGACTGGTCAGCAGTGGCCAAATACAAACGATAACGTAAGTACCGCTTACCAGATAAATCAGGGTGAAGCACGGTACTTGAAGGCGTATAATAAGATAAAGCGGTACCATCTGGACCGGTAAAATTCCAGGTTGCTGGCGAGCTAGAATTACTTGTAGCCACCTGCACCAACACAGAGTTGAAGCCAACCCCCGAAGATTGTGATGCCGGATCAATAATAATATTAGTAAAATTAACCGCTTCATTAATATCAAAGGTTGAGGACTCAAGCCAGCCACTTAACGCATAGTGCTGTCCTGTCCGCCTCAAGCTTATATCTCCGGCCGGGCTATCATTATCAACATTTCCATCATCAGAGAAGTACGCTGTATCGTCAATTCCAATCGCCTGACCATCATTCCCCGACCAATCAGTCTGGCGAGTGTAGCCAAGCCCAGTCACCCGAGTGGCATCATATCCAGTCTTTGTTAGCCGAACAGTCGCGTCAGAGAGCGGCAATTGTGTACCAGCATCTTTTACCTTCACCAAAAAAGAATGGCTAGTATGCGGAGTCAAAATAACTGTTGCATCCTGAGTCATACCAGGCGACAACGACCACGGAGCCATTGGAATGGTGCCAGCTATATCATAGATTGCTCCCGATGTGCTTGGGGTATATGTATCCCACTCAAGCCCACTGACCAAATAATCACCCTGTGCATCGGTAGTGATAATTTGATTATATTTATAAATTGTCGGATCAGTGCCAATACTTTTATTACCCCGCAACGTAACCGATGTGGCCCCCAAATCACTACACGCTGGTGTTAAAGCGTGTAAACTCAAGGCGCCAAGCGTATCAATCGCAAAACTAATATTAGTGATCGACTGGCTTACCACATTGGCTGGTAGACGAATTGGATTTGGAACACTTAAAGAGACTGGTACCGTATAATCAGATGAATAACCACTCTTTCCAACAGTAATGTTGTACGTCATTGTCCCTGTTGGTGTATCAATAATACGCAAATACCCCTGCGAATCAGTCACGTCATTAATAGAAATAGGTGGCGAAATAGAATTGTTGGTAATTTGCACCGTTGCTCCAGATACTGGTAAACCAAGTGCGTCAAACACGTTCACAAACAAAGCCCCGTTACTCGAAGCTCCTTCCAAATTCTTTGGAGCCACCCGAGCACTCAATGCCACCGGCTGTTGCTGACCACAGGTCAAACATTGAGCCGCTATTTCTATCAGCTTGTAATCGGCTGGTGCTGTGTCATTTGGCGAACCACCAAGCGTTCCATCAAATGGGTCATCAATATTGCGCACAGTAGTTGTCACTGAAAACGTAATGCCATTACGAACAATACTCTGATTAGCAATCAAGACCCCTGTTGGGACACCACCCACTGTTCCAATCTGTTCAAACGGAACATTACGAGCAATTTCTAGATATTCATTAGCTAGCGCTGTTTCAAGAATAGTTAATCGAGATTGATACACGATCTTAAAAACAAATGACAACGAACTGTATACCCCTAGCGCAAATAACAAAAAAAGGGCGACACCAACGGACACCTCAAGAATCGTAAACCCTCGCTTAGTATGTAGCATAGGAATACAAACAGTATAGCATACTTTTACTACGAAACCTACGACAAACTCTTGATCTTTGCCCAAAACCGTGCTAGTATGCTCTCGGACAATTACATCTCTGCCCAGGTGGCGAAATTGGTAGACGCAAGGGACTTAAAATCCCTCGACTTCGGTCATGCGGGTTCGATTCCCGCCCTGGGCACACATAGTAGAGCAGACTCAACACGGGTCTGCTTTCTTTTTACGCATTTTTACGTACCAAAAAATTACTTTGGCTAATTTTAGCCAAAAAAGCCCTTGACAAAACCGGTTTTTTATGCTATACTATCTCTATTGAAACTGACAGCCCGTTCGACTTTACTCATGAAAAAGTCGAGCACATTAACCGATGCTTTTAAGACAAAAGTGTTTCTTAAGTGCGTCCCACTGCGAGTTTAATTAATCATTATCTTTCATACATTACTATGCAAACCTATCCAATCAATCAAGAAATTATCTTACAGCCTAAAATACTACCGCGAACAGTCCAAGACGAACATCTCTTAGTCGCTCTTTCTTTCTTAGTCATGTCGTTATCAAGCATCGTCTTAAGTAACCCGCCAATGTAAATCACTAATCATCTTTAATCTACCCTTATGTAGAAAACAAACTCAGCTAAAACAATTTATCACCTGTTACCACTACCCGCCCTACCCAGGACGGGATTATTTTTAGGAAAATTATCGCACCTTCTTTTGTTTTGTGGTATACTATTCTTATCCTTAACTTCTCAAGGGGGTTTATGCCTACCAAAAAACTTTCTCGTCCGCGAAAAAGTCTGGTAAAACAAACTAAAACAAAAGCGATCACACCAACCCGTGTGGCTCTTTCGTTTCCCCTACCAGCCGCAGCCTATCACCACATCCCCCACGAGCATTTCATCATGGCTCTATCTTTTTTTATTATTGCCCTGTCTGGTGTTATCCTGATCAACAAGCCTGTTTCCGCCAAAAACACTCTAAAAAGGCCAGCAGTGGTCGTTGTTTGCCAAGACCCTGATCAATCTAACCCAAATATCCAAGGTACAACAGTTCTTACCGAAATCAATAACACCACCGACAACCAAGAAACAAAGTCACTCCAAACAGACGCTTGTGTCAACGCTGATACTGTCCGAGAATATGTGTGCGGACCAAAAGGACAAACCATTACTTCTAAACTATCTTTCTGCGGAAACGGTCGCGCATGCTCAAACGGAGCCTGTCTTGTTTCTTCCTCGACGCCATCGCTTCTTCCAGAAATCACCACCCCAACAGTTGGCGCACCTCTTTCTCTCACCCCGCCATCATCCATGAGTTTTAATATTACCGCGAGTGCTGTTTTTCCACCCGCTGATGCTGTTTTAGCTCAAACCATCATCTCCGGCACGCATATTGCCCGTTTTAAAGTAAGTAACGACAGCACCACTCGCGTGAATATCACTGGGTTTCGCTTCACCGACAATGGCGCGCACACCGGCACCAGCACCACCTTTCGCCTCTATGCCTCCGATGGAAACAGCCCAAACTACACCGGAACTATTGTTGCCGACAACCAATCAACACTTACCTTTAATTCGCTGAACGGCGGCGAAGGAGTGACGATCGAAGCTGGTAGTTACCGTTATTTTTCAGTTGCTATCAAACAACTCGGCGCTCTCACCAGTGGCGATAGCTTTAACTTGTCTATTGCCACACTGGCTGACGCTCAATACAAAGTACTTGAAGCAGACTTAGGCTATGATGGTAATAAAAACGGTACTGTACAAGATGCTATTAGCGGTTTATTTATCGAAGGTAAGCCGGTAGCTGGCACGCTTTTAAAACAGTAACTATAATTTTTACATATGCCGTCAAAAGGAACCTCCTATAAGCGTCGCCCAAAAACGATTACGCCAACGCCACCGACTCCATCGCCTCTTCCACCACATTATCACCATATCCCTCACGAACATTTTATCGTCGCGTTGTCTTTTTTAGTGATTTCTCTGTCGGGCATTATCATGAATTTCAGCCAAGCAAGCGCTCAAGGCGGTCGCCAACCGATCAATAAAGTTGTTTGTAGTGACTCAGACAATGGTAGTAACTCTAAGGTCGCCGGCAAAACCACTCTCACCAGAATAAACACTCAAAATCCAAAAATAAAAACCATCACTAGTAGCAAGTCCGACGCCTGTGTTGGCGCAGCTAGTGTTCGTGAATACTCCTGCTCTATCAGAAACGGCCAAGGTGTTATCACCTCACAGGTAATCTCCTGTGGCAGTAAGGCCTACTGTTCAAAAGGAGCCTGTATTACTCGTAGCCCAATCTCGCAACAAGTGGTGAGCTCTACCCCTCCAGTAGCAACGACTCCCTCTACTACACCAAGCAGCACCCCTCCAGTTACCGCCTCATACTACGGAAGCTGTATTGTCCGCGACAGCTTTACTAGCGCCCCTGCATTCACCGCCGAAGATGTAGGCGAAGGTTACGTTAAACGAAGCATCCCAAACATCTCAAACTACGAACAGATTGCTCGAGAATGTACTCCGGCCATCTATCAAGAATTAGAGAATCGTTTTTGCCAAGGAAATCGAAAAAATAATCAAATTCATAACTACACTGCCTTTTCTCAACTTCCAGATAGTTTAGGAACAATCGGTGATTCATACGGTTGCCCTGCCACCGGTTGTAATTGGCGTTATTGCCCAGGTGCAGTCACCAGTACTCCGCGAACTACCCCACCAACAACCACTCCTTCGAGCACGCCTCCGGTCGCTGTAGCAAGCACCACCCCACCTCGCCTCATCCCAGCTTGCGAAACCTTCTTTGGCTGTACTGTCCTCGGTGTAAACACCGTCGCCAGCCAAAGCACCAATATCGGCGAATATCATTTTGATCTCCGACACCCTTCTCCAACATCAGAAATAACTGAAATTCATTCTGTTAGCTTTATTTTAGAAGGTTCTTACATCAAACCAGCTAGTGGTGACGATCGAGTAACTATCGATGCCTATTATGGAAATACTAAGGTTGGTAGTGGAGTAGTGGCAGGTGTAGAAAATGGTAGAAGTCATGTCACCACCATTACCTTCTCGCCAGTCATCAGAACCAGTGACGCACTCCAACAAAGCTACTTCAACACATTAGTCCTCAAAGCCGATACCACTGATACAGATTTTGGAGTTCAACCAGGAGAAACAAAAACACTGCGTCCATATATACAAGTTTTCTCTTGGAAAGACCCGGCCACTCAAGTCGTACGAGAGCAGTCAGCTGAAGGTCGCGACGACTATCGTAGCTTTACCAAAGCAGTAAGCTCAACCACAGCAGTCAACACTCTCCCGATGATACTCATCACTGCCGATGCTCCAGTTCCAGCGGGCTCAAGTGTCACCCAAGCAATTTTGCGAGGCACTCAGCTTGGACGATTCAAAGTTACTAACATGGGCTGGGTAAAAGCCACTGTTGAAAAAATTGCCTTAGCTGATTACGGCACTCACACTGGCACTTCAACCTTGTTCGACCTTGTCTACTCCGA
This sequence comes from uncultured Gammaproteobacteria bacterium, assembly GCA_964478235.1. Classification (GTDB taxonomy): domain Bacteria; phylum Patescibacteriota; class Patescibacteriia; order Magasanikbacterales; family GWA2-37-8; genus 2-02-FULL-45-10. The sequence continues at coordinate 23,061 of CAYZGX010000007.1, forward strand.
CCAAAACAGTACTAACTACACTCAAAACAGTGTTGGTACTCAAAACAATCTCATCTTCAACAACACTAGTATAAGTATTGATGGTGGTGCTTACCGCTACATCACTGTGGTACTCAAAGATCTTGGCGGAAGTGTTTCAGGCGACTCCTACGGCCTCTATGTCCACCCTGGGATTACTTCAACCTTTAGCGCCCTCGAATATGACCTTGGCTTCGACTACACCTTAGACGGCGATCTAAATGACACCGCTTACGGCGAAATTCAAGGTAAACCAGTTCTCGGCGCAGTAGTTAAATACTAAAACATCTTACAACAAAACCTGCTCCACCTGAGCAGGTTTTTTGTATATAGACGAAAAAAATCTTTTCCCCTATACTACCCCCACTATGCTGACCGAAGAACTTTCTGCCGACCCGCTCGAGGAGCGTCTCACCGAGCCGGTGGCCACCCCCGAAGAAGCCAATTTTGACACTTCCCTTCGCCCGCGCGAACTGGGCGACTTTGTTGGCCAAGAACACATCAAACAAAACCTCCTGATTGCGATTGAGGCAGCCAAAAAACGCACCGAACCACTCGAACACGTGCTTCTCTATGGCAATCCAGGGCTTGGCAAAACAACACTTGCCACGATTATTGCCCGCGAGATGGGGGCACCTATCAAAATTACCTCTGGCCCAGCGCTCGAAAAAGTTGGCGACCTCGCCGCAATTCTTTCCAATCTTCAAGAAGGTGAAATTTTATTTATCGATGAAATCCACCGGATGAATAAAACCATCGAAGAGGTGCTCTACCCCGCTCTCGAAGACTATTCTTTAGACATTATTCTTGGTCATGGTCCCGCTGCCCGCACCATCCGCATGCCCCTCAACCGCTTTACTCTGATTGGCGCCACCACCAAGCTTAGTATGGTATCAAATCCACTCCGCGACCGTTTTGGACATGTCTATCACCTTAATTTTTACGAACACAGCGATATTGAACGAATCGTTCGCCGAAATGCCGGGCTGCTCAACGTCTCTGTTGATGAAATCGCCCTACCTCTTATCGCTTCACGCGCCCGCCGCACTCCACGCATCGCCAATCGCCTTCTCAAGCGCATTCGTGATACTGCCGAAGTAGAAAACAACGGCGCAATTGATGAAGCAGTCACCAAACGCACCTTTAGTCTGCTCGGCATCGACACGCACGGTCTCGACGAAATCGATCGCCGCCTCCTCAAACACCTGATAGAAAAATGTGGTGGCGGACCAGTCGGCCTCAACACTCTGGCTGCAGCTATCGCCGAAGAAATGGCCACTATTGAAGATATCTACGAACCGTTTTTACTTCAAATTGGCTTTCTCGAGCGCACCCCGCGCGGTCGCAAAGCCACCCCAGCCGCCTACGCTCATCTCAACATCACCGAGCCACCTCGCGAATAAAAAATCCCGACCACTGACGGTCGGGATTTTCTTTATTCAACGCTGATATACAGTATTTTTTCTACCACCCGACCTTGCGTGTCGGTCATTACTCCACGCAACGTGTAGGCACCGTTTCCCGGATTTGTTTTCCACGTAAACGAGAGTTTTTCAGCCAACAATTTTTCAGTGGCTGGTGAAAAGGTATAGATAAGTCGTTCAGCACTACCGCCACCCTGTAAATACACTTTAATATCTCGAATACTATCCCAGCGGAACGGCTCAATAAACAACGTATGCGGGAAATCACTTCCAATCAGCGTTCGAGAGCTTTCTCCCAACCATTCAAACGACGGTGGATCAAGTGGTACATCTAAAATAAAGGAAATTTCTTGCACTGCCGAGTTTCCCATATCATCTTGGGCAATGACCTTAAGTAAATGTGGTCCAGAAGCCAATTTTTGGGCGTAATAGCTCGCTCCGAAGGGGAATTGGGTACTTTCAGCCACTTGAGTGCCATCGATGCTGTAGAGCACGCGGGCGACCCCTCGCGGAGCGCTGGCTTGCACCGCGAAATCAAACTGACGATTAGTAATACGCACCCCTGCCCCCGGAGCAAGCACCTGAAGCGACGGAATTAATTCTGGAGACTGTGGAGCATCGTACTCTGTTGGTGGTTCTTCGAGAGTCAAAGCAACACCAGCAGCTTGCTGACGACCAACCCAGCTCAAAAGCGCTTCTTCCCACACTTTATATTGCGCATCATCAGCCGGATAGCTCGGTGGCTCACCGCGCGGATCATCTTTTTGCACATAATGCAGAATATCGTGCGGTGGTAAAAATGTTTTTGTAGTAATCAAATTTTCTGGAGTAGAAGAGGTGGCGATTTTCCCAGTTACTGTATTAATCGGCAACTTAATACCGCCATCACTGCCGGTCAAAACTGGTTTTTGAGCATCATTTGGCGGAGACATTGGAAAAGATTCCTCAGGAACACCTTTGAGTGACTCGCGCATAAACTGATTCCAAATCACCCCGGCCAATAAATTACCGCCACCCTTCATTGGTGAAGGAGTGGTATTACCAACCCACACACCAGCCGCCAAAGTTGGCACATAGCCCATCGTCCAAGCGTCTTTAGAATCATTAGTGGTACCGGTCTTCGCTGCTACTGGGCGACTACCTAGAGTTAAATTGCTATTTCGGCCAAATACGAGGGCGCGTGAAGCGTCATCACTTAAAACATTAGATAACAACGAAGCGAGTTCTGGCTTGACCGCTTCAGTGCCTTCACCTTGCTGCCACTCAAACAAAGTCTCACCCGAAGAATTAGTTACTTTGATAATACTTGCCGGCGCCTGATAACGACCATTATTAGCCAGCGTCGCATAAGCATTGGTATGTTCCAACAAATTAACTTCACCACCGCCGAGCACGAGCGACAAACCATAGTCACCAGTAAACGTAGAGTAGCCAAACCGTTTAGCAAACTCAATAGTTTCTTTGGTGCCCACCAAATACATCGCTTTAACTGCTGGAATATTAAGTGAGTTTTGGAGCGACGAGCGGAAGGTCAAAAGACCATGCTCTTTGCCATCATAATTTTTTGGTGTATATGAATTACCGTCACGAGAATCAAAATTAGTAGTCACATCATAAACCACTGTTTCTGGGGTATAACCTTTTTCAAAAGCAGCCAAGTACACGAACGGCTTAAACGATGACCCTGGCTGACGACGACCTAACGTCGCCACATTAAACTGCCCATCAATTGTTTCATCTTCAAAATTACGAGACCCCACCAACGCCACAATCTGCGCTGTTTTTGGATCAATCGCCACTAGCGCCGCATTGTTAGCGTTGGCACTTTTCGCAAATTTATCACCTTGTTCTTTAACAATTTTTTCAGCCAAAACCTGTTTGTCATAATCAAGCGAGGTAATCACTTTTAGCCCGCCAGTGTCCACCACTTTTTCACCAAATTGATCGGCGAGCTGTTGTTTTACATACAACACAAAATGTGGCGCCGCCAAAATCCCCGAATTACGCGACATCTTGAGCGGTTCGGTTTGTGCCTGTTTGCGTTCTTCGTCGGTAATATATCCTTGGTCATACATAAGCCCGAGCACCAAATCTCGACGACTGCGTAAACTTTCTAAATTATTGAGGTAGCGACTCGGTGCTTGATTCATCGCAGCGAGCGTTGCGCTTTCAGCCAAAGTTAAATCAAAAGCGCTTTTGCGGAAATAACTCTGCGCTGCCGACTCAACACCGTAATTGGTTGAACCAAGTGGAATTTCATTCAAATACATCTTCATGATTTCGTCCTTGGTGTATTTGCGCTCCAAACGTAAAGCCAAGATAGCTTCTTTGATTTTGCGGAAAATAGAATGACTATCACCAACGATAGCGTTTTTAATAAATTGTTGGGTCATAGTGGACGCACCACCACCACCCGATTTACGACCAATCAAATTATTAAAACCGGCGCGCAAAATACTGAGCACACGCACGCCGTTGTGTTCATAAAAATATTTATCTTCGACAGCCACAAAAGCTTTAGGCAAAAACGGCGACATCTGCGACAAGTCAACCACCGTACGTTTCTGATTCTGATAAATTTCATAAAGCAGGTGCGTCCCAGTGCGATCATAAATCTTGGTGCTTTGCGCTACCTGTCTATCCCCCACCTTATTAGGATCAGGCAGCTCACGACTCACCACAAGAACAGTGATGGTGCCGGCAATCAGACAAAAACCACCAAACACAAGACCGGCCTTGAGGGCAAAAGTGAGCCACCAACGTTTGGTATGCTGATTAAAGCGGTCGCGCACTCCCGAGGAGACAGCTCCATAGAGACGGCTTTTACGTGAACGTAATGAAGGGATAGGCATAAAACAAGATATATCTGCCCCTACAGTATACCTGGGGATAGGCGTACCGGGCAAGATTGACAAAATGATATTGACCATTCGTGATAAAAAAGGTATAATTCTGCCTACAAAAACGGGGGGAACTTTAGCAACAGGTTCTTTTTTATTTCGCTAAAGTTAGCCAATAAAATATGATTTCAGCGCCACTATTTCGATCCTACTCTAAACAATTGTTTGTAACTGGAACAAGCTTGTTTTTAATGGTTGTTCAACTCACCACCCCACATCTTGTGTTGGCTAGTGATTTTACCAACGAATCAGCCTTTCTTGAGACAGATTTTACCCAAAAAGAGCTCGTGCTTGGTGAAACACAAGAAACCCACCTCTTTTTCCCAGATGTGCCAGCTAAAAAGCCTGACATGCGCCTACGTGCCCGAATTAGCGCCTATACCAGCACCGTTGGCCAGACAGATAGCACTCCGTTTATTGCCGCCTCTGGGAAACGAGTGTTTGACGGCATGATTGCCGCTAATGGCCTACCTTTTGGCACTATTGTCAAAATCCCCAGCCTCTACGGCAACAAAGAATTCGTAGTGGAAGACCGCATGAATGAGCGCTACCCTCTCGGACACATGGATATCTGGCTCGACACCACCCGAGCCGAAGCACGACGCTTCGGAGTAAAACGGGTTGAAGTAGAAATCTACTACCCAGAACATCCTCGTTATCGCTACATGGCTCAAAAATAACACCAACCACCCCATTTCGGGGTGGTTTTTTAATGCGCATCAGACAAACGAAATTGCAACGCTTCGGCAATATGCTCAAACGCAATAGTATCTAGACCATCCATATCAGCCAAGGTGCGAGCTACTTTAATAATTCGATAATACGCCCGCGGTGACAAATGAAATCGCACTGTCGCTGAACGCAAACAATCTAAGGCTTTCGGCTCAAGCGGACAAAACTGTCGAACTTGCTCAGAAGTCATCTCGCTATTTGTTTCAATCAACGATTTTTTAAAGCGTTCTTGCTGGCGTTCGCGAGCCAGCATAACTCGCTCACGTATCATCTGCGAAGCTTCAGTCTTGATTGATGACGAGAGCAAATCAATTGGCACCCGTGGCACTTCAATATGTAAATCAATTCGATCAAGTAGCGGTCCGCTCATCTTTTTTTGATATTTTGCCAATTGTGCTGGCATACAAATACACTGTTTTTCTGGATCAGATGCAAATCCACACGGACAAGGATTTTTACTAGCCACCAACATAAACCGAGCTGGAAAAGTAATGGAGCGCTCAGCGCGGGACACGGTCACAATACCATCTTCCAGCGGTTGGCGGAGACTCTCAATAACCATCCGAGCAAATTCCGGAAACTCATCCATAAACAACACCCCTCGATGCGCCAACGATATTTCCCCCGGTCTCGGAGACCTACCACCACCAACGACAGCCACAGCCGACGCTGTATGATGTGGTGCACGAAATGGTCGCTCATATGTCGCTACCTCCGGAGCAAGGCCAGCCACAGAATGAATCGTCACCACTTCAAGCAATTCTCGCTCACTAAGTGGTGGTAAAATTGACGGTAGCGCTCGAGCTAAGAGTGTTTTACCAGACCCCGGCGGACCAGACAGTAGACAATTGTGACCACCACTAGCCGACACTTCAAGCGCCCGCTTGGCAAACGTCTGCCCTTGAATATGTGCCATATCATAAGTGGTTGACGGCATTGTAGTCCGTCGCTCAAGCGAGGAAACATACGGTTGCATCAATTCTCGACCAGCCAAGTGATCAACCAGCTGACGCAAATGACGTACGGGGAAAATCGTCAATCCACCAACCAAACTAGCTTCTGGAGCGTCACCTTCGGGGACAAACAGTTGTGTAAAATCATGTTTCTTAGCATACAACGCCGACAACAACACCCCCGGCACCCGCCGAACCGCCCCGTCGAGACCAAGCTCACCAATAAATAGCGCCTCATTACATTGAAGCGCAATGTTATTGGCCAAAGCAACAATTGCGAGTGCAATCGGCACGTCATAAGCCGAGCCTTCTTTATGTGTATCAGCTGGCGCCAAGTTCACTAAGATACGAAAATTAAATGGATAAGTAAATCCAGCGTTTTTTATCGCCGAATAGACTCTATCTTTAGCTTCTTTAATCGATGTATCAGCCAAGCCGACAATCGCAAAAGCCGTCTGCCCTTTATGCAGATCCACTTCAACCGTCACGGGGACACACGTCACCCCTACAATGCCGGTTGATTGTAATTTACAAAACATACCCTCCTAGATTAAGCAGCGCGAAGAATTAGGTGCGCCGCCAAGAAATAAACAGGACGAGAAAGCCCAAAACGATGAGCACGTCCGCTATATTTATTACACTAGTGAAGATAAAGAAAAAATCAACTGTCTGTTTATAGGCTAATCTATCAATAAAATTCGAAGCCGCTCCGAAGAAAATAGCTGTGAGCCCCACAGTTTGAAACCATTCTTCCGAAGACTGAACGATTGCGCGAGTTAATGACCACAAACGAATAATGATCGCCACCAAAACAACACTAGTGAACACCACCACCAGCGCTTGCGGAACAGGAATGCCAAAGGCTACACCCGGATTAAGAAATGGATGCCACCCAATCCACCAAGCAAGCGGAACAGTGTCGGTCCAGGTATGAAGCGATTGCCATTTGAGCCACTGGTCAAGGCAAACAAAAAACCCGCTGCCGACAAGAAGACTGGCAAAACGGGTTTTAAAAGACATAGAAAATCTATTCAAAGGTATTAAACCTCTTGAACGATTGTTTTTTTACACTGCACACAAGCGCTCGATGTTGGACGGATGAGGAGGCGCTTTTCTTCAATCGGCTTCTTGCAATAACGACAGACACCATAATCCCCTTTTTCAAGGCGTTTCAAAGCAGCCACAGCGTCGCGGTGTGATCTAGTCAAACCTTGCTCAATAGATAAATTTGTTTCGTAATCAGCTACTTCTCGGGCATTATCCTCTTCGGAATCGCCATACTCAGGAAAGGTATTTTCATTACCATCTTTGCCGTTAAAGTTGGCTAATTCCTTCTCGAATTTAGCCTTCTCTTGAAGCAAAATTTCCTTAGCTTTGGCCAGAAAATCAGCAGAAAATGGGCTGGTTACTTTGGCAGATTTTGGCATAAATAAGAGAAAAAGTCACTTGTATGCAGGTATAATACCGAAGCAATCCGTAAAAGTCAAATCACCTTTTTAAACAAATAAAAAAGGCGAGTAAACCCGATTATCAATTGATTTAAGGTCCTCGCCTTGAAGACTATCAAGCGAGACCGACTTCACCCGAGGGTGAAAATAATCAAACGCTTAGATAGAAAACGTTCCAACCACGCGGGGGAATTAACCTCGGTGACCTCTGTCGCTAATGCTCAAGAAGTCGAAAGTTGAGGATTCCGGCCTTGCAGATGGATTGCTGTTGCTTTTATATATATGAGGGCAACAGTAATACTTCTTCAGGCTTTTATTGCTGTAGTGTGGAAACGTGTGCGTTGTGTAAAGAACAACAGATATAGTATACCATGAACACTAAATGTTGTCAAGGGTCCACCAAAAAACAATTTATTTGGCTAATATTAAACAAAAGGCAGGTTAAAAGACTTAAAAATACCAAAAAAGTTTGTATACACTAGTTTGTACAAATACTTTTTCGCTCTACTCAGCGAAAAAATAATTAATTTTTGGCTAAGAATCACTCGCTGTACACCAAGTTATCCACAGTTTGTATAGAGTAATGTATACAAAAAAATAAAATCGTCCTTTAGAAATAAAAAAGACCCAGTACTGGGTCTTTTTTAGATGTTCCCGAAGTGTGTCGGGAGGCACCCTTAAACAAAAGGCTTCCTTTTCTACAAACGCCAAGTTGGGGCGCGTGCAGGAGGGGGTTCAGACGACTGCGGGGTGGGCGGCAATGGCAAAGCCGGCACCTCCGACGGGATCTTCTCGCCAGTCTTCCAGAAGATGCACTTCTTTTGAGGCGGGCAGTAGACGTTGAGGGTATCCAGGATGGTTTGAAACCCTCCTGGAACTTCTCGGTTGGCCCATTCCACACACAACGCCCGCGTCGCATTAAGCGCTGCCACCTGCTTGGTGAGCTGATTTGCCTCTGCGTCAAGAGCCTGATTCTGCTTGCGGAGCTCTTTAACCTCGATATAGTGCTGCACTCCGTAATACACCTGTGTAAAATATGCCACCACCAAAAATGCGATGATCACACTACTCTTTTTAGCCGCCATGACGTCACCGTCCCTTGTGAAAAGCCCTGTGAATTCAGGGAGTCTATGCCCGCTAAGCGGGGCGCAAACTTCCAAAAACCACAACGCCCCATTCTACCTGAAATTAACCTAAAGGTCAAGGCCACCTGGGACTTTAGAAAAATTTGATACCCCTTCAGGTATGCTGTGTGTAATGTAGTATTTTTATCTCCTATGCGTTCACCATTATTTTTCTTAACCGTCTTTACATCGGCCTTCTTTTTGCTAGGCGCACCAGCCCGCTCCACCGTTCTTATTGATGAATTCCAGATAGCCGGCGAAACCGCTACCACCGACGAATACCTGGCTATTTTCAACACCAGCAACGAAGCAGTGGCGCTCGACGGCTGGCAAATCAAGAAACGCACTGCCGGAGGCACTGAATCAACACTTGTCACTTTCCCCGCCCTCATTCTTGACCCACAGAGCTATCTTTACATTACCCACGAAAATTTTTCCAACCCACTCTCTCCCAGCATTCGTTACACCACCACCCAAAGCTTGGCGAGCAATAACAGCGCCCTTCTCTACACTGCCAGCGGTGAGCTGATCGACGAGGTTGGCTGGGGCACGGTCTCAACCACTGTTCCATCGCCCACCCCCAACCCTTCGGCCGGACAGATCCTCCAAAGAAATAATCACCAAGACACTGGCGATACTCTGTCAGATTTTATACATAAAGTTTTTTTAAACGAAACTATTCCACCAGAAGAAAACGTCTTCAAAGCATCAGAAGAATTGGTCCCTTCGCAATCTGCAGGAGCTTCCTACAGCCCACCCTTGGCCAGCGCTCCCCCACCAAAAACATCACCAAGCATAGCGCCTACCAAAAAAAGTAATGAACTAGTCAAACCACCACAATTATTTTTTGAAATCACTACTCCAGAAGTACTCGAGCATGGAACGCCAGGAATATTTAGCATCACAACAGTCGCCGATCCGCGCGGTGGCACGATTTTTCCTATCTGGAAATTTAGCGACGGCGTTATTCTCGAAGGATATCGCGTGGAGCGAAGTTTTTTTACTTCCTCCACCTATTTTGGAGAAGTATTGGCCACCAGCAGCGCCGGAACGCCTGGCTTTAGAACCTTTACTGTCCATATCTACTACCCCACGGACCAACGAATCGTTTTTAATGAAATCACTTACAACACCAGCACAGATTTTATTGAACTCTATAACCAAAAAGCTACAACAACAGACGTTGGTGGTTGGAATATTGTTGCCGGCAAAGAACGCTACACCATTCCCACGAACACCACTCTACCCGCTCAAGGCTATAGTGTATTCTACGAAACGATTACTAATCTAAAAACAACAGCTGGAGAAACATTGCGCCTCACCAACGCTTCTAACACACCAATTGATATTGTAACATTGCCTAACGATAAAAAAGGTAGCTATACCCGAACTGCTTTGGGTTGGCACACCACGAACGAAGCAACACCGGGCACACCAACCGACGACTACCCGCTAGTACTTGGCGAAAAAATAACGACCACACCAAAGCAGACTAAAAAAAGCACCACCACACATATACCCAACGCCATAGTCAACACTCTCTACGAAGCTCGAAACGTACCATTAGGAAAAACTATTACTGTTAAAGGAATTATCACCGTTTCGCCAGGAATATTTGCCAAAACCTATGGCTACCTAAGCGACGACACTGGTGGTATTCAAGTATGGTTTAATCGGGCGAATGTGCCGAACCTAACTACCGGCGACACTGTTCGCGTCACCGGCCGCCTCCGTCAACAAAAAAATATTTTTCAGCTCATCGCCACAACATACGCAGTAGTGTCAAAAACCAAACAACTTGAACCAGTAGAGATGGCTTTAACCGAAATAACTGAGGAAGACATCGGAAAACTCATTACCACCGCCGGAGAAATAACCGAAGTACGAAGCTCGGCTGGCTATCTACATGCCGACGGTGAAGAAATTGCTATAAGTACCCACGCCAATACCGGGCCTTTAACCAAACATCTCCACGTTGGCGACCGAGCGCGCCTCACCGGCATCCTCGAGCACACTGCGCGAGGTCTAACACTTTGGATGCGCACCAGCGAAGATATACTTCTTGAAACAACGACGCCAATTCCTCTAAAAAATAATAATAGTTTCCCCTATCACCTCGTTTTCATCGGCTTATTTACCGGAACAATCGTTGTTGGAATATATTTTCACAAACAAAAAAACACTGGGTGAGTGTTTAGGGGTGGGCGACGACTTGGGGATGGGAGAATCCAAGCCGCCGCCCGTTCCGTAAATTTTTTTGCCGAAGCGATGACTACCGCTTGGCGTTGCTCGAGACGACGTTCATCCCCGACGCACCCTCCTGGTGCTGCGGGAAGTACTTGGCGCCCTTCGTGGCCTTGAACCGCGGATACAAGCCCTCCAGCTTCTCCTGCGGCAACTTCACGAACTTCTCGAGATCCACCATCATCTTCACGCCGATGTTGTCGGCCTGGTGATGGAAGATGCATCCGCACTTCTCGGCCTCACCCTGGGTGATGCCGAGCTTCATCATGAGCCGACGGAAGGTCTCGTAGCGGGCGTGGACGACCTCGGTCGTCACGGTGACCGTGGTGACCTCGGCGATCTCATTGCCCTTCTTGTCCTTCTGGATATTCTTGCTCACGAACTCGTGGGTGAAGAAGAACTCCACCTTGGGCTCACCAGTCCCAAGCTTCATTCCGCTCAGGATGTCATAGCGCGAGGCCAAGGGCGACACGTTCCGCTCGTAGGCCGGACGCTTAACGACGTTTTCCTTGGGCAGAGACTTCTTCTTTGGAGCTGCAACAGTAGCAACTGCGATCTGTGACAAGGCACACCTCTTGTGGGTACTGCGGGGTTTAAAAACGTTTGTGGATTCCCATCCGCGCCTGAGTATAGCAGAAAAGAGGCCTAAAGTCAATATATGGGCTTGAAGTTTATAAATAATCGTGCTACGCTATGGGCACTTTTGATACTAGAGTGGAGAGATGGCCGAGTGGTTTAAGGCAACAGTCTTGAAAACTGTCGTACCGCAAGGTACCGTGAGTTCGAATCTCACTCTCTCCGCTGTAGTATCAAACCATCAATGGAAAGGTGGCCTGCCTGCGACGCTAAAGCGCCTCAGCATGCACACCAAAGTATACTCTCAATGGAAAGGTGGCTGAGCTGGTCGAAGGCGCCTGACTCGAAATCAGGTGTACTCGAAAGAGTACCGTGGGTTCGAATCCCACCCTTTCCGCTAAATAAATACCCGAGCCATATAGGCTCGGGTATTTATTTAATGGCTTGGTGGGATTCGAACGGAAGATGGTAAGAAACGAAGTTTCTTACTTGCTGAGGAATCCCACCACCCCAATTGCCAAACACCCAAAAAAGTCCTACAGTATATCAAAAGCTCTTGAAGCTCGCCGATTGGCGAGTTTTTATTTTTTTCGTATGCTCTACTCCGCAATTATCCGCCCCCTCTTATTTCACTACATGGATCCCGAAACAGCCCATCGCTATGCCCTCAGAACTCTACAATGGATAAGCCGACGCCCACTAAAAAACTGGCTACAAACGTTTTACCAAACGACTGACCCTAAATTAACTATCACCATGGGCGGACTACGCTTTCCAAGCCCGGTTGGCTTGGCCGCCGGCTTTGATAAACACATCGACGCTCCGGGCGCATATAGCCTTCTTGGATTTGGCTCAGCCGAATTTGGCTCAATCACCCTCACCAAACAACCGGGCAACCAAGCCCCGCGCGTCTGGCGACTACCCAAAGACAAAGGGCTTATTGTTAATTATGGCCTACCAAGTATTGGCGCCGAACACGCCAGAGAACGATTAGAAAAACAAACCACCCGCACCATTCCCTATGGCGTCAGTATAGCCCCAAGCACCACTGCGAACGATCTTATTATCGACTACGCTACAACTTTTTCTATTCTTTACGACACCGCCGACTATATCACCCTCAACGTGAGCTGTCCCAACGTCACCAGCCAAAACACTTTTTCACAACTAACCTTTATTGAAAAATTATTAGCGACTATTGCCTCTGAACTAGAGAGAAAAAATAATCACAAACCACTTTTCCTTAAAATTGCCCCACACTACTCCAACCAAGAATTAGAAAAAATTGTCCATCTTTGCAAAAGCTATCATGTGCAAGGTATTATCGCCACCAATTTATTAAAAAAACGATCGTTTTTTACTACCAAAAGCTCACCTAAAGAGCTCGATCACCCTGGCGGAATCTCGGGCGAGCTCCTCAAAAACGACAGCAATGCCATTATTGCCAAGCTCTACCACCTGGCTCAAGGTCAATTGGCTATTATTGGTGTCGGCGGTATTTTTTCTGCCGAAGATGCCTATGAAAAAATACGGCTGGGGGCGAACGCTGTTCAGCTGGTCACCGGCTTTATCTATGGCGGACCGAGCATCGCTCGCACTATCAACAAACGATTGCTTTATTTCTTACAACGAGATGGTTTTAGAACGCTCTCTGAGGCTGTTGGCTCATATTGGCGAACATAAGTTGTACGGGTATTCCAAAATACGCTATACTAGGGGTACTAACTGCCTTGCTATGTCGTCAGTTACTACTTCCACAACTCCTCGTCTCACCGTTACGCCCGGCGCGTATGCGGTTGTTTCGGCGCCACAAGCCCATCCGAAAGCGCTCGTGAACATCACCCACCTTGATTCGGTGACCATGGTGATAAAACACGAAGATTATACCTCTGAAAAAGATCTCGACCGTTGGCATGTCTGCAACGTAGCAGCACCATCCGCCCATGAACACCATCTTCACGACCTCATTGAACTCCTCAAAAAAGAAGCTATCAAATATCTCATCGTCCCCTGCCAAGAAATGTACTACTTCTGCATTCACGCTCTTGATATGCCAAGAGCACTTGCGCTTGTAGCCGCCTTTGGTTGGGAAATCGTCGAATAAAAAACCTTGTACGCAATGTACAAGGTTTTTTTGAGAATATATTATTTACTCGAAAGGACGTCAGCTAGTTTTTTGTCATTAATGTAGACGTCGGCGCTGGTCACTGTTGGAAATTGTTTAATTGTTTCCATAATCTGACTTTCAAATCGCGGAGTATCACAGGTGCCACCAAGAGCGTGTGTGCCGGTCAATTTTACCGTCGCTTTTCCGCCAACAATTATCGCGCTTGCAAGTTGTAGCTGTGATTGATAGAGCGAATTATACAGGCCTGATTGGCCATAAAACTCGCCTTTAGCAGCCAAAAGCGCTTTCAATACTTCGGTCAACGGCGCACCGGTGTTTGGTACTGTTACCCCTACCGAAACAACGCTATCACCACAACCAATGAGCTTGCCAGACGCGCCATTGTCATCAAGCGCCACCATAAAAATCTTATACGCGTTCGTTGTCGCCACTGGTTCTGATGGAGTTGTGGTTTCGGTCGGCTCCGGTACTGTTGGAAACGTCGGATCATTATCCATTGATGGCACCGCTGAACAACCAGCACCCAACAAAACAAGACTGACGGCCAAAGTGAGAATACGTTTCATAAAAATAGCTAGAAATAACATCTCTATGTTAGCACGCGAAAGAGCGCACTGACAAGCAAAACAAAAAATGATACACTACGCTTACTATGCAAAAACAACTCATCACTTTTGATAACCATCTCATCGCTTTTATTCGCCGTCACCAAGAAATTATTCGACGCACTGCTTTGGCTCTCGTCTTTTTTTGGTTTGGCCTTCTCAAAGTGCTCGGCACCAGTCCAGCTAATCCGCTGGTTGAAGCGCTTCTCAACAAAACAATGCCTTTTATATCGTTTAATGATTTTAATCTGCTCTTCGGCAGTTTTGAAATGATAATCGGCCTCTTGTTTATCATCCCCAAAGCCGAACGTATCGCTCTCGCCATCCTTGCCCCCCACCTAATTATGACTGCCGCGCCACTTATTCTCTTGCCCGAGGTCACCTGGCAGGCGATGCTCGTTCCAACCTTAGAAGGACAATACATTCTCAAAAATAGTATTATTATCGCTCTCGCTTTTAGCATCGGGGCTGACCTCACCCCACTTGGCGCCAAAACCTCGACAAAACGATAAAACTGTGGTACAACCTAGTCATTATGAACCCACGCATTCTCCTCTATTATAAGTACGTCCACATCAGCGAACCAGAAACATTCGCTCGCGAACAACGGACGCTCTGTGAAAAACTTTCCTTGAAAGGCCGAATTATTATTGCTCAGGAAGGTATCAACGGCACTGTAGAAGGCACCCATGAAGCCACCGAACAGTATATGGCTGTCATGCGCGCTGATCAACGATTTGCTGATATGAACTTCAAGTTGAGTGACGGCACCGGCACCGCTTTTCCTCGTTTATCCATCAAAGTACGCGACGAAATCGTCAGCTTACACCTTGGCGACAACGATTTTACCCCTGAAGAAACCACTGGAAAATATATTTCCGCTGAAGAATTACACAGCTGGATCCATGACAAGACCAAAGAATTCTACATCGTGGATATGCGCAACGACTACGAGCATAAAATTGGTTTTTTCAAAAACTCCATTTTGCCGCCACTCAAAAATTTCCGCGACCTACCAGCGCTTCTCCCAAAATTAGAGCATTTAAAAAATAAAACCGTCGTGACTGTCTGCACCGGCGGGGTTCGCTGTGAAAAAGCTTCCGGCTTCCTGGTTAAAAACGGTTTCAAGGATGTCTATCAACTTCACAACGGCATTGTCACCTACATGGAAAAATACCCAGAAGAAGATTTTCACGGTAAACTCTATGTCTTTGACGGACGCATCACTATGGGCTTCAATAGTCCAAACACTCCACACACGGTTGTTGGCGCTTGCGACAAATGTGGTAGCCCGAGTGAAAACTACGTCAATTGTAAATTAAAAAGTTGTAACGCCCACTTTATCTGTTGCGAAGCGTGTGTCGAAAAAACTGGTGGCGTCTTTTGCGGAGCAGTCTGCGCCGAAAAAGCTCGTGCCCTTCAACCAGCCTAAAAGAATTAAAAAAACCAGCCACTCTCGTGGCTGGTTTTTTATTTAATTTCGTTTGAAAAACAGCGCCAAAACAAATAAGCTCGTCGCCGAAAGAACGATGACCGAGCCGACTGGCAAATTGAAAATGAGTGACAACATGATACCAACCAAAAGAGCAATTTCAGAAAAAAGCACACTGAGCCAAAGCAAACCACGAGCCGAACGCGCCAACAGCTTGGCAGTGGAAACTGGAATAATCAGAAGAGCGCTAACAAGCACAATGCCCAACACTTTAATACTGAGCACAGTTGCAACAGCTAACACAATATATAAAAATAGCTGATACCACTTAGTTGGAATACCCGACAACTCAGCCAATTCCTGATTGAGCGACACATACAAATACGTTCGATATTTGGTCACCATAAAACCAATAATCACCATAGCTAAACCAGCAATGAGCCAGACTTCAAACGAGCGAATGGTCAAAATGTTTCCAAATAAAAAGCTCATGAGATCAGGTTGGTATTCTTTTTGCAAATTGATGAGTACCACCCCGAGCGCCAAACTAGAAGTGAAAAGAATGGCCAGAAGAGAATCTGTGTTAATGGTAGTTTTTTGTTCCAAAATATAAATAACGACGGCAAAAAAAATGCTGAAAATAACCGCGTAGAGCAGTGGCTCCTGATGAAACAGCAAGCCGAGCGCTACCCCCACCAACGAAGCATGCGCCACCCCATCGCTAAAAAAAGACATCCGACGCAATGTCACAAAAATCCCGAGCACCGCCAAAAGCGCCCCGGTAAAAACCCCGGCAATAATCGCGCGCTGTACAAATGGATAGGCTAAGAGTTCAAGGAGTGACATAGTGCTCAAGAATGACGATGATTACGTTTCACTGTCTTGGTATTGTGATGAGTTTTGGCAAACAGCTCTCGCTCCGAGGCTATTCCTAGAGATTCCACATGCAAGCCACCATCACCATCTAAGCAAATAACTTGCGATGAAACATCGTAGACCACCTCAGTCTCATGCGAAATTAAAATAATGGTCATTTGATGTTCTTGATTCAAATGTTTGATAATTTCATAAAAACTGTGCGATCCGGCGCTATCAATACCAGCTGTCGGCTCGTCCAAAATAAGAATATGCGGCTTAGACAATAACGCCTGCACAATCAACACTCGCTGCAACTGTCCACCAGACAATTCACCAAGACGTTTTGTAAGAAGTAAATCAATTTGTAAATCTCGCACTAGCTCTTGTTCGGAATCTTTGGTAGAAACACCATGCACCAACGACAAAAACTCCTGAACAGTGATTGGGAAGGTACGATCAAAATCAAAGCGCTGCGGCACATAACCAATATACTGTGTCCCACGCGTGAGCGGATGACCATCAACGGTAACAACCCCCGAATATGGAATAAGACCAAGCAAAGCTTTCACCAAAGTTGATTTACCAGAACCATTTGGTCCCACCACTGAAACGATCTCACCTTTTTCAATACTAAAACTAACCTGATCCAATACCTGGTTAGTTCCATACGAGACTGATAAGTTGTTCACTCCTAAAAACATATTAGTTCCCCTTGAGAGCTGTAGCTATAGTATCCGCGTTTGTACGCAAAAGGTCAATATAACTTTGTGTGCTTGTGGTAGTGCCACCAATCGGATCAAGTGTGGCGAGCGTAATGTTCAAATCACGCGCCACCTGACTAATCGCTTCAGCTGAAAATTGCGGCTCAATAAATAAAACTGAAATATTCTTTTGTTTAATAGCTGTAATCAATTCTGCTAAATACCGCGGCGACGGCTCGCGACCAGGAAACGGTTCAAAGGTCCCAGCGATAGTGAGGCCGTAGCTTTCAGCAAAATACTGCCAAGCACCATGAAAAGTAACAATATCTCGGGACGGCAATCCCGACAGCGTCTTTTTAATAGCCATGTCAGCAGAAGATAATTGAACAAGATACTGCTGAAGATTGGTTTCAAAAACTGTTGCTTGCGTTGGATATTCAGCCGATAATTCTCGAGTAATTGTTTTGGCAATTATTACAGCATTATTAACAGTCAAAAAATAATGCGGATCAAACGAACCGTGTTCGGCATGTTCTTCAGATGTTTCAGTTTCATGATCGGCGCCTTCTTCCAGAGATGGTTTCAAAACAACACTGTGCGACAAATCAACAATCGTCGCCCGTTCATTGGCCGACAGAGCAACTGTATCTGTCCAATCATCTAAGCCTGCACCGATTTTGAAAAATACTTCTGCCCCAGCGACCGACTGCACCGCTTGTGGTGTTGGCTCAAACGTATGTTCACTCATACCCGGAGGCAAAAGCATCACTACACGAAGTGTATCCCCAGCAATCTGACGAGTGATATCCGCCAACGGAAAAATAGACGCCACCACCACCGGACGAGTGTCGGTGAAAGTTGGCGACTGAGCGCATCCGGCGCCCAAGGCGACAAGAGCAATACTTAAAGCAATAAGATAACGAATCATAGTACCAATACTATAACGCAAATGAGTTGCATTTGTCAAGCACCCCCTAAAACGAAAGCGAGACCACCAGCTTTCATCCCTCTGGGGACTAGGCTAGCGGTCTCGGAAAAAGATCGAATGAATTTTGCTACTTACCCTTCGCGGCCTTGGCGGCAGCGAAGTCGGCCTTCACGAAAGCGTCGGCGCCGTCCTTGGACTTGCCAATCGCGACCCGAGCGCTCCGACCGTGGAAACCGAGAAAGGTGTTGCCCGCGTTGTCGCGGTACACCGGACGGGAATGAGTCGTGCCCCGAACAGGGACGGTACCAATTTTGCCCATGAGAACTCTCTCAAAGGCGTATGTAGGCCTACCACCATGGCGGCCATCAACGCACCAAAAAGTATACCAAAAAAATAGCCAATTTGTCAATGATTTGGCTAAGATTAAACAAAAAAGAGACCTTTCAACAGCCTCTTCTTTATATATCTATCTAGATTTACCACCCCGCCATGGCAATATCGGCCTGAATTTGCGCCCGTAAGGCCTCAACTGAGCCAAATTCTCGCGGTTCGCGCAGCCATTTTTCGGGGACAACTTCCACCGCCTGGCCATACAGATTGCCCGACCAGTCTTTTATATATATTTCAAAACAGTCAGCCTTAGTCAGCGAATTAATCCCAAAATAGATAAGCGCCCGATACACCGCTCCCTGAACCACAGCTGTCCCAACATACAAACCAAGCGGTAAACCCGCCTCTAATGCCAAAGTAACGGGTAAATTAGCGGTTGGCGAACCAAGCGCTCGCCCCACTCCTTGCCCTCGTTCAATAGTGCCAAAAATGTGATACTTCATAGAATTTTGTTCAGCGAGTATACCAAAAAGAGGCAAATAGACAAAGGGGGTCTAAATTGCTACACTACAATCACTAAATTGTATGAATAAAGCTCTTCGCGTTCTCATTTTGTCAGATTTATTTATTTTGAGCAGCTTCGGCCTCATCTCGCCGATTTTTTCTATTTTCATTATCAAACAAATCCCTGATGCCACGATCGCTTCGGCTGGTATGGCCATCACCATTCAGATGTTTACTAAAGCGATTCTCCAAATTGTGGTTGGTAAATGGACTGATGAAGAAAAAGGCAACTGTCGCGAGCTCTATTCTATGCTCGCCGGATCACTTCTCATCAGCATTGTTCCGCTTGGCTACATTTTATGTAAAACGATTGCCGGCCTCTACCTTATTCAAATTGTCTATGGTCTTGGACAAGCCTTGGCCTATCCAAGTTGGAAAGTATTATTTAACCGCTACCTCAATCAAGATCGTGCCGGCTATGAATTTAGTATTTACGACACCGTTGTTGGCCTCGGAATCGCTTCGGCGGCAGCTATCGGTGGCTATATTGCCAACACCTATTCCTTTACCCCACTCTTTATCGCCGTCTCTGTAGTTTCATTCTTGGGTACGGGGCTTTTGGTCTATATTTTCAAAGAAGAATGTACCTGTCGCATTCATCTACCTGTTTCTGCTGAACTAAAACTTAAATACAACCGTCGCACTAGTCATCACGCTGTAAAACAACTCAAATAGTATGCCTAGTTTCACCTTTGGAAAAGATACGATTACCTATCGAGGGAAAATTTTTACTATTCACACTCGACCAGTCACCTTGCCCGACGGCACCAAAACAACGTTTGAATATTGTGAACGACCAAGCACTGTTACCATCCTTGCTTTTAACGAAAAACAGGAATTACTTCTTATTAAAGAGCTTCGCCCTGGGTTTAAACAACCAGTATGGTTCTTGCCGGCAGGTATGATTGATCCCGGCGAAACACCAAAAAAAGCAGCGGGGCGCGAGCTCCGCGAAGAAACTGGTTTTGCCGCCAAAGAATTACAGCTCATTCAAAAAAAATCTCCTTCCACCAAACTTATTTGGGACATTTATCTCTTTGCTGCCCGCGGACTTACCAAAAATCCGCTACCACACGATCCAGGCGAATATATTACTCCGCATTTTGTGTCGCTCAAAAAAGCCGTGGCCATGGCCCTTGCTGGCGATATTGAAAATGAATTTATTGCCTACACTATTATTCGTTTTTACGAAAAACAAAAACGAAAACAGTTTAGTTGGAAAAAAATATGACGCTCACCCTTGTTCTTGTCTTCACTCTCGCCTATTGTTTCTTCGCTTGGACCAATTTTCGTCTAGCGTTGTATTTTTTTTGTTTACTCCTGCCCACCTATCTCATTCGCTTTGCCATCGGCCCGCTTCCCTCCACCCTGCTTGAAATGTCCTTTGGGGCAATCGCTCTTGTCTGGCTCGTTCGCTATGCCAAAAACGATCTACCAAAAATAAAACAGACTCTAACCGACAACAAACTTTTAGCTTGGTCACTCAGCATTTTCTTTATCGCTTCACTCGCTGGTATTTTTGTCAGTGACATGTGGTTTTATTCACTCGGTCAGTGGCGCGCCTACTTTTTTGAACCATTAGTATTGTTTATCGTCTGTATTGGACGCCGAGAAATGCTATCGGGATACAAGCTCGTGAGCGCCCTTATACTTGGAAGCGTCAGCGTCAGCGTTCTCGCTGTTCTTCAAAAAATAACCGGGTCATTTTTTCCACCAAGCTTATGGGACGACGAACTCTTTGGCCGAGTCACCTCTTTCTACACATCCCCCAACGCTATCGGGCTCTATCTCGCCCCACTTATTCCTTTTGCAGCGAGCGGAGCGCTTGATGCCTGGAAGAAAAACAAAAAAAGAATAAGTATATTTTTAACAGTTATAGTATTACTCAGTTTGGGTGCGATTCTGGCCAGCCGATCGCTCGGTGCCATACTCGCCCTGATCATTGGTGCGGTAGTCTATCTATGGACACTTGGTTGGCGCCGAATAGTGGCTGGTGGACTTATCGCTGTCAGTCTTTTATTTTTTATTCCTCCGGTACAAAATTTTATTGCTTCCAAAAACACTTCAAGTAGTAACCGTCTCACACTTTGGAGCTATTCCAAGGACTTTTTGACCACTTCCCCAAAAAACTTTGTCTTTGGCGCTGGTATCCGTCAATTTTTCCGCAAGGTTCAAAAAGAACACTACAACCAAGAAGAGCTAGAGCGCCTTATTTACCCACACAATATCCTTCTTAATTTTTGGACAGAGATCGGACTCTTCGGAATGCTCGGGTTTGTTGGTGTCCTCATCGCTTTATTTCGCCTCGCTCTTCGGATTAGCCAAAAAGATTTACTCTTTGGCGCTGGAGCGCTTTCAGCTCTTACTATTTTCACCGCTCATGGCCTCATCGACGTCCCCTATTTCAAAAACGATCTCGCTTTTATCTTTTGGATACTTGCTACCAGTATCTGGCTCGTTTCTTCTAATAAAAAAAGTACTTAGCCTATGTGGCGCTACTATTTCACTTCCCTCATTCTTGCGCCGGGGGTCATTGTCCACGAGCTAGGACACGTCTTTTTTTGTATACTTTCTGGCGTAAAAATTCACCGCCTCATTTTGTTTCGTTTTAGCCGAACCGCCGGCTATGTTGTCCACGACGAACCGAGATCGAGCTTCCAGGCGCTCTTTATCGCTCTCGGACCATTGCTTATCAACAGCGCTGTCACCCTATACCTCTTCTCGCTCGTTACCAAACCCTATCAAACGCTTGCTAACGGTTTGTATCTCTGGCTTGGAATCACTATTGGGCTTCAAGCCATCCCCTCCAATGGCGACGCTAAAGCACTCCTCACCACCACCAACCACGCTATTGCTCGAAACCCACTCGCCATCGTCATCTACCCAGTAACACTCATCATTTTTCTCCTCAACCTTCTCAAGCGACTCTACATAGATTTCTTATTTGTGGCCTTTCTGTGGTGGACAGCCAGCCTCGTTTTTATCCAATAAAAAAATCCCAGCCATTTAGCCGGGATTTTTAATAGTCAAACTATTTTTTTCCAGAATCAATTTTAAATCGCTGGTCGTTGAGCATTAAAACCAAGAGAATCAAAAAGGTGGTGGCGATACTTAAGACAAAATATTCCGCACCAATCGCCATACCAATGGCCGCCGTTATCCAGAGGCCGGCAGCAGTGGTGAGTCCTTCAATATGCGAATCATTACCTTTGTGGAGAATAGTGCCTGCACCCAAGAAACCGATACCAGTCAGGATTTGACCCATCATGGTTGGCGAATTAAGAGACAGGGCGATAACCGTGACAAGCGTCGCCCCAGCAGTGACCAGCGCATAGGTGCGGGGGCCAGCAGATTTACCCGAACGCTCGCGCTGAATACCTAAAACACCACCAAGGACAACAGCCAAAAGGATCTGGCCAATAGCCTGTAGTTCAAGAGGGGCAATCTGCATAACAAAAGATACTTAAAGAATAACTAGGGTTAGTATAGCACATATATTGACATTCTTTAACCGAATTGGTATAGTGTTCTCACAAAAAACGGGCCTGTAGCTCAGTTGGTAGAGCAGTGCTTTTGCAAAGCAAAGGTCATCGGTTCAAATCCGATCAGGTCCACTAATACAATAACACCGCCATTCGTGGCGGTGTTATTATATTAATTGAACGAAGAGAGGATTTGAACCAAAGGTGGTAGGAAAAGTATTTTCCTACATGCTGAGGAAAGGCTCTGGAAAACCCGAAGGTTTTTCAGGGAGCGAATGGCAATGAGCGACTCAACTCCGATCAGGTCCACACGAAAAAACACCACTTTATAACTGGTGTTTTTTAATTAGTAGCGTTGACAAACCGCCGTTTTAATGCTATGTATATGAAAGTTGTTGTGCTCTTTCCCCTATCCCTGGAGGCAAGTCATGCCACGAATCAAAAAGTGGAACGACATCAACGCGCTCAAGCATCGCGAATTGAAACAGCTCTTGTTCTTTCTTGATATGGATTTCGAAGAGGATCGAAAAATCGCCGAACGATTCCCGGAGTTTTTTCTCGAAGAGTGGCCAGCCAATATACCGGTCCCCCTCTCGGAGATCCAACACACAGCCAATCAAGAAGTCCGTGGTGAAAGCACTGACCCTGCCATCACCACCACTTTTCTGGTCAGCTACCAAGCTGTGAAGAAGTATGGCATCCCCGTCATTGAGTTCTCGCTCGTGCCCGATCGAAGCAACCTGGACTGGACCGAGCCATTGCCCCTCCTCCCTCCCGAGCTAGAATCGGCCAAGGGGGCCAAAAACGGTGACATCTTTGAGTACAAAGGTCAGAAGCTGGTGGTTCTGGAAAACAACCAAAGCCCCCAAATGCAACTCATCTGCTTTGCTCCCGCCAAGTTCATCGCTGTCGATCAGTGATTTTATCGCAGTAGTGTCACCTGCCTGCAAACGAGTATCTAGGGCTGACACAAAAGACCGCCCATCTCATTCTAACTCTATATTTTACATAGAGATCGGATGAGAGCGGTCTTTTTTGTTTACGAAACAACTCTACCCTGTTACACTCCAACTACCACTCTATGCCTACACTTCCTACCAAAGCTATTAAAGGCCTTATTCAAAAAAACGGGAAAATCCTGCTTCTACAGCGCCAAAAGAAGCCTGGTGACACCGCCAATTGGGATCTACCAGGCGGACTGTGTGAGCCAGGCGAAACCGAAGTAGACGCACTAAAACGAGAAATTCAGGAAGAACTTGGTGTTGAAGTTGTTGTCGGCAAACCAACGGGATCGTGGTTTTTTATTAGACCAACCGACGGACAAAAGGTGTTAGCACAAAATTATGTGTGCCACCTCAAAAATATCGACACATCTATTATGCTCAGCGGTGAACATACTGATTATGTTTGGATCTCTCCAAAAGAAATTACCCGCTTCCCAATCAAAAACCAATCACTAGCTGAAACTATTTTACAAGAATTGGGTGATATAAAATAAAGAAAAAATAAAGTCATCCCCATTGACAAAAGATGTTTTTTATACTACTCTACCAGCAGATGGTAATCCTGGCGCGAAATTATATATTCGCTCCGAAACTCAAGACCCCCGTAAGGGGGTCTTTTGCTTTAAGAAAACTTTATCTCTCTTTATATATACTACTTATGGTGGACTTGAGGGCGGAGAGCGAATGGTTTCGCGACCAGGATTACCATCCTCGGTCCTGGGGTTCGATTCCCCCTCCGTCCACCACCAAAAAACTCTCCACAACGGAGAGTTTTTTAACTACTGTTTCAATAACACTGGATCAAAGCCCATTTCCACCAATCGTTTGAAAAGCGGTATAAGACGCTCCTCGCCACTACGAGCTTTAATCTCTTTCTCCTGCTTCTCTAAAGCTTCAAGATCCAACTCTTCGCCTCCTTTGTGGGCTTTAAAGACAGCTTCAGCTAAATCACCCATCTCTTTTTTACTATTTAAAATTGCCTCTATATTGATGGAAGAAAATTCTGACGCCAAAAGACCATCAACAGCATCCATAATCGCATCTTTTTGAGGATTTTTACCTCGACGCTCGCGATAATACCCACCTGGCAAATAAAGATAAAAATTGTTTAGACTTTCTACCTCTTGCTCAGCTTCTAACCGTGGTCTAAAGATTTCACTCATACAAAAAAACAAAAAATGACCCTTCTATAGTACTCAATCACCTATTTTAAAGCAACTAGTGGCGCTCTGCAAAAAAGTCCCTCGACTTATCCCCACCACAACCCTATTTACCCACATTTTTTACCCTTGCCAACACACGGGGCTGGTGATAGTATGACCAGTACACAACAACTAAAAAAGAGGGGTCGAATGCCTTCTTTTTTTAACGCCAAAATTGGTGTAAAAAAGTTCGAAAAAACAATCTGTGGGGGCGTTTTTACGTTTTAGCCAAGAAAACGATTAGTAGTGGTGTTATCCACAGGATGACCACTACCTATAGTGTTAGCGCTATGCTACACTACTAGCACTTACAAAGTGCTTTTTATTTTTTATACACTCTCCGTATGTCAGCAATTAAGAAGATCAAAAAACGCGATGGTTCAATGGTAGATTTTAAAGTTGAAAAAGTACATGTCGCTATTCAAAAAGCTTTCATCGAAGTTCGTGGTAGTTTTATTCCAGAAGTAGTGAAAGCTATCACCGATAATGTGGTAAAAAATTTAGAAAGCTTCTTCACCGAAATTAATCCAGC
>CAYZGX010000008.1:0-39953 GCA_964478235.1 uncultured Gammaproteobacteria bacterium
AGCGTGAGTGGGGCAGTGGCACTTGGTAGTGTCACTTCCACTAACTTGAATGTTTCTGGTCTGACCAATGTTCTTCGGCTTGGTGTTAACTCGTCGTCTCCTATATCTCAATTTGGTCTTCAAGCAGCCGCAGATCAAATTCCTTTTGATGTTGCGTCTTCAACAGGTTCGTCAATGCTTCGTATCAGTAAAACAGGTAATGTGTATATTGGTATCCCATCGGGTGTTCCAACTAACGCGGCTAAAGTTGTTTACCGCGGCGACGGTGGCGATATCGTTGCTTATGAAAATTCTGCAGGTACTCGACAATGGACAGTGGCAGAAACTGGGGCGGCAACGTTAGCAGGCACACTTCGCATTAACGGAAGCAATCTTATCAATGGTGGGTCAGGGGATATGCTGTACTACGGTATAAACGCTGGCACAAATAATGTAATGCTTGCTAACGCTTCAACCTCCATTGCTTTGGTAGTTGGTGGGCCAGCGGCAGCACAAGGTGCTCAAAAAGTAGATTATTTCCAAATTCGCTCTCAATATAATGTTGCCACAGCTGATATTCTTTCAGTCTCAAGCTCTGGTTTTGTGGGCATTGGAACGCCATCGCCACAAGCAACTTTACAAGTTGCTGGTACAACTATTTTAGCAACAACAACATTGGGTAATGCAACTTCTACTAATTTAGCTGTTTCTGGTCTCACCAGTCTTGGCCTCGTCACTTTCACTAACGCTACTGGTACTAACCTGAATCTTACCAACGCCTTGACCTTTGCTACAGCTGTTGGAACAAGTGTTACTTCCACTAATCTCAGTACAGGCATCTTTACCTTCGCGAGCGCCACCGGTACCAACATCGCTTTCACCGTACTCCAAGGAACTAGTGTAACTTCTACTAACCTTGCAGTGACTGGTCCTACCAATCTCGGCAATGTTACTAGTACTAATTTGAACACCGGCCTCGTTACCTTTGCTTCAGCTACTGGCACAAATGTTAATTTAGCAGGATCTTTCTACCAAACTGGTTTCACCGACTGTAGTGCTGAAAGTCAAACCGTTTTATACAACGCTACCACTGGTAAATTCTCTTGTGGTGCTGACGCAACCGGTGGGGTAGCTTCAAGTGCTTTCTCTACGGCAGTTACTGTCTCTGACGGTTCAACCACCTCAAGTCTCCGCGCTGACGGTATCTTTATTGCTACCTCGACCTCCAATTTAAACGGTCTTTTCTTTGCTGATTCCGTTGGTAATGTCTCTGCTTCTGGCAGTCTCCGCATCTTTGGTTCAGCTACGACCACCAACTTGAGCACTGGTCTTGTTACCTTCACTAGTGCTTCCGGTACCAACTTAAATCTTGCTAATGCGCTTACTTTTGCAACCGCAGTCGGTACTAGTGTTACTACTACCAACCTTAATGCTGGCATCCTAACTTTCAGCAGTGCAACTGGTACCAACATTTCTTTCACCAGTCTCAACGGTACGAACGCGACGACCACCAACTTGGCAGTTACTGGTCTCACAAACCTCGGTGCTGTTACCTTCACCAACGCAACTGGCACGAACATCGCTTTCACCGTTCTTCAAGGTACGAGCGTTACCAGTACAAATCTCGCTGTCACTGGCCCAACAGTGCTTACTAATGTTACTACCACCAACCTCTCCTTTACTCGCGTTGAGGGTACAAGTATTACTTCCACCAACTTGAACGTGGCTAGTCTTACCAACTTAGCTAACACTACCATCACCAATGTTACCTCTACTAACTTGAGTACTGGTCTTCTCGGATTCACTTCAGCCACTGGTACGAACCTCAGTTTGGCAAATGGTTTAACATTCCTTAACGCTACCGGCACTAACGCTAACTTAACCGGTGCGTTCTACCAAACTGGTTTCACCGACTGTAGTGCTGAAAGTCAAACCGTTTTATACAACGCTACCACTGGTAAATTCTCTTGTGGTGCTGACGCAACCGGTGGGGTAGCTTCAAGTGCTTTCTCTACGGCAGTTACTGTCTCTGACGGTTCAACCACCTCAAGTCTCCGCGCTGACGGTATCTTTATTGCTACCTCGACCTCCAATTTAAACGGTCTTTTCTTTGCTGATTCCGTTGGTAATGTCTCTGCTTCTGGCAGTCTCCGCATCTTTGGTTCAGCTACGACCACCAACTTGAGCACTGGTCTTGTTACCTTCACTAGTGCTTCCGGTACCAACTTAAATCTCACTAATGCTTTGACCTTTGCTACAGCTGTTGGAACTTCAATCACTTCTACCAACTTGCGTGTTTCTGGCCCAACAAGCCTCGGTAATGCGACAAGTACTAATTTCAGTACTGGTTTCCTTAACTTTACTTCAGCAACTGGTACCAACCTAAGTATCTCTAACGCCTTAACCTTTGGTAGTGCAACGGGTACCAATTTGAGTGTTTCGGGTAGTTTCTTCCAGGACGGTTTTTCAAACTGTAGTACTGAAAGTGACACTGTACTCTATAACGCAACTACTGGTAAATTCTCCTGTGGTTTGGATGGTACTAGCGGCTCAGCTACCACCGCTTTCACTACCGCTGTTACCGTGACTAACGGTTCAACCACTTCAAGTCTCCGTGCTGACGGTATCTTCATTGCCACTTCGACTGCCAATAATGACGGGTTATTCTTTGTAAATAGTCGTGGTGATGTCAGTGCTTCCGGTACACTGTTTGTTGGTACAGCTTTGGTGGGTACTACTTACAGCGGTGCATTAGCTATCTTCTCCACTAGTACTAACAGTTATGGTCAGGTTGTTGTACATAACGAAAGTAGTGGAACAAGTGCTTCAGCTGATTTTGTAGCCACTGCCGACAACGGTACTGACTCAGCTTTCTTTATTGATATGGGTATCAATAGTTCTGGTTATACTGATGCGGCCTTCTCGATTACCGGTGCTAACGATGGTTATTTGTATGTAAATGGTGGCGATTTAGCGCTTGGTACGGCAACTTCAGATACTTCCACAATTATGTTCCATATTGGTGGAACTCGAGCAGAAAATGCGGTGATGCGTATGACTACTTCTGGTTTTGAGTTCTTCAGAACATCAACTTCGGCTAATACGACAACTGCCTTTTCTTTTGTGATGCCTACGTCTACTTCATTTTCAATTGAACGAAAAGGTACAACCACAGGTACCCTTTTTGAAGTAAAAGACTTAAGCCAAAACTTTGGTTCTGCTGTTACAGCCGGCGCCTTTATTCCTCGTAACTCGTATTTTGGTGAAGAATATAACATTTACCGTCGTGGTAGTTGTGCTACTGTGACAACAGTTTCTGGTACGCAAATGCGTGGTGATGAGGGTAACCCGACAGTTTCTGCTTGTGCTGCTTTTGGTGGTACCTGGTCTTTAGCAACAACTACCGTTAATCCGTATACATTCCCAGCTGGTGCCACTGGTACACGTGCTCTTCCAAACGTTCAATCGTTACTTCATGTAGTAAACGGCATTGAACGTTTGCAAGTTATTACGACAGCCGCTAACTCCTCAACGGGTATTATGGAATACTACGGTGGTACAGCTGGTGGTGGTAATTACTTGTGGGCTACCAACACTCTGCCTCTCATGACTGCTAAAGTTCGCCCAAATATCGTGTCGTCAACCACATCAACTGTGCGCTATTGGGTTGGTTTGTGGGCTTCGCCGACTTCCTCTAAGGCGGTTATTGCTCCATCATCATCGCCTGACGGTATTTACTTTACCAACTGTAAAGATGCCGCCAACACCCCTTCTTGGCTCTCGCTCAACGGCGGTGGGGCTGGTACATGTAATTCTCTGTCGTGGGTTGGTATGGTTAAAAACGGCAACAGTATTGCTACCACTTCTTGTGCGATAGACGATCCGTTTACTATTTCTTCCAGCACTGGTTTCAACTTCTTGCGCATTGAATTTGTTAGTTCGTCAGCTATTCGTTTCATGGTAGATAGTAATACTGCTAACGGTGTTGACGAAGTCAGTTGTGGCGCGCCAATTACAGTTAACCCTGCTAGCTATTCCGGTTGGGTTAACTTAACACCGTTTGCTGCTTTGATGGTCTTTAACCCAAGTCTCAACGCTGTGCTTGATATTGACTACATGCGTATTTGGCAAGATGAAAACGATTCTGGTGGTGGCGGTGGCGATCCAGCTCTCTTGTCTATCCCTGAAATCGTAACTACTACCCCTGATCTTGTTGGCTTGTCGAGTCTCGGTCAGCTGTATCCAGCAGGTCAACAAGTTAAAGAATTGCCTGAGGGGACGCTTGTCAGCCTTGATTCTGTAGTAGGGGACGGCAGTGTCACCTCAAGTATGGGGTCGTATGATCCTAACTTGGTGGGTGTTATTATCCCAAGTAGTGGTTTGACCCTCACTAATAATACGGTTGATGGTGTGCAGGTCACTTCTCATGGTCGAGCTACTGTCCGTGTTTCCACTATGAATGGTCCGATTAACTTTGGTGATTATCTTACAACCTCCCCAATTCCTGGTGTGGCCATGCGCGCCACAAAAGCGGGTACAGTGCTCGGTCGAGCTTTAGCTACGTATGTTGGTGAATCAGAAGGCTCTATCCCAGTAGTAATTTCAGTTGAACATTACACAGGTAAAGTTGGCAGCCTCATCACTGTCTCTACCGCTGGTGGCTCTAACTCTGCGTCTGACCTTATTTCATCTCTTGTTAACGCTTCCAGAATGACTGTTCCAGGTTTTGATATTGGTCTTTCTTCTTCAAGTAGCTTGTCTGAAATGTTCTCTGATACAGTTGTTGCTTCACTCTCTGTCACTGCTCCAACAATTAATGCTCGTGACGCCTACTTGTCTCGTTTGAATGCGCTGTCTGGCACTGATCTTGGCGTAGCACTTGATCAAAATGGTAAATTCACCATCGGCACCACGGGAACCGTAGCCATTTCCTTTGATGCGTTAGGTAACGCTACATATGCTGGCGAAATCACTGCTAAGAAATTTGTTGGTGAAGTAGTAGGTATGAACGAGTTGCAAGCCGCTGTCCTGTCTATGGATACTACGATGCAAAACTTACAAGCTCGTGCTACAACTACGGATATGCTTATTGCTAATCTCCAAGCCGAAGTATCAGCGTTGATGAATGTCTCGACTACAAGTTCAACATCTACTCTCCTGACTGTTTCTAATCTGTCAGTAAGTAACACTCTCCAAGTTGCTGGTTTGAGCATCTTTAATAATGGGCTCAAGACAGACACTATCAGCTCTCTTGGTGACATCCTCACCTTCATGAACGATGTTTCTTTCTTCGGTCGCCCATACTTCAATGTTGATACTGCTGGTTTCGCTGTCGTCGCTTCAAGCACTCAATCGGTTGAAGTTGTCTTTGATCAAGAATATCTCGAACAACCAATTGTTAACGTTACGTTGAGTCTTGAAGACACTACGTCGACTGAACAAATGATGACAGATGCAGAAGTTTTTGCTCAGGATATTCGTTTCGTAGTTACTAAGAAATCAGTTAAAGGCTTTACTATCGTGCTCAATAAACCAGCGAGCGCTCCGGTCACCTTTAGTTGGACAGCCTTTGCTGTTAAGAATCCAAAAATCTTCATTTCTGTGCCAGCCGTTGCTCCAGCAAGTACTCCGCAGGTAATTACTATGCCAACCGAAGAAACTTCTACTTCCACAACTCCAACCACTACTGCTGAAACAACCCCTCCGTCCGAGGTAGTGGGGGACACGAGCGCTTCATCTACAGCCCCTATTTCTCCTGTGGAGTCTCCGATGCCGACATCTGAAGAAACTGCACCTTCTAGTGAACCACAAGTGGTAGCGCCTACCGAAGAAACGACAGCTCCTGTGGTAGCTCCTGAACCGGTAGTTGAGACTGCTCCAGTAGCTGAGCCAGCACCATCACCGGCTGTTTTTGAACCTGCACCAGCACCGGCTGTTTTTGAACCTGCACCAGCACCGGCTGAGTAAACTGTTGACAAAAGTGGATGAACTTGCTTGCTAGCTATAAGAGCTACGTGCTATACTGACACTACTTTAGTATTTATTATTTCATTTTTTCTATGCCAGAAAAAAGCCTTGACACTCAGAAACTAGCATCTCTTGGTTTGTTAGTTTTTGCCCTTGTTTCAGTAATTGCCGCTGCTTATTTTTATAAGCAGAATACTGAATTGCGCCGGAATTCCCAGGCGGCCACTGAAAGTGAAATTCAAGATCTTATTGCCAAAGTTGGTAAACTGATTGTCCTTCCGTCTGGTGAACAGCCGACAGTTGCTACTGTTGCTGACCCAGAGAAATTAAAAAGTCAGCCTTTCTTTGCTAATGCTACAAAAGACGACAAAGTTCTTATTTACACCAACGCTCGTAAGGCAATTCTCTATAGTCCTTCACAAAATAAAATTATTGAAGTTGCCCCAATCAACATTGGCCCAGCTCCTGAAGCGGCAGCTCAATAATTTTTCTTAGTAACGCTTGTTATAACGCTGCAGCTTCTGTGTTGCGGCGTTATCTTTTTCTATGCGCCGAGCGCTCGTTCTCATCACGCTCCTATCTCTGGCTATTGTTGCTAAAGTTACAGCGACAGATTTTGGGTCGTCAAGTTTTATTGTGCGCGATCCGGTGGTCTTGGTGTCTGGTGGAGTAGCAACATCGTCAAATTTTCAGTTAATTAGTGGTAGTGGTCAGGTAGTAATAGGGGAAAGTACCAGCACCAATTTTATTGGTCGAGCTGGTTTTTTCTATTTTCCCTTGATTACGAGCCCGGTGTTGTCGGCCACAGGCGGTACCACACAAGTATCGTTGTCGTGGACATCGGCTAACGCTTCGTTAGGGTACGTGGTTTCAGCCTATCAAGTGGGGTATTCCGCTGTTTCTGGCGGTCCTTATACTTATGCTTCGGCCGGCGCCAGCACTTCCTATACAGTTACGAGTCTCACTGCCGGCACGCCGTATTATTTTATTGTTCGAGCTCTTGATGGTCTGAGCGAATCAATTGTAACGTCCACTGAAGCAACAGCCACACCGTCAGCCGCCAGCTCAGGCGGCGGCGGAGGTGGTGGTGGGGGTGGAGGAGGGGGCGGCGGCGGAGGTGGTGGTGTTTCCAATACGACTGCTATTTTTACTGGCCGAGCCTATCCTGGTAGCACCGTGACACTGCTTAAAGACGCTCAAATTGTTGCCACTTCTATTTCTGGACCGGATGCTAAATTTCAAATTAATGTGACCAGCCTCACCGCCGGTAATTACATTTTCTCGGTCTATTCCGAAGACGACGCTGGCCGACGCTCGAGCTTGGTTACTTTCCCAGTGGGTATCACTGACGGAGCTACTACTAATATTAGTGGTATTTTCTTGGCCCCAACCATTGCTGTTGATAAAAGCGAAGTAAAACGCGGTGACAACATCGCCATTTTTGGTAAATCGAGTCCGGTGTCAGATATCGTTATTACTGTGAACTCAGAAGAAGAATTTTTTGTAAAAACCAAGGCCGACAGCAACGGTGTTTACCTTTATAATTTTGATACGAGTCCGCTGGAGATTGGCAGTCATTCCACACGTGCCAAAGCCTCTGTCGCTGGTGAAATCAGTGGCTACAGTGGTGTAGCTGGCTTTAAAGTGGGGACAAAATCTGTTCTTAAAGAAGATGACAAGGCTGGGTCCTGTTCCGCGTTGCGAGCTGATTTAAATGCGGATTGTCGCGTTAATTTAGTGGACTTTTCTATCGCTGCCTACTGGTTTAAGCGCGCATTAACCGGCTCAATTATTCCTTTGGAAATTGAAAAACTAAATGGTGACGGCAGAGTTAATCTAGTCGACTTTAGTATTATGGCGTTTTATTGGACAGGCTGATATGTCTATTTTTTCTTATCGTTCTATCATTTTTTCAGTACTTGCTTTGGCAAGCTTGTTTATTGCCCCACATTCAGCGCAGGCGGCCAAGATGTTTTTGGAGGATGGGGGAATAGAGTCATATGCCGGGTCTGATTACCTTAAAATTAACGCCTTTATAGACACTGAAGGGGTTCTTTTGAATACGTTTGGCGCTCGACTTGTTTTTCCGGCGAATCAGCTAGTCTTTAAAGATGTTACGAACGCTCAATCAATTATCAACGCTTTTGTTGAAGCTCCGCATGTGACAGACAGCGGAGTGGTTTTCTCTGGGATCACCCCGGGCGGTTATCAAGGAAATCGTGGGCTATTACTATCGTTTTTGTTTGCTCCGCAGGTGGCAGGGACTGCCCGTGTCTCGCTTGATTCTCTGGAGGCATACCAAAATGACGGGCAGGGGACACCGGCCGTTGTTACGAGCAAGCCACTTAGCCTCAGAATCACTCCGCTCGCCACGTCCACAGTTGCTTTAGAAACCGTTATTCCTGAGCTGTTTACTCCAGTTATTTTCCAAAATACCTCTGTCCCTGATGCGCCGTGGATGGTCGCTTTTACCGCTCAGGATAAACAATCGGGGATAGCGTATTACGAAGTTCAAGAAAGTCGCGAACTAACTCCAAGTGAACAAGGGTGGCAACGAGCGATTAGCCCCGTTATTTTGGCCGACCAATCACTCAAAAGTTATACTTTTGTCAAAGCCGTTGACCGCCATGGTAATAGTCGGGTAGTGACACTCGCTCCGCTCGGCAAAGCTTGGTATACCACGTATTTTTCAAAAGCTGTTTTTTCGTGTATACTACTAGGGCTTGTTATAATCATTGTTAGGGTATGTTTTCTGCGAAGAAAACAGAAAGGAACCAGTCATTAATCAGTCGTTTTTTTGTCGTCTTAAGCCTCATTATTGGTGTGGCTTTTTTTATTTTTCCAGCCACTGCTTCGGCGGCGACTCTTTTTGCCACCACGCCAAAAACAAATTATTCGGTCGGAGAAACTATTCCGGTGACTATCTATGTTTCGGCTGGTGGTCAGGCGGTGAACGCAGTGGAGGGGCGAGTGAGTTTTCCGTCAGATAAACTATCCGGCGTATCTGTTTCAAAATCTGGCAGTATTGTTAATTTGTGGGTGCAAGAGCCGAGTGTCAGTAGCTTTACTGGCGTTATTCTTAATCCTGGTTATTCTGGCTCGCGTGGCCGCATTGTGACAGTTAATTTGCGAGCTCGAGCGCCGGGCGAGGCGACAATTAGTTTAGGATCAGCTTCGGTTTTGGCCAATGATGGTTCGGGAACAGATGTCTTGACTGGGGCGAGTGGGGTTAAAGTTAGTATTGGTTCTGCCCCAGAGCGTGAAACAAACGCACCGACAGATGGTGTTCCGGGCCTGCTTGCTATCTCTTCCGTTGATTTTCCTGATCAAAATCGTTGGTATGCAAAAACAAGCGGCACAGTCTCTTGGAAACTTCCTGCTGGTGTCACTGGGGTAAGTTATGCTATTGCTACGACTAAAGAAGCTCCAGATACACGCTCTGAAGGGATAGTTACCTCGTACGCATTCGCTGGTATACCTAATGGGTTGAATTATTTTAACGCTCGGGTTGCTAACCAGGCTGGTTGGAGCGGAACGGCATCGTACGCCCTTCGAGTTGATACAGCGCCTCCAGAAAATCTTATTTTTGAAGTTGCTACCAACGGACAATCAGTCACTGCTTCAGCGGCAGATGCTTTGTCTGGTGTAGTTAGTTATACTGTTTCAGTTGATGGTGGGTTGCCGGTAACCGTCGCTTCATCAAGTATCGAAAAGATGCCGTATATGTTTGCGGCTCAGCTTGTACCAGGTGAACATGCTATTACAGTTGAGGCAATTGATGCTGCCGGCAACAAAGCAACGCTGCGTCGTGCAGTTACTGTTAAAGCGTCTCGTATCCCAGTCATTTTTGTTGAGTCGCAATTTAGTCGTTTCCTTACCCAATTTGAAGACTATCTAATTACTATCCTTCCGGTGCTTAGTTTGTTTATTGCTCTTCTTATTGCCTTGACTTACGTTTCGCGCAAAGCCGCTGCGCTTAAAAAGAGAGTTCTTAAAGATGTGGTAGTATTTGAGCGTAGTCTTGAGCATATCTTTGTGGTGTTGCGTGAAGATGTCCGCGATCAAATTGCTTTTTTTGAAGATAAAAAAGCAAAGCGAGGCCTTACTTTGCAAGAGCGCAGAATGGTTCAGCGATTACAAAAACATCTTGATGAGAGTGAAGAGGTGGTCAAGAAGTCTATCGATAAAATTGAAGACGATATTTCTTAAAACGGTATAAAATTAGAGAACCCCTGCGCGTCGATGACGGCAGGGGTTCTGGTTTGAGAGAGAGGGCGACGGTTCGGCCTAGTAGATCGGCGTCGGCGCGAATTCCGGCCGGTGGCCGAGCGGGCTTCCGACGCTGTCGTTCAGCATCTTCTCCGCTGCATCGCGCTCGCGCGACTCTTGGCCCGGCAGGACATCACGCTGGTAGACCGTGTACTTCGGCAGAATCGACAGCCGGGGCATCGAGTACGAGATCTCGAGCGTCAGGCCGGTCATGGTCTCGATTTTGGCGACGAAGCAGGGGAAGTGGTACCTCTTCGACAGGTCGATGACTTCGCTCACATCGGGAACTTTCGTGCCAGCGGGCAGGTACTTCTTCAGGTTTTCGACGAGATCGTTTGCAGTCACGGGACTCTCCTTGGGGTGGGTGGGGGACAGCAGGCTTAAGAAAAGGGTCTTTTCGTAAATCTGCTATCCTCGCACCACAGGGCTATAGGGCTACTATAGTTGCCACAGTATAGACGATTTTGGCCTATTTGTCAAGGTATAAACAAAAAACTACCCCTCACGCACTAGATATACACGAATATCTCTAGTAAGTGAGCTGTGGGTAGTTTTTTTCTACCACACAAGCCCCTCAGCTGTGTGGTTTCCTCCGTTAGAGGTGGCGGTTAGTTTTTCTTGTCTCCTTGTTCGGCGACACCGATGGCCCGCAGGCGGTCGGCCAAGAAGTCTCCGGCGGTGAGGCCACTCTTCTTGTTGATCACGACATCAGCCCTCGGGTGGAGAAAAAACGGCATTGACAGGCGTTCGCGGTCGTTCAGATGAACACCGTTCACCACTCGGTGGGTGGTTGAAACGAGCTGTCCGCCAGTACATGCTTGGAGCATATCGGCTACATTGATGACAATGCAGTTCGGTTCTTCGTCGACGGGGATCCAGTGACCGTCGAGCGTTTTCACCTGGAGGTCTCCTTGGCCTCCGCCGAGCGCTCCGACGAGCAGTGTCAGCAGGTTGACATCTTCATGTTCCGCTGAGCGGATAGATCCAGCAGTAGCAAACCCCTTGGCCATGACGGGGTAGTGAATCAGGCGGAGCAGTGAATGTCCATTCTCCGTCATTCCTGTGAGAGTGTTGTGCTTGAAGCCCAAATACTCTTCGATGAAGGTGAGGATGTCGATTCCGATTCCTTCGAGTTGGCGGTAGAGGACAGGCATCACCTGGCGCATTTCTGGTACTTCTTCTGGCCAGATGTTCTCATAGTATCCGTCGAGCTTCCGGTAGGGGTGACCCTCCGGACATTCTCGACCGACAAACCAAGAATGCTTCAAATCCCCGAGCGTCTGATCCTTGGCGCCTTCCACGCCGAAGCTGGAATAACCGCGCTGGCGGTGAATGCTCGGGATCTCGTAGCGACGGAGTGTTTCCTGGTCGAGGTGGAACAGTCGACGAACTTCGTCGTAGGCGAGCATGATGAGCTTGTGGTCGATGGGGTGACCCACGATCACAACAAAGCCGATCTTTACAAAAGCATCGCCAATTTTCTGCACGAGTGCGCGTCGTCCCTCCGGAGACAGTGCACCAGCATAAAATTCTTCCAGTGAAATTGCCGGAACCGTTCGATTGTGTGGTCTCAAAGAACTACCCTCCGTTTGGCTGGGCGGGAGTGCCCAGAATAGCACTAATACTATGCTTTTTGTGGTCTCTTGTCAATATAAAGAAGGGGAGTGGGGTGGGTTGCCTAATTACTTTTTTTTCCTTATACTAGAGGGGAAATTAACTATTCTCTATGCCTTTACTTACTCTCGACGCTGTCGGTATCTTTCTTATTCTGGCTGGTTTTAGCCTGGGGCTCGGAGCAGTCACGGTGATTGACCTCCACGGGTTCCTTGGTCGGCGCTCAGCCTATTGGACCGAAGCGACAATTCGTACGCATAAAATTACCAAACCACTCATTTGGCTTGGCATGCTCACTGCTTTGGCTGGTGGGTTGATTGTGTATCGTTACGTCGGTCTTACTCCGCAAACACTTGTTCAACTAGTGTCCGCTGGAGTTATGATTCTTAACGGCTGTTTCCTTAGCTTTGTGGTGAGTCCGTTTCTTCTTCGCCAAGAAGCGTTAGGCAAAGCCAAAGAGTTGTTGCCAAAATCTCTTCAAGTAAAAATTACCATTAGTTTTGTCATTTCATTCATTGGCTGGTGGGGGAATGCGGTTTTGTTCGCGCTCTATATTAGTAACCGTTAATTTTTTGTATGTCTCTTATTTTTCTCGATACCGAAACAACCGATTTAGAAAAGCCTCGTTTGGTTCAGCTTGCATATAAGGTCCTCGCGACTGGTGAAGTGGTGAATGAAATGTTTAAACCACCAGTGACGATTTCCTACGGAGCGATGGCGATGCATCACATCACCAATGAAATGGTAGAGGGCAAGCCGGTTTTTTCGGGGAGTGAGACATCTCAAAAATTGAGTAGTCTTCTCACAGACAGTATTGTTGTGGCGCATAATGCTCCGTACGACCTGGCTGTTCTTAGAAATGAAGGTCTCACCCCGGGCAAAGCGATCGATACGCTTAAAGTCGCCCAGCACACGATTAAAAGCGAGCAATACAATTTACAGTACTTGCGCTATTCTTTGCATATAAACGTCTCTGGGACGGCCCACGATGCCTTAGGCGATATTATAGTGCTCGAGGGAGTGTTCAATCACCTCAAGCAGGTAGTAGGGGAGATGTATCTTCTCACCAGTGATGAAGCAATTTTTGAAAAAATGATGGAATTATCAGCAACACCGGTGCTTCTTACGGCGATTACTTTTGGGAAACATAAAGGCAAAACCTACGAACAGCTCGCTTCTTCCGCTGATCGAAGTTATTTAGAGTGGCTCTACCGCAGTGAATCTGAAAAAAAGCCAGAAGAACAAAAAGCTGATATGATTTACACTCTCAAACATTATTTAGCCCTTCCGTAACGATTTTGTGGCGACACTTCTTCAAATTACCAACCTAAAAAAAGCCTACGGTCCGCGGGCTTTGTTTCGTGATGCCGGAGTGACGATTGGGGAGAAACAAAAAATTGGAGTAATCGGGCGCAATGGGGCGGGAAAATCCACACTCCTGCGAATGATTGTGGGCGCTGATACGCCAGACAGTGGGGAAGTGATTATTCACGCGCCAACTCGGCTGAGCTATCTTGATCAATACGACCAATTTTCGCCGACGGAGACAGTTTTGGCTTTCTTGGAGCGAACCACCGGCAGACAATCATGGGAGTGTGCCAAAGCGGCGATGCGTTTCCGAATTGGTAAAGCACTGCTTGAGATGCCGATGGGGAGTTTGTCCGGTGGCTATCAGATGCGCGTCAAGCTCACAGCGATGATTGTGACTGAGCCTAACCTGATTATTCTTGATGAACCAACCAACTATCTTGATTTATCCACCCTCCTTCTCTTGGAGCGGTTTTTACAGTCCTACCACGGCTCGTGTTTGGTGGTGTCGCACGACCGCGAATTTCTCAAAAATACCTGTACCGAGACATTAGAAGTTGACCAAGGAGTAATCGAGCTCTACCCGGGGAATATTGAAGAGTACTTGGCTTATAAAGAAGAACAGCAGCTCATGAAAGAGCGGTATAACAAAAAAATAGATCGTGAGCAGAAGCATCTGCAGGCTTTTATTGATCGTTTCCGCTATAAAGCGTCTAAGGCGAGTCAGGCGCAAAGTAAAATGAAGCAGTTGGCACATTTAGAGAAGATTGAAATTGTCTCAGCGATGCGAACAGCGCGATTTGTTATTCCATCTGGTGAAAAGCGCAAAGGGCTAGCTCTCCGAACAAAAGAAATGGCTATCGGCTATGGAGACAAAAAAGTAGCGGAGCGAATCACCTGCGATATTGATTGCGGGGAGCGGGTGGCGATACTTGGCGACAACGGCCAGGGTAAAACGACTCTTTTGAAGACTTTCACCGGCGAGCTTCAAGCGCTTGAAGGAACGTTTAAATGGGGGCATAAACTTAGTATTGGCTATTATGCTCAACATATCCCTAATCAATTGCCTCAGAGCGAAACAGTTTTTAGCTATCTTAAATCACAAGCCTACGATACCCCAGACGAAGAACTACTCGCGATGGCGGGGAGTTTTTTGTTTACCGATGACGATGTTCTCAAAAAAATTGAAGTATTGAGTGGTGGGGAGCGGGCGCGCTTATCTTTGGCCGGGATTCTTCTTAATAAGCATAATGTTTTGTTGTTGGATGAGCCAACCAACCACTTGGATTTTGAAACGGTGGAGGCTTTGGGGAGAGCGCTCGGGGAGTACACCGGAACATTGTTTTTTATTTCCCATAATCGCACGTTTGTGAATATGGTGGCAACAAGTTTGCTGGTGGTGGGCGGTGGGAGAGCGGTGCGTTATCCGGGTACGTATGAAGAATACGTCTATACGATGGAAAAAGCGTTGGAGGCGAGCGGGTTAGCCTCGGAAGAAGCGGTTAGAGTAGAGGAGACGGCTCATCCTACACCAGCCAAACTCGATTATCTAGAAACAAAGACGTTGAAGAAAAAAATGGGGAGTGTCGAAAAGGCGCTGGCCGATAAAGAAGGGGAGCGCAAGAAGTTATTGGTAAAGCTAGAAAAAGATCCGACAGCCTTTAGTCCGGGGCAGTATCGGGCACTGGGGAGTCTAACTAAAGAGATAGAAGATTTGGAAGCTGAATGGCTTGTACTACAAGAGCGGTTATAAAATCCACGGTATTCTCGTGGATTTTTTGTTGTTCAAGTCTAATGTCGTTCTGATGAAAATTAAACGACGTCAGGAGCGAAGCGCCCACCAATTCCTCCCAAGTCAGCTCGTTGTGGCTTTGTTTAGTCGTTAGCCACGAAACAGTTAGTCAGTGTTAAAAGCAAAAACACCCTCGTAGGGTGTTTTGTGGCTGATCGCTCTCGCTAGAATCACAAATGGTTTGCGAACCTAGCGAGAGTAGAGCGACCGTGGGGGTCGTCTACCTCGTCGTACAAAAGTATTACTTCTTATCCTTCTTCGCCGGGGGATTCTTCGGCTTGGGGATGGTTGAAATTTCTCCACGGACATAATCGCTCAACTGCTTCTCTGTGAAGCCGCGGGCGAGCAGTTCTTTCCGGGCCTTCCGCTTGGTGTGAGCGGAAACACCGTCGCTTCGGAGCATGGCATTGTCTGCCGGGCTGATGTGCTCGAACAGTTGACGGGTGCTGAGCGGTTTTTCTGGTTTCCTGGGCACAGGGGCCTCCGTTGGAAAAAAAGTGAACCGAGGTAGTCGGCTCACGGGTTATACCAGAAAAATGGTTGTTTGTCAATCATTCAGCGCCGACTTTGATCGGTAGATTTGCGCCAATCCAGCCTAAAATCCCACCAGTGACGTTTACTGCCTCAACACCGTTTTTCTTCAAAAAATTACAGACGAGTGCGCTTCGGCTACCGCTGGCGCAGTGGACATAGAGTGGTTGTGGAAAACCTTTAATTTCTTCTAGACGTTTTTGAACCTCACCTGTTGGGATAAGGGTTGATCCAGAAATATGCATCGTTTCGTATTCTTTTGGTTCGCGAACGTCGAGAATAGTGTAGTTGCCTTTGGTGCTCTGTAGAAAAGCGTATAAATCTTGTGGGGTGATAGTTGACATAGGGTTAGTCTTTATTACCGCGATGATATTTTTTATGCATCTCGTGGAGTTTAGGATTAGTGACATGGGTATAGATTTGCGTTGTCATGATGTTTTTGTGGCCCAAGAGCTCTTGCACCGAGCGCATGTCGGCACCTTGGCCAAGCAGGTCGGTGGCAAAGCTGTGGCGAAGGGTGTGGGGAGTGGCGTCCACTGGTAGGCCAGCCATGGTGCAATATTTTCGAACCAAACGCTCGACTGAGCGGGGAGTGAGACGGTGTTCATCATCGTTGTCGTTCTTGTGGTAGTTGATGAAGAGGGGAGCATACATATCTTGGCGTGTCCGTAGGTACTTCACCAACCATTTGAGAGCACGTTCAGAGAAATAGATGACGCGAACTTTTCCGCCTTTACCGCTGATACTAAGCTCAGTATCTTCAAGCGAACCTTTTAATAATCGGGGAGTATCAAGTTGTCTAATATTAAGCGACGTTAATTCTGAGACCCGCATGCCGGTGGAG
The DNA here is from genome assembly GCA_964478235.1 of uncultured Gammaproteobacteria bacterium. Lineage (GTDB taxonomy): Bacteria > Patescibacteriota > Patescibacteriia > Magasanikbacterales > GWA2-37-8 > 2-02-FULL-45-10. The sequence goes on from CAYZGX010000008.1 coordinate 16,305, forward strand.
AAGAGGGTCTCAAGGATAGCCCGATCACGAAGACCGTCTGGCTTACTGGTGTCAGGCATATCAAACAATCGTTTGACTTGTTCAAACTTCAAAAATTTTATAGCTTTATCCTTGTCAGTTAATTTTGGTAATTTTATTTTTTCAGATGGCAAACTTTGAATATCTTTATCAGTAAAATAATTCACCAAATTGCGCACGGCGATAAGGTAATAGTTCTGAGTAGTCTTTTTAATGGTGTTACCCTGCTTATCCTCTTTTTTGCTCAAAAATAAGCGGAAATCCCAAATATGCTCTGGGGAGAGCTCGTGGGGTAGGAGCTCGGCTAGTTTGTTGCGTTCGAGCCACTCCACGAAGACTTTAAGGAAGTTATCATAGTTGCGTACCGAGGTAGCGGCGAGGCCTTTTTCGACCTCACAATATTCCAAGAAGTCGGTAACGTGATCGATGATAGGCTTTTTAGATTGCTTGAGCATAGGGGAGATTAGGAAAAGATGAACTTGGTATAGTATACCATACCTTGGGTGCTATAGTCACTTAATCTATGTTATACGACGTTATATCTCTCTTGATACAGATACCGCCTGGCTTGGCTGTGTTCCTACTTCCAATACACTCGTTCGCCAAATCTGACATCCACATACTCGGTCGGCTTACTAGTTTGTAAAATTGTTTTCACATTTTCAATTTGCGCTTCGCTATCTAGTAACGGATTCATTTTTATTTTCCAAGCGCGATCAGTATAGACATCAATGCCAGCGTTCGGATCAGCTGTTGTCATATACTTAATAGTCACGAGCTTGGTGCGACGCATGCTGTTAGCAATATCTAAGACGCCAGCGATAAAACCAGCCGGTAGGACGTTTTTAGCCCGCTCCTCTACACCACGCTCTCGAAGGTCGTAAACAATCGGGTAGCCAGCGTATTCTTGGCTAATCTTAGCGAAATTAGGCGTGTGTAGCGGGGTAGTGGTGGAGGTCAAAAGAGTACTAGAAGCGCTTACATTAGCCAAAATTTGAGTGGAGGTAGGCGAGCGGGGTATGGTCGAGGTGGTGGTTGTCGCAACTCCACTTCCCTCCCCTGCCCCACCAAGCATAATCTTTTTAAGTACCGCGCCAGATCCGTCAAGTAAAAAATATCCGGAGCCATTGTCATAAATAACAGAAGAAATTTTTTCTTCCAAAGTAATTCGCAGTGTATTTGGAAATACCTTTTCAACGACGACATTATTGAGAGCAAATGTCTCATCAAGCTTTTTTTCAATACTATTGGCGCTAACTATAAAGTAAGTGTCTTCTGGCCAGAAACGTCCACGATTTAAAAAATTCTGTCTAACAAAGCTGTCTATCTCGTCGTGTTTAATAATTTTGAGACCACTGTACTCTGTTTTGGTGATTTGAAAATATGGTGTGTAGAGCATCACTCCGATCCAAACGACAAAAACAGTGACGCTAGCGATTGTCTTATAGGGAATGTTTAGTTTTTTGTGAGCAGAGACCCGTTTGTACGGATTAGCAAATCGGCCGGCCATTTCAGACTTCTGTACTACCACTCGTTGTTTGGTTTTGCGCGAAAATAAACCACGCCACCAGGATCGTTTTGGTGGTTCTCGCCTAAAATGACGTTGTGATTGAAAGTAGCGCATGATTAGACAATAATTCTCGGTAGATGCTCCCCTAGTTTGGTGACAATTTCGTAATTAATGGTGTTACTTATTTTTGCCAGTTCTTCAGCGGTGACACGCTCTCTGCCATCTTGTCCAAGAAGCGTTACCTTATCCCCTGCTTTGACCCCGGAAACAGCGGTAACATCTACCATGGTGACGTTCATACAGACTCGCCCACGAATAGGACAGCGTTTTCCTTTGATAAGCACACTTGCTTTGTTGCTCCACGATCGCCACAGGCCATCGTAATAGCCCACCGGCAGCACAGCCAGCTTAGTTGTTTTTTTAGTGATAAAGGTTCGGCCGTAACTCACCGCTGTGCCTTTGGGCACTGTTTTAACCTGTACAATTGTTGTTTTAAAACTCAAAGCTGGTTTGAGCTGTATTTTTTTCTGAGTCGCTTCGCTTGGGTGCAGGCCATAGAGCCCGATACCAAATCGTACTGCATTACAAATTGTTTGCGGATAGAGCGCGGTTGAAGCGCTACAGGCCATATGACAATACGTTGGCAGAATAGAAACTTCGGCTAGTCGTGCCCGAACTTTTTCAAAAATAGCCAACTGCTGTTTGGTCACCTGAGCATTATCTTCGCTCGATGAAAAATGACTCCACAGACCGTCTATAATGACCCCAGGACAGGTTTTTTTCACCTGTATGGCAAAAGCTACAGCCTCGCTTGGCAAGACCCCAATACGCGATGTTCCTGTGTCTATTTTTAAATGAACGATAGCTGATCGGCGAATTTTTTCAGCTACTTTGTTTAGAGTGCGTGCTTGCTCAATAGTGTAGAGCGGTAAAACAATTTTTTGACGTATCGCTTGAGTCAACATCTTTTCGTTAAGCTCATAAATACCCAGGACAACGAGCGGTTTTTTAATACCATGCGCTCGCAGTGTTAGAGCTTCGTCGAGGCTTACTACGCACAAAGCATCAACTTCTTTATTTTTGGCACACAATGTCGCGATCTCAGCAAGACCATGGCCATAGGCATTGGCCTTAATAACCGGCATAAGGACCATTTTTTGCCCGACAATCTGGCGAAAAGCTCGAATATTGCTCTCCACGGCCCGTTTATTAATTTCTAACCAGGTAAGCATAGCAAAAAAGCGCCAAAACAAAGCGTCTGACACGTTTAGTATATACCTTTTTATCCTTTTCTGCTAGCCTTATTTTTGGTACACTACTATCAGGTTTATTATTTAGTTTTCAATCATATGAAACGAGCTTTTTTAGGCATTCTGAGCGTCTTGTTGCTTGGGGCTGGCTGTGCTACCGACCCTTCTGCGCCAGCAATTAGAATGCCCAACCATACGCTCAGCAAAGCTAACACCTTTACCGTTGATGCTGTTGTAGCTAAAGAAGATGGTTGGTTAGTGCTTCAGAATCAAATCAATGCTAAACCTTCAGAAGTGCTTGGCTATGTTCCGGTAAAAGCTGGTGAAAATAAAAATATCACTTTTACTATCAACAGAGATGATGCGACAGCTCAGCAATACGTCACCCTCTATAAAGATATTGGAAAAGTTGGTACTTTTGAGACGGCTGACAGCAAGGAAAGTGCTTTTCTGACCGAAATACAGGAAGAACTTGTCCTTACTGCTCAAGGTAAACCAATGCAGATTATTTTTCTAGCTGAAGTTGAAGAATAGTGGAATTTTAAAAAACTACGCCGTGCTGGGCGTAGTTTTTTTGTTGGTAGAAATAGTTTTTAGATAGTGTCAAAACCAGTATATTTGCGAAGTGCTTTTGGAATAATGACGGTACCGTCAGCTTGCTGATTGTTTTCAATCACAGCAAGCATTGGACGGTCGCTTGCGACTGTGCCGTTGAGAGTGTGGGCAAATTCGCGCTTGCCATCGGCTGTTTTATATTTAATATTACTACGACGAGCTTGATAATCAGTCGTGTTGGACGTGGAAGTCAATTCGCGGAAGCGATTTTGACCAGGGAACCAAGCTTCACAGTCATATTTTTTGGCTGCTGGGAACCCCAGATCACCCGAACAAACATTTAATACTTGGTAATGGAGGCCAAGCGCTTGAATAAACTCTTCCTCAAAGCCAAGGAGTTGTTCGTGGAGGGCACCAGATTCTTCTGGGGTACAGAACACTACCATCTCAACTTTATAAAACTGATGAACACGAATCAGGCCCTTGGTATCTTTGCCGTAGCTCCCCGCTTCACGACGGAAACATGGAGAAATAGCCACGTACTTTTTTGGCAATTCTTTGGCTTCAAAAACTTCGTCAGCATGCATGTAGATGAGCGGGACTTCAGACGTACCAATCAAAAACAAATTATCCTCGCCTGGGTTGACGGTATAGATTTCGTTTTTGTCAGCTGGGAAAAATCCGGTGCCGAACATAGCGCTTTCTTTCACCAAAACCGGTGGCAAGATAAGCTCGAAACCTTTGGCAACCATCGTATCAATGGCAAATTGCATGATAGCACGTTCCAGGGCAGCTAATTTACCTTTGAGATAATAGAAGCGAGAACCGCCAACTTTGGCGCCTCGTTCCAAATCCATGAGCTTAGCAACACTATCAACGTCGTAATGTTCTTTTGGAGAAAAAGTAAATACTGGTTTTGTACCAACCGTACGAGCGACTACATTGCCAGAATCATCTTTACCGATTGGAGTAGACTCGTGGTTGATGTTAGGAATTTTAATCAAGAGCTCGTTTAAAGCGCTTTCTTTTTGCTTCATTTCTGCTTCAAAATCTTTGACCTTCTCCCCTACCTCTTTCATTTTAGCAATCTGTTCTGGGGTCGGCTTACTTTTTGATCCAGCGTTTCGTTCAGCGCGAAGTACATCAATTTTTTGTTGCAAAGCAACTTTTTCTTTGTCGAGCGCGAGTAATGTATCAAAATCCACCTTTACATTACGGGTAAGGCTGTTTTTTTCGACTAACTCCTTATTTTCTCGGATAAATGCGATGTCTAACATAGAGTTATTTGCTGAAATGTTTAAGACGTGGTAAGACGTCGGTAATAAGTTGGCTATTAAGCGGTAATAGATCTTCTTTGAGCGCTTCTTCAGGGGTAAACCAGCCAAATCCGGAGTTTTCATTATCTCGAAGTTCTACCTTACCAGAAACTACTGAACAAATAAAGGTCATCAAAAATACTTGGTAATTCCACTTACTTTCGTAATGGGTAAGAATCTGAGGAATTTGCTCTTCGATTTTAATAGTGAGACCAGTTTCTTCCAGACACTCCCGCTTAATACAATCCTCAACCGTTTCACCCTTCTCCACTCCCCCGCCCGGAAACTCCCATTTGTTATTAAACTCCGGCCTGGAATCACGGCGTTTAATCATGAGGAGCTTGCCGTCTTGCATAATCATTGCGAGTGGAACAGCAATTTGTTTAAAACCGTATTGTTTTTGCAGGAAAAATTTTATTTGGGTAATAACTTGCCCGCGGTGGCTAATGTTATTTTTTTCAGGTGTCGTCATCTCCGAGAGGTGTTTTTTAGACGGCGGATGATAAAAAACAGATTCATAAATCATACCAGCGCGTGGAGTACCAATTTCTTGTTCGCTAATAAGGCCATGTAGGCGACCGGTGAATTGATGAACCGTCATTCCTTCTGGGTCGGTTAAAACGCCAGTTGTTTCAAAATAAGCCGTTCGTTTAGTTGTCGGTATACCTTTCATTGCTGTCAAAATCTTGGCGCGAGCTTCGGCGTGGCTGGAGGCGTAATATTTAGCGTTAATTCCTGGCGCACCATCAAGCGCATCAATAAAAAAAGCAGTATCTTCCGAGATGGTGGTTAGTCCGCTTTTCTTAGCGTAATATTTTGCTTTATGAAGGGCGTTTTCCCAAGTTGTCTGGTAGGGCTCTTCGAGCTCGGTTTTATCAAGACCAACGTCTTTGAGGCTGACAAAAGTAAACGGTAAATCTTTAAATTCACTGGTGAACTCTTCAAACTTACCAGGGTTGGTGGTTGCAATAAGAAACGTGTGTGGGGTAGTTTTAGGTCGCATACAGTTATGGTCTGAGCAGTGAGCTTTTATAGATGTTTGGCTTGAAGGCTTGAAGGCGAACAATCGTAATTGTGTCTCCAAATTCTTTTTCCAACTCTTTGGTAAAAAATGTTTGATCGTACCCTAATCCGATGATAGCTGGTTTTTCTTCACGAACAACGGCGAGCTTATCGCCTGAGCTCCCCAGACGAACGCGGGTAGGAATGCTGGTGGCTTCAAGTTGCTTTAATCGTTCTTTTTCTGTGTGGTGTGGGAGTCTTTTTTTGACCTCCAAGACTGTCTGATCAAGCGCAACCACAGCTACAAGTTCATCTCCGAGTGCTCGCGCTTCTCGCAGCATAGCCAAATGTCCTTCGTGGAGAATATCAAATGTCCCAAAAACCAGCACTTTTTTCATAGCAATCTTATTTTTGCTCAGGACGAAGTGTCGGGAACAAAATAACTTCTTTCAAATTTTGTGCGTTAACAAGTAATTTTACTAAGCGATCAATGCCCATGCCGAGACCGGCTGTTGGAGGCATCCCTTGTTTGAGGGCGTCAATAAAATCTTCGTCATACGGCATACTCTCATCATCCCCCGCTTTACCGTTCTCTACTTGTTCTTTAAAGCGAGCTTCTTGGTCGAGCGGGTCGTTGAGCTCAGAAAAGGCATTGCAAAGCTCATTACCACCAACACAAAGAAGTTGGAAGCGTTCTACATAGGCTGGATTGTCGGTGCGACGCTTGGCGAGTGGAGATAATTCCACTGGATGATCGGTCATGAAAATCGGATTGACGATAAACGGACGAGCATACTGCTTGTAGATGTCATCAATTAATTTTCCGCGATTAGCTTTTTTATCAATACCGTCTACCTTTAATTTTTTAGCTACCTCAAACATTGATTTTTGATCAGGATAATCTTCAATGTCAATTTTGGCGTACTGTTTAATCAGTTCGCGCATAGTGACGCGTGGATACGGTCCGGTGAAATCAACTTCTTTGTCGTCCACGGTGAATTTGAGAGGTAAACCAGCTGCTTTGATCAGGCGGGGCAGATATTCCTCCACCATATCCATAAGCATGGTGTAATCGGCGTAGGCTTGATAAAACTCAATCTGAGTAAACTCAGGATTGTGATTATTATCAATGCCTTCGTTGCGGAAGCATTTGGCGATTTCGTAAACTTTTTCAAAACCACCAACAATCAGACGTTTCAAATAGAGTTCTGGGGCGATACGAAGATACAACGGAATATCAAGTGCATTGTGATGAGTGACAAATGGTTTGGCTAAAGCACCGCCATAGAGTGTTTGTAACACCGGTGTTTCCACTTCAAAAAAACCTTTTTCATCAAAGTAGTTTCGTAATTCGCGCACTAAAAGACTACGAACCTTGGCGGTGCGCATTGATTCTTCATTAGCGAGGAGATCTAGATAGCGTTTGCGGTAGCGTACTTCGGTATCAGTGAGACCGTGCCATTTTTCTGGGAGCGGAAGAAGCGCTTTGGAAATAAGGGTATATTTTTTGGCCAAAACACTTGGTTCGCCTTTGTGAGTAGTGAACCGTGTGCCCTCAATACTAAAAAAATCACCCAAATCACAATTTTTGTTGAAAAATTTGTAGTCTTCTTTGCTCAGCTCTTTTTCCGAAAAGACAATCTGCAATTTACCAGAAGCGTCCTGCAAGTTAGCAAAAGTGAGCTTGCCCATGTCACGGCGAGTCATCAGACGACCAGTAACAACAACTTTGGTTTCTTCAGGAGCATTTTTTGCCTCTTCCAAGAGGTGGGTGCGAGTGCTTTTGGCTGGGTATGGTTCAAGACCAGCTGCTCGAATAGCTTCGAGGTGTTCTAGGCGAACTTCGTCCTCTTTGAGGAGCTCATTTTTGGTATTTTCGGCCATAAAAAATAGAGAATAGAATAGTCAAAGTATACAAGTTTAGGCCATAAAAGTCAAAAAACCCCGAGAGGTCTCGGGGTAGTGCTGGTTATTTGATTTCTTTGATAGTGTAGACGTTTTTGCCAGCAGGAGTGGTCACTTCTACCCTGTCGCCGACATGGTGGCCAAGGAAGGCTTCTCCGAGAGGTGATTCGTTAGAAATAAGCCCCTGTGTTGGGTTGATCTCTTGTGGGCCAACAATAGTGTAATTTTTACTTTTACCATTGAGCTCTACTTGAATAGTACTACCCACTGCCACAACTCCAGTGTCTTGTTTGACGATTATCTGAGAATTGTTGATAATTTGTTCTACCTCTATCACTCGCCCCTGCGCCCAGGCCATATCTTCGCGAGCTTGATGGTATTCAGCGTTTTCAGATAAATCACCTTGCTGCTTGGCTTCGTCGATGCGCTTGGCAATCTCTGGAATTGTAGTATTCCGGAGTGTTTCTAATTCTGTTTTGAGCTCAGTCAAGCTTTCTTCTGAGAGATAATGGGTGGTAACGTCAACCATAGTAGAAAATATAGAGTAAAAGGTACTAGGTAGTATAGGCGGGACAAAATAGCATGTCAAGGCATTTTACTCTAGGTAGTTAGCTCCCCACCAAGCCAAGAAGTCTTTAGCGATAGGCATAGCTGCCACCGACCCTTCCCCACCCTCCTCTACTAGGACAGTGACCACGATTTTAGGGTTACGATATGGCGCAAAAGAGGTGAACCAGGCATGGGTTGGCTTGTTTCTGTTCCATTGAGCAGTCCCGGTCTTGCCAGCAGCTTGAAATGACAAATAGCTAAGGAGTTGGCAACTTCCCCCAACGACACAGTCGCGCATGCCTTCTCGCACCACCCCCAATGTTTCACTAGAGACACCTTCAAGTTTGCTTGTAGGAAATTCAAGAACAGTTGTTTTTTTAGTAACAGGGTCAGTAATTTTTTGCCCCACGTGCGGAGTGACAATGGTGCCGTTATTAGCCACAGTGGCTGTCCACGAAGCCACTTGAAGTGGGCTGACCAGCGTATCTCCCTGGCCAATAGCCACATTGTAGGTGTCCCCCACGTACCAGGTTTCATTCTTTACTTGTTGCTTCCATTCTTTGCTTGGAATAAAGCCTTCACTTTCGCCTGGAATATCTATCCCGGTTTTTTGAGCGAGATGAAATCGCTTGAAATAGTCGTTAATTCTATCAATACCCAAGCCAACAAAAGCATCGCGACCACCGCCAATGTAGTAGAAGAACGTGTTGACTGACCAGGCTAAGGCTCGTTTAACATCGGTGACACCGTGTCCACCAGCTCGCCAATCGCGAAAAAATGTTCCACCAAGCATAAAACCACCAACACTGTTGACGGTGGTATAGCGGGAGATCACTTTTTCTTGAAGCGCAGCGACAGCCACCATAATTTTGGCAGTTGACCCTGGCGGGTAGCTTCCACCGATAGCTCGATTGAAGAGTGGCTTATCAGTATCTTCTACATATTTTTTATACGTAGCTGTATCTATGCCTTGAGAAAATTTATTATTTTCATACGCTGGCCAGCTGACGAGCGCCAAGATCTCACCGTTTGTTGGATTCATAGCAATGGCAGAAATTTTTCGCTTATTGAGCTTTATTGCCATAGCGCGAACGAGATCTTCCATTTTCTTTTGAGCAGCTACATCGATGGACAATATAACATCTTTGCCTGGGAGTGGTGGGTCAACCGCCAAAACACTCTGTTCACGCCCTAATGAGTTAACTTCAATTTTTTTACGGCCAGCCACCCCGCGTAAAGCGGTTTCATAGGTTTTTTCTACTCCCACACGCCCAATCTTGTCTGCCAAAAGATAGCCTGAATTACGCAAATCATCCAATTCAGTATCGGTAAGTTTGTTCACGTATCCAAGAATGTGCGACAAACTCAACAGGCTTGGTGACGAAGAAACCGAGCCACCGTAATAACTTCGCTCACTCGTGCTCTCCACTCGCACGCCTGGCAGTGTGGCGTTTTCAATATATAGTGTTAGAGCGGTGTCGTAGTCCAAATTCTCTTTGAGAGTAATGGTTTGGCTGTAGGTGCCATATTTTTTAACCAAGCGTTCAATCTCACCGCGCTCTACACCACTCATTTCTACCAATCTATCAATAACTCGGTCTCGCTCGCGTGCGTCCCGAGGTAAATCTTGGGGAGAAAGTGATAATGAAAAACCAGGGACATTTTGCACGAGCACCGTTTTGTAACGATCATACAAAATACCACGTTCTGCTGGGATAGATTGTAGACGAATACGGTTGCCTTCGGCTAGAGCGCGGTAATGCGCACCTTGTATCACTTGCAGATAGCCCGAGCGAGCAAAAATAGTAAGAATACCGAGGAGACATACTCCAAACAGTACCGCCAGACGACGACTGGTGATGCTTGAGCCCAAATAACTCTGGGTATGACTAATTGTGAGGCGACTGTCGCCTTCTTCAAAGTCAATTGCTTCTTCCACCCAACTTTTTTTATACTTTCCAGTCAGGTCGTTGTCGCGAATAGCTCCAGATTCAATTGTGAAGGGGTTCTTTTCACTCATACTCTAGATATAGCGCTGAGTAGTCCGCCTAGCAGTTGCGAGATGAACACAAATATACCCAACCATCATAATCCCAGCGGTAATAGCTGCGTCTATGCTAATAGCTTCAAGCACCCCGGCTGTTCCGTGCCAGCTTGCTCGGGTGATAATAGCACTACACCAGGTAAAGAAAATAACTAACAGGCGAAATAGGGCTACAAAAGCAAAGGTGACCGTGCCCACCATATACCAGGATTGATTGGTAAGGACTGATTCCAACAAAAAGCGTGTTGCACCAATACTCACAAAAAGTGCTAACGTAGTTAATCCAAAAAATTCAGCATTAAACAGTTCAATACAAAATCCGAGCGCGAGCGCAAACCAATAGACAGCGTCACCAGGATTTTTCAGCATTTTCCACATCAGAAAAATAAGCAAAATATTAATACGGTCAAACGGGAACGGAAAAAGATACAAAACAAGGCTATGGAGCGTAAAGACTGCCAGCAGCTGAATAATGAGCGAGATAATGAAGAAGAAACGTTTCATACCGTCGTATCCGTTATTTTCCCGAAACAATGCTGACGATAGTGAGCTTGCTTAAATCTACCCCCGGGGTGACAATCGCTTTTTGAAAAGGTTTATAGGCTTCGTTTTCAATACTAGCCACAGTGCCAAGCACCAGCCCGCGAGGAATAAACTCTTCTAGGCCTGACGTAACAATACTGTCGCCGATTTGTACCACTTCATCACGCGGAATAAGGTTCATCTGTAAACTAATACCAAAACCACCTTCTACTACACCGAGGCTGCGGTCGCGGTTAAGCATGGTAGCCCCCACACGACTTTGGTTGTCATTCACCAAGCGAGCCACGCTGATATCTCGCTCTACTTGAATAATTTTTCCAATCATTATTCCTTGTGAAGCGATTATCGGCTGTCCAATACGAACACCGGCGTCGAAACCTTTGTCGAGAATAATAGTTAAATCTAAACTGCCAATCTCTTTGCCAATAACTTCGGCGGGCAGTAATTGTAATTGTGTTTTTTTCTGAAAAGCTAGCTGCCGGCTTAATTCTTTGTTTTCATCTTCAAGTAATTTAATTTTAGCGTTAATAACTAATTCAGCCGACGATTCAGCTACACACTTTTGATAGGCGGTGATAAATTCTTCTCGATTTTTAAAAAACTGAAAATTATCACCAGCAGTCACGCTAAAGCCATGAAGAGTACCGAGCGGTACCTTAAAAAATTCTCGAAGTCCAATTTCTAGAGGGCTCAACCAGCCAACGAGGTGAAGAGCAGCAACGCCAATGAAGATTGCCCCCACAATCAGACTAGTTCGTGTGCGACGAGTGGTGGCCATAACGAGTTATTTTAATGCGAGCTCTCTTTATGAGTCATGATTGGATAAATAGCCACTTCTTGGAGTAGGCTCAAATCGTCAAGAAGAACACCGGCGCCACGCACTACTGAGGTGAGCGGATCGTCGGCTACTCGCACTGGGATATCAATCGCCCGATGAATCAACTGATCAAAACCACGTAGGAGCGCTCCCCCACCAGACAGCAGAATACCGCGCTCATGAATATCAGCCACAAGCTCTGGTGGCGTGAGCCCTAAAATATCTTTAATATTATCAACAATAATCCGCAATGACTTGATCATTGCTTCGCGTACCTGGGCATCATTAATCATGACTTCACGAGGCAACCCAGTGACGATGTCGCGCCCACGCATCGGATATTCCATTGGCTGATCAAGCTCAACAGCCGAGCCAATCTTAATTTTAATTTCTTCAGCCTGACGTTCACCAAGCAATAAATTAAAAACGTCGCGAGCGTATTGAATAATATTACGATTGAGTTCGTCACCGGCGATTTTGATAGAACGTCTCGTGGCAATCCCCGACAGGGAGATAACGGCAATTTCGCAGGTACCCCCACCCATTTCCACAATAAAATTACCAACCGGCTCACGCACCGGCATACGCGAACCAATTGCCGCAGCCATTGGTTCTTCGACGATAAAAACTTCACGAGCTCCAGCATTCATAACCGCGTCGCCAATCGCTCGACGCTCTACTTCGGTGATATCCACTGGCGCACCAATAATCACTCGAGGACGTGACAAAAAATTAAGACTACTATCTTCGTAGACCTTATCAATAAAATAACGAAGCATTTTTTCAGCCACTTCAAAGTCAGAGATAATACCGTTGGTCAGAGGTCGGGTGGTGATAATATGCGGAGGTGTTTTGCCAAGCATGCTTTTAGCTTCGTGTCCGACAGCCAAAATCTGCTCTGTCTTGGTATTCACCGCGACAACACTTGGTTCGTTAATGACAATCCCTCGATCTTTGACGTAGACGAGGGTGTTAGCGGTGCCAAGATCAATACCAATTTCTTTTCGAAACTTTCCAAAAAACCGTTTAAACATAATCAACATTATTGAATTTCCGCTTGGTGAAGACAATACCTTCGAGAGCCAGGAACAAAAGCACCAGGAGAACAAAATTCCACCAAGCAAATAAGTCGCTTGCTAGGAGGTAGAGCGTGCTAATAGCCAGTAAACCGATAAAAATACTCTGGCGAAAGGTGTGGCGAGCATGACGCATCACCGCATCTTCGTTTTTAATCAATTTTTGGCGGATAGCAAACCCCAGCACTGAAAATGTCCCTACAATAGCCAGGAAAAGACTACTATAGAAAAAGAGCATGCCTGTGAGGCCGGCGTCAGAGGGGGCAATATTTAAGATAACAAATATCCAAGCAACCCAACAAAAGCAGGTGCCAAGCGACATGAGGAAAAGATAGCCTTTTAGTGACATAGTGGGTGTATTGTAGTAAAACCAGCCTCTTTTGGCAAGCTAGGACAAATAGCGGACTTTTTTTATTTCCGCATTGGGAATTTTGGCTAAAATAGCATTTAAAAGCTCATTTTCACGCATTTTAATCTCTCCGGCAGCTGTGGTTGACAAACAAGCAATACACAACGTGGTCAGACGCATATAGACGGCGTTTGCTTGGCTCGCAATTTCTTCGCCAAACATGTTGGCTAGTTGACGGTTGGCTTCTTCAATTACCATGGCAGCTGTCACCCCGCGGATAAGGGGTGATTGGGAGCCTTTGTTGTTGAGAATGCTAGCAAGCGAGTTCATCATAATGATTACGCTCTAAAATCGCAAATATCTCGGAAATCGCAGTGATCACAAGCAAACTGACTTGGGGTAGCCGTGAAATTTTTGGAATGAATTTTATCAATCGTGGCAATTAGTTTTGTTTTGAGTTTTTCCAACTCCTCAGACGTACCGATGAACGACGTTTCAATATTGTCGTTGACATAATGGAATGTCAGCTTGCCCGTTGGACCAATGTGGGAGTATTCGGGAAGCTCAGTGGCTGCGATTTGATAGATAAGTAATTGATCTTTTTCGTCACCAGTGACTTTTTCTTTGGCTTTACCTGTTTTATAGTCAATAATTTCAAGTGACCCGTCTGGGAGCTGATCAACACGATCAATTCGACCGTGTAGCAAATAGTCACCAAGGCGAATTTTAAACCAACTCTCGAGCCCCACCGGAATAGTCCAGTTATTTTCGTGGGAGCTATAAAATAGTTTTAAAATAGCTTTACCTTTATCGTAATACTCTTCACGTTGAGCCGTGCTTTTGTACCAATCCCCTATCCAAGCGTGTTCATACATCCCCAAAAGCTCTTCCAAGGTTGGCACACTAACCCCGTCACGCTTTTTACTTTCTTTTGGCGCGTCAAATAGCGATGATTGCTCAGGGCTGTTGAGCTCTTGGACGCGAGTATAGAAAGCCTGAAGTGTGCCGTGCATTGTTTGCCCAAAACTAAAGCTCGGACTTCCTTTGGTTGGAATATGCAAAATATGTGCCAGCTTATACTGATACGGACAGGTTTCGTAGGCTTTGACCTGCGAAAACGAAAAGGCTTTGGGGAGGGTATAGACAAATTCTCCTTTGGTTGGCTCAGTTGTTTTTCGTTCAGCAATCGTTGTGTTTTTGAGCAGTTTGTCGTTTTCGCCGGCGTTGTAGCCAATTTCCACCAAGAAGCGACTTACTTTCTTGGCTCGTACACCACCATAACTACTAGCACTCGTGAAGTACAGGCGATTTTTGGCTCGAGTCACGGCCACATAAAACAAACGGCGCTCTTCGCGGTAGTGACTATCCCCTTCTGGGAGTTGTTCGCGAATAAGGGCAGTTGGCATTTCAATCCCTTCGCCTTTGGTGCGCGACGGAAGGCGTTCTTCTACGCAGTTCACAATAAACACATATTTATATTCCAAACCTTTGGAAGCGTGGACCGTTAGAATATTGACTGAGTCAGGCGTATCTGATGGCTGGTTGATAGAACCTTTTTCACCCGACTCAATAATCATCATGAAGTGCTCCAAAAAGGTAGCAACATGCGTTCCTGGATTAATTGTTTCAAATTCTCCCAGATAATCAAAGAATTGTTTGAGGTGATAAATTTGGCGAATAACTTCGCGATTTCCTTGACCTTCTTCAACTGTTAAAAAATTGAGGTACCCAATTTTCTCTAAAAATCCATACAAAAGTGCCGATGGCTTTTCGGTGCGGGAGCGTTGCATACCATCCAGAAGAACGCTGATAAGCTTGTTGGCTACAGCGACGCCGTCATCAGTGGCGCCACTTTCAGCGGCTTGTTTTAGTGCTGAGAAATATGACAACGATTTTTTCTTGGCGTAACCAGTTATTTTTTGGAGGTCGTTTTCTTTGAGATGTAAAAACGGTAAACACAGCAAGCGGAAAATAGCTGGCGAGTCGGTGTGATTATCTAATAATTTTAAGAAGTTGATACAATCAACGACGATTGGTTGGCGATAGAGCCCTGACGAAGCCAAAAATTCATAGGGAATATTGACCATTTCCAAGCGGTTGATAAACGGATCAGCATGGCTATTGGCGCGAACCAAAATAGCAAAGTCGTCCCAAGTGGCCGTCTCATCAATTTTTTTGAGACGAATAATCTCTTCAAGCACGGCATCGACTTCTTCGTCGAGTGTCGGGCGATGAATATGGGCGACCGCCGGACCATCACTTTTGGCATTCGGCCCCTTAGCCACCAATTTTTTATTAATGTTTAATTTAACCTCAAGGCGATCAGGATTGTTGTGCTCAATTGAAGCGTAGGCAGTATCAAGAATTTCTTGATTAGAGCGATAGTTTTCATTAAGCACGATATCTTTGGCTTTTGGAAAATCATCTTTAAAGCGCATAATGTTTGAAACACTAGCGCCTCGAAAAGCATAAATACTCTGGTCGTCATCCCCCACCACGGTGAGCTGGCTACCGTTGGCCGATAACATGCGCACCAATTCATATTGCGCCCAGTTAACATCTTGAAACTCGTCAACCAAAATATATTTGTATTGTTTCTGATATTTTTCTAAAACACGTGGTCGCTCAGTAAATAGTTTATGGGTGTAATAAATAAGATCGCCAAAATCCATCATGGCGTTATCCAGAAGAAGCTGATTATAGGTACGATATGCATTAGCTACTTCACTCAAACGATTTTTTTCTTCGGGGCTAAGCGTTTCTTTTTGATTAGCGCCCTCCTCAGCATGTTTCAGATATTCTTCTGGAGTGATAAGCTCGTCTTTACATTTAGAAAAATGTTTAAGAAGTTCATGAATATGACGCATCGGATTACCCATCGGTTTGTAGTAATCCAATTTGAAGTTGTTAAAATGTTTTCTTACCAAAAGCCACGCGGCTGTTTGTGAAACAAGTTTGAACTGATTACTGAGCCCAATATCTATAGCGTGATGCTCCATGATTTTTTGGCAAAAAGCATGGAAGGTGGAAATTTGCATGTCGATATACCCGGTATCCACCAATTCATCAATACGCTCCTGCATTTCTTCGGCGGCTTTGTCGGTAAAAGTGAGCGCCAAAATTTCTTCTGGCTTGGCTAGGCCGGACTCAACCAATTGAGCAATCTTGGTGGTAATAACCGTAGTTTTACCAGTTCCCGCCCCAGCGACAATCAGAAGCGGGCCGTCAACATAGTCGACAGCCTGTTTTTGGGCTTTATTGAGCTTTCTTTCAGACATAGAAGCAAACTAAAAACACCCTCTATAGGTGCTTAGTAGTATACCGATATTCATTGTGTTTGACTAGTCTTCGCCCACCTACCCTACCTCCGTATCTGGGGGCATGGTAGGTCGGGGGCGAAGATCTGCCACCGGCCTGTTTTCTGGTGTGGCATCATGTTGCTGTTACCCTTCTTGTCTGATGAGCATTGCGCGAGCTCGCTCGGGAGCGACTCTGGTGTTGACCGGCATTTCTTTGGTAACAATGACTGCAGCGTTCAGCGACAACTCTTCTCGTTCAGCGGTGACGAACAGATCCTCCATGGCTTCTGCCGAAATTTTGAGCCTTTCAGCCATCGGTTGACAGAGTCGTTTCAAATCTGGGGTGATGCCCCAATGGACAACTTCCTCATCTTCGATAATGGTGACGAGGTAGAGCGCCTTACTTTCGCCGGGGTGATGCCCATACACGAATATTTTGATTCGTCGCATTGCCTCTCCTCCTGGTTAAACGAAGCCGAAGAAAAACAACAAGCTTTGTTCTTATTCGGGTTCGTTTATTATTCAGCGCGATTACGAAGCTGTCCGCAAGCAGCGGCAATATCTTGCCCTTGAGAGTAACGAATAGTCGTAGTGAAGCCGGCTTTCATTAATTCTTCGTGCCAATGACTGATCAACTCCGGTGGAGTGCGATCAAACAAACGAAAACCATCAACTACGATATTATCAGTCGGCTGAGCATTATCGGTAGTACGATTATACGGAATGAGATTGATACGGAAATACGGAATTTTTTTACAGAGAGCAATCAGAGCTTGCAAATGTTTTTCATCGTCATTCACCCCACTCAACATAATATATTCAAAACCGATAAAGTGCGTACGGCTTGGGTAGCGCTTGTGATATTCTTCAGCCCAAGTGACTAGCCATTCCAAAAAGCCTTTCTTGTGAGATGGCATAATGTATTTGCGTGATTCTTCAATCGCGCTATGCAAAGAAAGAGCCCAACGCACCGGCGGGAAGGTGTCATCTTTCAAAAGCTGTTCCATGGCGTATGGCACACCAGCGGTGGAAACGGTAATCTTTGTTTCCCCCAAATCAGTGTTGGCCAAAATAATCTGCAAAGCTCGCTTAACGTTATCGTAATTCAAAAGTGGCTCGCCCTGACCCATCATCACGATGTTGGCGACACGAGCGCCTTCTTTGGCCAGGAGTCGTTGAGCAAAACGATACTGGTCGATAATTTCTTCAGCTGATAAATGACGTTTGAAGCCAGCTTTACCAGTAGCACAAAACATGCACTTCATCGGACAGCCAGCCTGAGAAGATACACAAATAGTGTAGCGATCAGAAGCGCCTTCGGGGGCATCTTCTTTGAGGTTCTTTCGCCCCATCACAACGGTTTCGATTAAATTACCATCAGCGAGTTTGAAGAGGAATTTGCGAGTGTTGTCCATTTTCCCAGTGAGAGCAGTATGCGTCTCGAGACTAAGCCATGGAAAATCTTTCAGTTTTTCGCGCAATTCTTTGGGAAGAGTGGTAATCTCTTCGTAACTATTAATGTTGACATCAAACCAAGCCCGTTCAATTTGTTTACGGCGATAGCTTGGTTCGAGATCGAGAATGGTTTTAAGTTGTTGTGATTGTGAGGCCATAAGTTCGCGTATACTACGCTAGAGTCACTGTTTAGGCAAGGTTCAGACCTCGCCGTCCAATTCCTCCTGTTCCAGCTCGTCGGTGGTGGTGTCAGCTGGCTTGTCAGCCATAAAACCGCCCGCCTGGAGCTTCCAGAGGGTGCTGTAGAGGCTTGTAGGCTTTGTTAGGAGCTCATGATGAGTGCCAGCTTCACGAATGCTGCCACCATCAATAACGACGATCCTGTCCATTTTCATAATTGTCGACAAACGATGTGCGATTACGATAACGGTTTTATCTTTCATGAGAGTATTAAGGGCATCTTGGATAAGCGCTTCGGATTCAGAATCTAAACTAGAAGTCGCTTCGTCGAGCACAAGAATTGGGGCGTTACGCAAAATAGCCCGGGCAATGGCTACACGCTGGCGTTCACCGCCAGATAATTTTACCCCACGTTCACCAACAAAGGTCTGATACTTTTCAGGAAATTCATTAATAAACTCATCGCAGTGAGCGAGCTTGGCGGCAGCAATTACTTCATCGTCTGTAGCGTCTGGTTTGCCATAGCGAATATTTTCCATAAGACTACGGTGGAAAAGAATTGGATCTTGCGGAACAAGACTGACAGCCTGCCACAAACTTTCTTGTGTAACATGTGCAATATTTTGACCGTCAATCATAATCTTACCACCGGTCAAATCGTAGTTACGCATAATCAACTTCACAATAGTTGATTTGCCGGCCCCAGACGGACCAACAAACGCTACTTTTTCGTGGGGAGCAATAGCTAGATTGAGGTTGGAAATAATTTTACGAGTATTATGATAGAAGAAATCCACTTCTTTGAAGGTGATACTCCCCTCTTTCACCTGCAGAGCTTCAGCTGAACGAATATCCTTAACTTCGTGCGGGAGTGTCAAAACATTAGTCATTTCTTCGGCGTCAGCTAAATCAATGTAAACATTACGAATAATTTTACCAAAACTCCAAATATCGTTGAGGATGATAATGATGTACGATTGAATCAAGACGAAATCACCAATCGTAATTGTCCCTGCTTCAAATAAATTGATGGCAAAGTAAAAGATACCGAGTTCCAACCCAATAGTAAGGAGGCCTTGAACACCATCAAAGATACTATCAATGTGCCAAGTAAAACGACGCAAACGACGAACGATATCAGTCGCCGCTTTATATGAGGCCACTTCGCGAGCGTACCCATTAAACAATTTAACATTGCCATTGTTGGTAACAGTGTCAGCCAGAAGAGCAGTCGCTTTGCTTTCAGCTTCCGAGCGCTCTAAATCATATTTTAATTTATAGGATACGAAGATCCAGTTGACGAGCAAGAAAACTATAGCCCAAATACCAATAAGACAAGCTAACATCCAATGACGACTAACCAGCACAAACAATACAGCGGTGATGTTGACTATCAACGGTAGAATGTTCCAATTGATTTTATCAAGTAAACTTTCATAGGCACGAACAAACCAATTGAAGCGTTTAACGAGCGATCCAACAAAGTTGCCGTTGAAATACGAAAAAGAATGTTTGTGGACATAGGTAAAGCAGGTGTTTGATAAATCAGCCAATACTTTCGTTTGGAATAAGGTGTTGGCAAACAATGAAACACGCCAGAAAAACCAACGGATAAGCTCGGCAATAGCGATGCTGAGCAAAGTGCCAAGAAGAATTTGTTTGGCAGCAGACATATCTCCAGCGCTGGTGGCTAGAGTGTCAAAAAATGTTTTAAAGTAAAGCGGGATAAAAGCACCGGTAACAGAAGCCCCAATAATCGCTAAAATAAGCACTAAAAACAACACCCAATGTGGCTTGGTGTGACGCCAATAAATCTTGATTGTTTCTTTAGTTTGGGCCTTCATAGATGCTTTTAAGAAGCTCGTCAGTATACCATTTTTTTCTCTGTATGTCAATCAGTATACACCAAAAAAGAAAACTAACCCACGGGGTAGTGAGTTAGTTTTGGTTCGCGAGCGTTTTTAAGGTGCCCGCTCGCCGCGCACCATTCTTCAGGGCAAAAATTACCAGTCACACATTTCGCAGTACTGGATTCCTGCAGAATTGAGCTTGATTCGCCGATCATCCTCCATATATGACCAGTATGTCTCGCTCGACCCGGCTCGCTTCTGAGCTTCCCTGTCATCTTCAATAAGACCTTCATAAACGAGCTCCATGAGAGCCAATCTGACATGGTGGCTAGAAGATTGAGGGTGGCGATTCATCACCTCTTTGGTGGTGAGCACACCCCGCTCCTCCGTCTGAGAGTGGTAGATTGTGGCAAGAACCGGCAGTCGCAGATTTTTGACTCGTTGTTCAAGGTACCTGCTGTACACCGCTGCCACTGCCAAAATAGCCAAAAGAAAAATGACCAGACCATTGATTCCGTACCTCACTATCATTTCTTTGACGGGCATGGCCACACTCCAACTGAAAGAGGTTGAAGAACGCTTCAGAGCATACTGTTTTTTGTGAGTAGTGTCAATTAAAAAAAACAACCACCCGCAGGTAGCTGTTTTTTGTCTGTTGATGATAGTTTATTTGCGGTATTTTTTGTTATTGCCAACTTTGAGACGCGCCAATTCTTTTTCCATCTTAGCGGCAAGCGAGGCGAAGTCCACGTTTTCTTGCGTACGAGGAGCCTGCATGAGCTTGGCTGCCCGTTCACGAGCTTCCTCGGCACGAGCCAAGTCGATTTCATGAGCGTGTTCAGCCGTGTCAGCGAGCACCACAACCGAGCCGTCGTCGCGTACGACCCCAAAGCCACCAGATACAGCCACGCCAAATTCTTCGCCTTGTTTTTTATAGCGAAGCTCACCTGGTTTGAGGTTGGTCACAAGCGGAATATGATGAGCCATAATGGTGATTTCACCATCTTTAGTCATCATACTAATCTGATCAATCTCGTCAGAGAAAACCAGACGCTCTGGGGTGACAATTTGGAAACGCATAGATAGAGGGTACCGAGATTTATTTAACTTGATCAATGGAGCCTTTCATATAGAAGGCACTCTCAGGTTTATCATCATGCTTACCTTCGAGGATTTCGCGGAAACCACGAACTGTTTCGGCCACTGGTACATATTGACCTTCAATACCACTGAAGACTTCAGCAACGAAGAAAGGTTGCGACAAGAAACGTTGAATTTTGCGAGCGCGAACCACGGTGATTTTATCTTCATCACTCAATTCTTCCATACCAAGGATAGCGATGATATCTTGCAAATCTTTATAACGCTGGAGCACACGTTGCACATCGCGAGCGATGCGGTAATGTTCTTCACCAACAATGTTTGGATCCAAGATGTTGGAGTTAGAGTCGAGTGGATCAACCGCTGGATAAATACCAAGCTCAGTCAGGGAGCGGTTCAAAACCACAGTGGAATCAAGGTGGGCGAAAGTTGTCGCTGGAGCTGGGTCAGTCAAGTCGTCAGCTGGCACGTACACAGCCTGTACCGAGGTAATAGAGCCTTTGTCGGTAGAAGTGATACGTTCTTGAAGCGCACCCATTTCAGAGGCGAGGGTTGGCTGGTAACCTACCGCTGAAGGCATACGACCAAGGAGCGCGGATACTTCAGAACCAGCTTGTGTGAAACGGAAGATGTTATCTACGAACAAGAGCAAGTCCCGACCTTCTTCATCGCGGAAGTATTCCGCCATAGAGAGGGCAGTCAAAGCGACGCGAGCGCGAGCACCTGGTGGTTCGTTCATCTGACCGAAAACGAGAGCGGTTTTATCGAGCACGCCACTTTCTTTCATTTCACGGTACAAATCATTACCTTCACGAGTACGTTCACCGACGCCGGCAAACATAGAATACCCACCATGTTCTTGAGCAATGTTACGGATAAGTTCTTGGATAAGCACGGTTTTACCGACACCAGCACCACCAAACAAACCGATTTTACCACCTTTTAAGAACGGACAGATGAGGTCGATAACCTTAATACCAGTTTCAAACACCTCAGATTTAGTAGATTGTTTAACAAACGAAGGAGCTTTGCGGTGAATTGGATAATGTTTCTTAGCTTTCACTTCGCCTAAGCCATCAATCACGTCACCAGTCACATTAAACATGCGGCCAAGCGTCTCTTTACCAACCGGCACTGAGATAGCTTCGTTGGTTGAAGTAACTTCAGCCCCACGAACCAAACCGTCGGTGGTGCTCATTGCAATAGCGCGAACGCTGCTATTGCCGAGGTGCTGCTGGACTTCAAATACCAATTTACTGCCATCAGCATTTTTTGCTTCCATGGCAGTGTAGAGGTTTGGGAGTTCGCCTTCAAAATGGGCGTCGACGACCACGCCGATAATTTGTGTAATTTTTCCTTGTAACATAGTCATGTGATTTTAGCTTATTCAAGTGCTGCTGCCCCGCCGACGATTTCCGAGATTTCCTGGGTAATTGCCGCTTGGCGAGCTTTGTTAAATGTGTAACTGAGTTCTTTGATCATATCCTTAGCAGCGTCGGAGGCGTTTCTCATCGCCATCATGCGGGCACTGTGTTCAGAAGCATCAGATTCAAGAATGGTTTGATACATCTGTATTTCGACGAGGCGTGGGAGAATTTCATCAAGCACTTGCCGTGTCCCCGGTTCAAACGTATATTTGCTTTCTATTTCTTTTTTAGGAACCTTTTTCTTATAGAAGCCGTCGCTTTCGAACTCCACCACTTCTTCGTCCAAAAACTCTTTATCCGCATCGGCCAAATTATCATTCTCCACCGCTCCAAGATACTGATCGCTCCCCTTTTCGAGTGGTAGAATCTGTTTAATATTCGGCACTTGTTGAATAGCTGAGACAAAGTCGGTATAAGCTACGACGATTCGGTCGTATTTTCCACTTATAAACTCTTGGGCGGCGAGTTGTGTCATTGGTAAAACTTCTTCCAACCGAGTGGTCAGATCAATTTTATCAAATTCAGCAACAACTGTTTTTCCTAGTTTGTGAATCGATTTACGACCATGCTTACCGGACAAAATAATATCAATTTCGGCATCAACTTCTACTCCAGCATCTTTAATATATTGATGAGCGGCCTGTATCAAACGACTAGTAAAACCACCAGCCAAACCACGATTACTCGTGATAATAATCATGCCGATTTTTTTCACTGGTCGTTGTACCAAAAGCTTGTGCGCACTGATATCGGTCTTTTTGGCAATGTCGTTGACAATTTCCCAAGCCAAACGAGCATAATTACGAGTCGACAAAGCATTAGCGACCGCTCGGCGCATTTTGACAGCTGAAATCATCTCCATGGCTTTGGTAATCTTACGAGTACTTTGCACGGATTTGATACGGCGTTTAATTGCTTTGGTATTTAAAGCCATACAAACGATTATTTCTTGAACTCGGCAATCGCTTCTTTAAGTTCAGTTTCAACAGCGTCATCCCATTTACCTTCGCCAATTTTGCTCATCAGGGCTTTCTTGGATTTAGCAAGGAAGGCATGGAATTTGTCTTCCCAAGCGCGAACTTCTTTGACTGGAACATCGTTAGCAAAACCGTTCGAGATGGCGTAGATGATAGCCACTTGGTGTTCCACAGCCATTGGGGCAAATTGTGGTTGTTTCAAGATTTCCACCAAGCGCTGACCGAGATCAATTTGTTTCTTGGTATCAGCGTCAAGATCACTCGAGAATTGAGCAAATGCTTCAAGTTCGCGGAACTGAGCGAGGGAGAGTTTCATTTTACCAGCCACTTTTTTCATTGGCTTGGTTTGCGCAGCGGAACCAACGCGAGATACAGAGATACCAACGTTTAACGCTGGGCGAACACCGCGGTAGAACAAATCACTTT
>CAYZGX010000009.1:0-30536 GCA_964478235.1 uncultured Gammaproteobacteria bacterium
GGCTAAAAGCGTAGGCAAAATCGCGAGTGAGATACTCTTCGAGTGCATCTTGCCATGACACTTGCACACTGAGGCGTTCGCGAGACAACCGCTCGTTGATGAGACATTCCGAAGCCGAGCGCGAGGTGGTGAAAGTTTGTGAAAAGAAATTGGAATCAACCGGGGTGACTTTAATCTGTTTTTCGTAGCCTAAAATGCGAACAATTTCTTTGGCCACTTCGTAGCGGGTCGGCATGCCGGTCGACACCATATTGTAGGTGCCGTGTGCTCCGGATTTGAGAAGGATTTCCAAATTGCGTGCCACGTCGCGGGTGTAGGAAATAGAGCCAGCTTTATCAACGAGTGCGTGAAGCTCGGTTTTACCCATAACGATTTGCTCAACAATCTTAGCAACAAATTTTTTGTCTTTTTTCGGGCCGCCACCCATGAGCCAACCAAGGCGAATGGTGACGTAATCGCGAGCGTAGTATTCAGCCATAAGCGCCCCCATATGTTTGGTGAGACCATAAACATTAATAGGGTGCGGCTCATCGGCGTCACTGTAGTATTTTTTAGTACCATCAAAAACATTGCTTGAACTAACATACACTAGTTTAGCGCCATATTTGGTAGCTATTTGCGCAGCATGTTTTGTTGAGAGCGTATTGGTGGCGTAGGCTTCCGGTAAATGATTTTCGCAGTATTCTAAATTGGTAAGGGCCGGTAAGTGAAAAATATAGTCGGGGCGAAAATTAGCAACGACACTATCGTAGGCCTCAGCATCGCGAACATCGAGCGTGTGTATCCACGATTCGCTCGGGCGATTACTGGTGCCAAGAATCGTATAGTGTTTAGAAAAATATTCGTACATTGCTGCACCAAGCATCCCGCCAGCACCGGTGAGGAGGATTTTCTTTTTGTCGCGTGAACCTTTTCCACGCAAATGAGCCACATCAACCGCTGAATCTTTTTCAGCGACTTTTTTGACGAGTTTAAAAAATTCGTAGGCCACTGTATCCCAGCTATATACCACCATCGCCCGCTCAGCAGATTTTTTACCATACTCAATGGCATCTGTTTGGTGGAGTGTAATCTGTTTAAATTTGGTTTCCAAATCACGGCCAGTGAGTTTGTAAAAAATACCGGTGTCGGATAGAGCTTCGCGATTTTCTGGTTTGTCGTTAGCGAGCACGCAAACCCCGCGCCCCATCGCTTCAATCACCGCTGGTGATAACCCCCCGACTTCAGCAGCACGGACATAGGCAAGCGCATGTTTGAGAAGTTGTTTGTAGCGCTCCCCAAAGACATAGCCGAGAAAAACAACGCGCTCGTTGGCCGCCGCTTTAATGGCTCGAACAAAATCTGGATCATAACGATTATCGCCGATCATGACGAGCGGAAGCGTACTCCCCGACGCCACATATGACTTCACAACATGGAGCGGATTGTTTTCTGGCTCAAACCGAGCGACGTAAATAAAATACTGTTTGTGAGCGAGGTGGTATTCTTCCAAAATAGACTCAGTCGGCGCAAAGTCGGTTTCAATATCCGTGCCATACGGAATGAGGTAGCTATTGGTTTTCCGAGCGTGTTTATAGTATTCAAGAACACTTTGGGCGTCGGTCACAACAGCGTGCGAGGCCAGTTTGGCAAGGAGTGAACACGCTTTTAAATAGGTTCGGGCTAAGCCGTTCCATTTTTTGCGTTGCCAATCGAGACCGTCTACACAGAAAACAACTTTTTTTCCGAAAAGTTTAGCAAGGAGTGCGAAGGGTGCATTACCAACATTGACAATGATAAGAATGTCAGCGGTGCGAGCTAGTATGGTGTGGAGTACGCTCAAAAAAGTATGAACCAAAGTGTCGAGCGCTTTGGTAGTGATAGTGGGAAGATAAACTAAATGAACACCCTTAAACATTGAAGGGCGTTCTTTGAAATATTGGCGACGGCAATAGACCGTGACTCGAGCGCCGAAGCCGACGAGTCGGTCGGAAATCTCTTCAGCTAAGGTTTCAAATCCACCGTAACTATTAGGGATACCGCGCGAGCCAATGATGGCTATGTTTGGATTGTGTGGAGAGGTGTTTTTTTCACTCACATGAGGGCGTCAAAGTGTGGGTAGCGTACCACAGAAAGCGGTATTTGGCTAGCTAAAAGAACAAACAAAAAACACCCTGATTGCGGGTGTTTTTTTGAAGACCGTTCTCACTATAATCACTTCCGAGAAATGATGATAGTGAGTAGGAACGGTCTTCTTTTGAATTGATGCCTCCCCTGCCGCCGTCTTCCCGAGATGGGTTGACGGCGACAGGGTTGGCTGGTTGTTTGACGAGTAGGCGCTACAGGAGCGCCATGCCCGCCTCGCGCAGGTACGGGTTGAGCTCGCCCGCGAGGAAGGCCTCCTTGAGCTCGGACCGGGTGAGGACGATCTCGTCCTTCTCGAGCGGGATGCCCGTGAGGGTCTCGAGCTCGAGGATGCCGATCTGGTTCACGTTCTCGCCCGTGACGCTCACGAACCGACCGCCGTCCTTGTGGGCGTCGATCCAGTTCGTCACCTGATCGTAGAACTCGGCGCGGGGCGGGCGCTTGCCGGCGTGGCTCTGCGTCCAGTTGCCGAGGCTGGCCTGGAGGGGCGGTCCGAGGAGCACGTGCTTCTTCGAGGACGGGTTGCCCGGCTCCTCGCGCATGGTGACGAGGAAGGCCGTGCGCTCCGGGTTCGTCACGATGACGTACACGCCCGAGCCCGCCTCCTTCAGCATCGGCTGACCCCAGCCGGCGACTTCGCGGCCGGCGCCGTAGATCATCATGCCGAGCACCTGGAAGAACTTCTTGTCTCCCCGCTCGACGCGCGCGATGCCGTTCATGATGCCGAACAGCCACGGGACGATGCTGCTCAGCCCGACCTCTTCCACCACCATCTTCGCGGCGGCGCGACGCTCTTCGAGCTTCCTTTTCCAGAGGGACATGCGAGTGTTCTCCCTGTCGCTTTTCAAGGCGACAGCGTTTGTGTGGCGTGATTGCCACAGACTCTACCTCACCGGTGTGGTGTTGGCAGATGTATCTGGCAAACATTCGCCGATATCGTTAACACGACGATAACGGCTTAGTATAGCACAAAAACACCCTTTTGTCAAGAGTATTATGGGGTATTTTGGCTAAAATACAACAAAAAACCGACCATTTGAACGGTCGGTTTTGCTGTTAGGTCTTTTTGAGGTAATCAGCTAGCGCTTCTTGCCAAGAACGCTGAGGGGGCAGTTTGGTGTTGAGTAGTTTCGTAAACATTGGGCGCTTGGCCGGGCGAGGAAAGGCTGAGCCAGCGACAGGAGTGACTTCTGGCACAAGATTTTTAAGCTTAAAAACTTCTTGGGCCAAGCCGTACCACGTGCAGGCGCCACTATTGGCGCCATGATAAATTCCAAATGGTTTTTTCTCGGTGACGAGCGCGAAAACGAATTCTGCTAAATCTACACTATATGTTGGACAGCTCATTTCTTCGTCAACGAGTTTGAGTTCTGTCTTGCCTTGTTTCACGACCAGATCAAGCATGATATCGACAAAACTTTTCTTGGCAGCCGAGCTCACCCCGGGCGCGCCAAACATACGCGACAA
Organism: uncultured Gammaproteobacteria bacterium; assembly: GCA_964478235.1. GTDB lineage: Bacteria > Patescibacteriota > Patescibacteriia > Magasanikbacterales > GWA2-37-8 > 2-02-FULL-45-10. The sequence continues at coordinate 3,592 of CAYZGX010000009.1, forward strand.
ACGAACGAGATAAAAGAGGTCAGTAGTTTCTTGTAAGAGTTGTTCACCGAGTAATTTGGTTTGGCCATAACGGTTGATCGGGTGTGGCACAGCGTCTTCGGCGTAGCCGTCTTTATTATCACCATCAAAAACGTATTCAGTGGAAAAGTGAACCAGCGGAACGCCGAGGCTCTTGGTAATTTTAGCGAGCTCCCCCACAGCGAAGCCGTTGATAATACGCGCGAGCTGAAATGTCTCATCGCTTTTTTCAGCTTCGTCCACACTGTTGAAAGCGGTGGCGTTGATTACTAAATTAGGCTGCAGCTCTTCGAGCTTGGCGCGAGTAACCGCCGGATCGGTGACATCAATATCTTTACGGTCGAGACCAATGACGTTCCAAGACGAAGCAAAGCGCGCTTTGAGCGCACCGCCGAGCATACCGTCTGATCCGAGAATGACGACCGTTGCCATAATAATTATTTTAATTTTTCATCGCGAAAACCGAGGTAGGCGTTGTAATCTTCGATATAGTCGCTGCGGTCAGCGCTGTAGTTGGTGGAAGAAAGCGCGAGAATGACTGAATCGGCAGAAGCGTTTTTGAAGCCGTGCCAGACGTAGGCCGGGCAATAAATAGCATCACCTGGACCCAGAAGTGGGACTTCTTCTTTACCATTGCCCTGGTCGATAATCGCCGTGGAACTACCTTTCATCTGAATAAAAAACTCTTCTTCAATTTTATGACAATGCTCCCCTGTTTGCTGACCGGGTTGCATATCGTCAAAATAATAGACGCGTTTGACTTCAAACGGCACGATGTCTTTGAGCTCGACCGGGGTGAGATTAAATCCACGGGTGCGGAATGTTTTGAGAGTGATTTTTTTGAACTCAGACATAGAAAAAAGATTAGGTAGCAGATTGCATGGTATCTTTGGAACGGTTGAGAGTGTCTTGGAAGGCGTTCATTTCATTTTTCTTTTTTGCCCAAAGATTTTCTACCCAAGCGGTATTTTGCTTGTACCATTCAATCGTTTCGAGCAAGCCTTTTTCAAAAGCGTCACGTGGATAGTCGGGCTTCCAGCCGAGTGCCTCAATTTTGGAAGCGTCAATCGCATAGCGACGATCGTGGCCCGGGCGGTCGGTGACATATTCAATGCGGTCTTCACCAAAACCCATCGCTGATAAAATCATCTTAGTAATTTCCAAATTGTTGCGTTCGTTGTCGGCGCCAATGTTATAGACTTCGCCGGCGACACCTTTGTGAAGCAAGAGGTCGAGCGCTTTGGCGTGGTCAACAACATGAATCCAGTCGCGCACATTCAGGCCGTCGCCATAGACCGGCACTTTTTCACCTTTAAGTAATTTGAAGACGAAAAATGGGATAACTTTTTCTGGGAATTGATACGGGCCGTAGTTATTGGAGCAGTGGGTCACAATGACCGGTGTCTTGTGGGTGACAAAATAGGCGCCACACATCAAATCACCGCCAGCTTTAGCGGCAGCGTATGGCATGTTTGGAGCGATTGGGGTACTTTCGGTGAATTTACGATCTTCATCAAGACCAATTGACCCGTAGACTTCGTCGGTCGAGACATTAACGAATTTAGTAATTTTATTGAAACGAACGGCATCGAGAATCATTTGCACACCAAGCGTGTTGGTGAGAACAAAGTCTTTGGTGCCACCGTGAATGGAGCGATCAACATGTGTTTCGGCAGCAAAATTAATCACGTGAGTGATCTGATGTTTTTGCATGACCGTGTTCAAGGCTTCAAGATCGGTAATGTCGCCCTGAACAAAGGTGTAATTTTTGTTATTACTAACATCGGCGAGATTTTCCAAATTGCCAGCGTAGGTCAATTTATCAAAATTAACAATCACGTAGTCGGGGTGACTCGCGAGCATGTGGCGAATGAAATTGGAACCGATAAACCCAGCTCCTCCGCAAACAAGTAAACGCATACAAAGACTTCTTAAGAAATAGAACTATGTTTAGAAACGTTAGTCACAATCCCCGCTCCAGCGAGCGCCATAGCGAGCGCTGTGCCCCCGTGGCTGACAAACGGCAGAGGTACGCCAGTGAGAGGTAATGCCCCTACCATTGCCCCAATATTGAGGAAGGACTGCCACGCAAACCATATCATAATACCAGCCACCAGTAAACCCCCAAACGGCTCTGGCGCCCCCTTGGCAATCTTGAAGCCCCGCCAGGTCATAAGGAGAATAAGGAAGACTAAGCCAGCTGACCAAATAAAGCCGACTTCTTCGGCAATCACAGCAAAAATAGAGTCGGCGTTGACTTCGGGCAAATACTGAAACTTTTGACGGGAGTGACCAAAACCTAGACCCCAAAAACCACCCGAGCCGACAGCCAAAAAAGCCTGGTTCATCTGGTAACCCACACCTTTCGGATCAAGCTCCGGATGGAGGAAGGTGGTGAGGCGCTGAGCACGATACGGCGCCATCCAGACAAGAGCGACGAGGCCAATCACGCCAGCCAAGACCATGGCCAACAAATATTTGGCTGGTACTTGAGCGATATAGAGCATAGCAAGCACAATCATCGCCATAATCGACAATGTACCGACATCGGGCTGAGCCAAAACCAGAAGTAAAACCGGAGCAATCGTTGCTAAAATCGGCAAAATACTTTCTTGCCACTTGTCCCAGTTGTAGCTTTTCATTGACAAGACGTGGGCTAAAATGAGGATAAGGGCGAGCTTGGCGCATTCGGCCGGCTGAAAACTAATCGAGCCAATGCCGAGCCAGCTTTGCGAATTATTAATGGTGATACCGAGACCGGGGACGAATACGAGACCGAGGAGCACGAGTGCAAACACATAAATAATCCAGGAAAACTTTTGCCACAAGTGATAATCAATTTTGGCAGCGGCGACAAACAAAACCAATCCTGGCAGAAGCCCGAACAACACTTGGCGTTTAATAAAAAAATAACCATCGTTAAATTTGGCGACGCCGAGGGGGCCGCTGGCCGACATAAGACAGGCCAAACCAAAAACAACTAGAATCCCTAAATAGATGAGGAATGGTCGGTCAGCATGACGAGGGCTATGAGCGCCAAGCATAGCACTTAAATATTCAAATTGACGATTAAAAACTGACCGGTGAAGATGGCTGCCTGAATGACCACGAGAAAACCAAGGATAAATCGAGCTAGGAGACGGCTTTCATTGTAGAGAAGCCAACCCACAACAGCGTTCACGAGAAGGAGGATGGTGGCGATAATAACCGGGATAAACAATTCCCACCAAACACCGATTAAATCCACCCCGAAAACGATATTATAGTGCAAAAAAAGAGCTTCACCAGCGGGATCTTGAACTTTGAGGCTGTAGGCCACCATAGCCAAAATAAACCCTAAAGATAGGAGGAGTGGCAGGTAGACAAAACGGTCTTTTAGGTACAATTTAGGCGAATACAGCATAGATATTGACAAAACAGGACCCTCATAGTATACTATGGGCACTCCAATAAATCAATTAATTATTGTCGTATGTCACATAAGAAAGCCGGTGGTTCGACGCGGTTGGGCCGAGATTCGCAAGCACAACGCTTAGGCGTCAAACTCCACGACGGTGAAGTCGCTAAAAAAGGTATGATCATCGTTCGTCAACGTGGTACTCGCATTAACCCGGGTAAAAACGTGGAGCGCGCTGGTGATGATTCCCTCTTCGCGATGGCTGATGGCAAAGTAAAATTTTCACAGCACAAACGCAAGCGTTTTGATGGCTCCCTGAAAATGGCAAAATTTGTCAGTATCGTTGCCTAATCACTTCAAATATACTAAAAATCCTCGCCAACTGGTGAGGATTTTTTATTTCTTCTGGATATTTATATTTAGAGACCGGCAGCCGCTTTAAGCTCGGCAATGCCAGCTGCAAAAGAGACCGCTGGTTCCCAGCCAAGTAATTTCTTAGCTTTGGTTCGGTCAGCATGGGTTTTGCGAACATCGCCTGGACGCTCCGGCACAAATTCACTTTTTCCGCCGATAAGTTTTACTAATTCATTGACCGAGTGACTTTCGCCGTTGCCGATATTAATCACTTCGCCTTTGCCAACTTTAGCACTTTCCATAGCCAGAATATTAGCATGAGCGACATCAGAGACGTGGGTGTAGTCACGATAGTATTCACCATCACCACAGACAGTCATGGCTTCGCCGTTGTTGACTTGGCGGAGGAACTTGCCAACCACGAGTGCGTAGGCACCGTTTGGATCAAAGAATGGACCGTAGACATTGAAATAGCGGAGCGATACAGTCTCAATACCGTAGAGCAGTGAGAAGACACGGCAATAGTGTTCACCGATAAACTTATGGAGAGCATATGGGCTAATCGGGAGAGCAGTCATATCTTCGTATACTGGAAATGTCTCTTGGTCGCCATACACTGAAGACGAGGAAGAGAAGACAACGCGTTTAACATTGTGGCGCTTGGCAGCAAGCAACACCTGAAGTGTACCGGTGACGTTCACTTGGTGGGTCTCTTCAGGATGCTCTACCGAAAAAGTGACGCGAGGTAGTGCGGCGAGATGAAAAATACCGTCAACACCCTGCGAGCAAACTTTGTCGAGGTCGGCTGGCTTGGTGATATCCCCTTCTACATAGGTAGCGCCCGGCAGATGACGTTCTGGTTTGTTGCCTCCAACATAATTATCAAGAACAATTACTTTGTGACCTGCTGACAGGAGCTCTTTGGTGAGATTAGTGCCGATAAACCCAGCACCACCAGTGACGAGATAGGTAGCCATAGAAAATTAGTTAGCAGAAAGTAAAGGAGAGCCGACAGCGATAATGGTGAAGCCAGCTTGATTCAACTCAGTATAGCGATGTTGTAAAATACGACGACCGTCCATAATGAGCGGTTTCTTTTTCCCAGAATTTTTGAGGAGAAGATCGGCTACTCCGCGGAATTGTGGCCAGTCGGTGGCAATGATAACGACATCAGCCTGCGCCAGACATTTTTCTTCACTGTCGACGTAGCGGATTTTTTTATTGCCTTTCATCACTGCTTTAAACATTGGCAAGGCAGTTGGGTCAAAGACTGTGATACTCGCCACTCGCTGTTCGTTGGCATGATTAACAATATCAATACTTGGAGAATTGCGAATGTCGTTGGTATCTTGTTTGAAAGCAGTGCCGAGGAGAGCGACTTTTTTACCTTTCCAGACAAAACCAGCTTCTTTTTCAGCTCGACCAATAAACATTTCGAGCTGACGCTTGTTGGCAGTATAGGTTTCATTAACGAGCGAAGCGTTCTGACCAGCTGTCTGGAGCTGATGCGACAGCGAGCGAGCGTCTTTGATAAAACAACTACCACCGGCGTACAAGCTGTCATAGAGCCCCCAGGAGCCGATGCGCGGATCGCTCATGAGGATGCGGCGAACTTGTTCAAACTGAATACCGGAGAATTTTTCGCAGGTGCGACCAAGCACATCAAAACAAACGGCTAATTTGTTGAACAGAACAAAATTGGCGAGGAGCTTGCCGGCAGCGGCTTCTTTAGGATTGGTTTCTAAATACTGAATAGACGAGGAGTTGTGGAAGCGTTGATAGACTTGGCGCATTACTGCAAAATCTTTTTCTTTGGTAGCGCCCACTACTACTCGTTCCGGATGAATAGAGCCTTCAATCGCTTTACCTTCAACCAAAAATTCTGGATTAGAGACTACGCCATAATTAGTGACGCCATGCGCATTGAAAATAGTTTCAGTGGTGTCAATCATATCAATTGGCACAGTACTCTTGTTCACAATAACAACATATTTCTTTTGAGTACCTTGATTGCGTTTGGCCAAATGTTTCCCAAGCTCTTCAGCAGCGGCAAAATAATATTTCAAATCACTCTCCCCTGTTTCGCCAATTTCTGGCGTCGGGAGACACATAAAAATCGCATCGCAGGTATCGAGGAAGGAAATAACTTTTTTATAATCAGTGGTGAAACGGATTCGTTTTTTGTTCCGGATAAGCATATCGCTTAGTCCTTCTTCAAAAATACACGATTCAATTTTTTTAGCATTGCTCGAGCCGAGTAAGCTAATTTTTGTCTTGTCGATATCGTAGACTAAAACAGTGTGACCACTATCGGCGGACACTGCGGCCGAACAGCTACCAACAAAGCCTGATCCAATATATAAAATGTTCATACAGATTAGAGGTGTTTTTTGAAATAGCTGATAGTTTCAGCCAAGCCTTCGTCAATACCAACTTTAGGAGTAAAGCGTAAGATTTTTTTTGCTTTAGTGATATCAGGACGACGGCGACGCGGGTCGTCAGTCGGTAATTTCTTGTAGACTAACTTACTTTTGGAACCCGTCATAGCGACAATGCGCTCCGCTAACTCTTTGACAGTGCGTTCTTCTGGATTGCCGAGATTGATTGGCCCCATAACTTTGGCTGGGCTATTCATGAGGCGCATCAGGCCATCAACGAGATCAGAAACATAGCAAAAACTTCTTGTTTGATCGCCAGTACCATAAAGACTAATCGGTTTATTTTGAAGCGCTTGGACGATAAAATTACTCACCACCCGACCGTCGCTTGGCGACATGCGCGGGCCGTAGGTATTAAAAATGCGGGCGATTTTAATTTCCATACCATGCATGCGGTGGTAATCGGAAAAAAGTGTTTCTGCACAACGCTTACCTTCGTCGTAGCAGGCGCGGGGGCCAGTGGTCGAGACATTACCGTGATATTCTTCCACTTGTGGGTGCACTTCAGGGTCGCCATAGACTTCGGACGTGGAAGCTTGAAGCACGCGAGCTTTGTGCTTACGAGCAAAACCCAGCACATTAATTACCCCAACGGTACTTGCTTTGATGGTATGCACCTGATTGGATTGATAATGAATTGGCGATGCTGGGCAAGCCAGGTTGTAGACTTGATCAACTTTGGTTTTAACAAAAAACGGTTTGACGATGTCGTGTTTGATGAAGGTAAACGCCTTATTCTTGAGCGCTGTCTTCAAATTCTTTTTTGATCCAGTAAACAAATTATCTACACCAATCACGTGGTGTCCTTCGCTAAGCAGTCGCTCCACTAAATGCGACCCAATAAATCCAGCGGCGCCGGTGACAACAATCGTGAGCATAATTTAACGTTTAAAAAAATTAACGGCGAGGGCTACACCGAGACGAGTGTAGATGCCGAGCCATACAAGACCATTCAGAAGGCTGTTGTGATACAAGGCAAAATGTTTGCGGTAATAGAGCCACATCGCTTCATAAAAATTAACGAGCGATTTGGTGCGGCGTTTTTTGCTACTACCACCACCAAAATGGATAATCTTGGCTTCACTTACATAGACCGTCTGCCAACCTTTATCAAAGACGCGTTTGCAAAAATCTAAATCTTCACCGTACATGAAAAACGACTCGTCCAATCCACCAATTTCTTCATAAACCTTACGGCGAAACATCATCGCAGCGCCAGACAAGCCGGCGACTGGCTCGGTGACGTTCGGATCATCGGTGTATTTTTTGTAATTATTGACGATTTTACTCGATGTAAAAATCTTGGTGAGGCCAAAGAGGTGAAAAAATGAATTCCAAATATCCGGTAAATTACGACGGCAGGCGTGCTGAAAGGTCATATCGCCGTTAAGGAGGCGCGGACCAACCATTTCAATCAGTGGGTGGGTGTCCAGATAGCTGACCAGAGTGTTGAGGGCGCCATCTAATACTACCGTATCGCTGTTGAGAAGCATCAGATACTCCCCGGTGGCAATTTTGAGCGCTTGGTTGTTAGCTTTGGCAAAACCGACATTATCACTGTTTTCAATTAGCTTCACTTGTGGAAACTCTTTTTTGAATGCTTCAACACTACCGTCACCAGAATTATTATCAACCAAAATAACTTCAAACGGAAATCCGCTGGTTTCTTTGTAGACCGCTGAAAGAGCGTTCAAGGTGAGCTCGCGAGTTTTCCAGTTGACGATAATGACAGACAATTTCATAGGCCGTTATTTTACCAGTGTCACAAGAATATTCCCCGCTGGGAAAAACCGCGACCAACCAGTTGATTCAAAGACTCTTTGTACGCTTGGAGAGGTATTAACGATTTTTTCCACGAGAGGATTCAGAATAAAAACGATTGAATCTCTCTCAAAGAGGATTTTGTTTTTTTCAGATGCTGTAAAAGCAAAATCAAAATAATATCCGCGGTCACCTTGCTCGCTTGAGCCTTTTACAAAAAAATCAAAGGTGTTAATAGAAAACATCTTTTTATGAGTCGGATCAATAAAATTGTGTTTGGAGGTAAAATGTGGCACACGAATCGTCACCTTACCGCCCGGCTTCAAAATACGATGAATATCCTTAAGCACCGGAATGTAGTCCATATGCTCCAAAACATCTTGGCATAGAACTTCATCAACACTCCCCAACTCAAATGGGAGAGGTAGTTTGGTGATATCGTGGACAACATCCACCCCCGGAAGTTTGGCAATATCAAGATTTACCCAGTTTTTGAGGATATTTGTGCCACAACCTAGATTAAGTCGTACATGTTCCATGCTTAGGAGTATACAAAAAACAGCCTGTTTTAGCAAGTCAGCCAGGCACAGGGAAAACTAGCCAGAATTGGCCATTTTTGCTACTATAGAGCCATATGAAACGAACGCTCATCGCCGTTAATACCCGAATGCTGCTCAAAGACCGACTCGACGGTATTGGCTGGTTTGCCTACCAGACACTCAAACGCCTCACTACCTCGCACCCCGAGATAGACTGGTTGTTTTTATTTGACCGTCCGTTTGATCAGTCGTTTATTTTTGGACCGAACGTGACAGCCAAAGTCGTCTCCCCACCTATTCGCCATGGTCTCTTGTATTCCTGGTGGTATAACCATGGGGTCAAACGGGTTTTGGATGAAGCTAAGCCAGATTTATTTCTGTCGCCTGATGGCATCCTCTCTCTCACTGCTTCCTGCCGACAGCTGGCGGTTATTCATGACATCAACTTTGCTCATTACCCAAAAGATTTACCGTTTTTTACCGCACGATTTTTTAACCATCATTTTCCTCTGGCTGTACAGCATGCTACCCGTATTGCGACCGTATCTGACTATACCAAACAAGATTTGATTCATAGCTATCACGCTGATCCACACCGTATTGAGGTGGTTGGTAGCGGAAGTAATCTGAACAACGAGCCTGCCTCTGAGACTGACAAGCAGGCAATCCGTACCAAGCACACTGCTGGTGAGCCGTATTTTTTATTTGTTGGCTCGGTTCATCCACGCAAAAACATTCCTCGTTTGCTTCAAGCTTTTGAACAATATCGTCACGAAGCAACTAGCCCAACCAAGTTAGTGATCGCTGGATCTTTTTTCTGGGGGAATAAAGAGATTGCCAAGCTACAAAAGACAATGCACTTTGGCAAAGACGTTATTTTTACCGGTCGGGTTGACGATGCAACACTTTGCGAGCTGTACGCTGGTGCTTTTGCCCTCACCTATACCCCTTATTTTGAAGGTTTTGGTGTACCGTTGGTTGAAGCCATGCGCGCAGGTGTGCCAATTATCGCTTCAAAAATTACTTCGCTTCCTGAAGTGGCTGGCGATGCCGCTTTATATGTTGATCCGTTTGATGTCTCGTCTATCGCCCGGGCGATGCTACTTCTTTCGTCTGATGAAGCATTACAAAAAAAGCTCGTCACGATTGGACGAGCTCGAGCTGAAAAATTTTCTTGGGAAACAACGACGGAGCGACTCTATGCCATTATCCTATCCTGCTTGAAAAAATAACTTACCATTGCTGATAGCGGATTTTTCCACTCCACCGCTCGAGGAGGCCAATGAAGAAACCAGTCATTTTAGCAATATCACCCAACCCAATAACCAAGGGTAGAAGTACCACACCAAGCATTCGGCTTGGTATTTTTTTTTCTGCTGAAAAAGACAGTAAGCGAAGCCAGAATTTATGCATATAGACGACTCCACCAAGAATGATTGGCAGGAGCCACAGAGCCGAGAGCTGGAACGAAGCGATGAGAAGAAGCGTGAGACCGGCATAGACGCTATAGCGCACCACCTGACGACCGTAGAACAGCTTTCCGTGGGCATCGCTACGGGTGTAGTTGTAAAGCTGACGCATATACTTAGCGACGCTTGGGCGCGGACGCCAAGAAACTAGCGGCTCGCGTACATAATGCGGGAAGGTGTCACGTTTTTGGAGAGTCAAATCAAAAATAACATCCTCACAAAAAGGAATCCATTCTGGATACCCACCGACTCTCTGCCAAATATTTTTTGTAAAAGCAACCGAGCGACTTGATGGTAGCCAATCATTAGCAAATTCTGCCTGTCGAGGGGTGGTGGCCGCAGCCAGAAGATATAAAAGGAGACTATCCCCCACTTCTAGCCATGGTTTAAAAGCAGTCGTGCAAAACTCAGCCCCTTCAATCGTGAGTGGGTCAGTTATTTTTTGCAACCATTCCGGCTCATAGAGACAGCCAGCATCAGTTGCGACGATGATTTCACCTTTAGCGGTTTGTATAGCTACATTTCTACCGACAGCAATATTCCCCTTTTTTTGTAGTACTGTAAAAGTGGCGGACTTAACAGACTCCAACCATTCAAAGGTGCCGTCAGTTGAGCCACCGTCAACCACCACTATCTCATCCGGCTGCAATGTTTGACGCTTAATACTCTCGAGCCACGGCGGGAGAACGGTGCGTTCATTTTTTACCGTAATAATAAGGGAGATCATACTAGACTTTACGAGCGATGAGATAAATCGTATCGCGGACATTAATCGGAAGAGCGATGGATTTGAGCGGGCTTTTGGCCAGGAGCCCAGCTAACCAGGAAAATAGGGAGAGGCCTGTCCAACTATACAGGAGACGGACAATATAAGGAATAGCGAACCATTTGCCATGATGCCCAACATAGACGACTTTGAAGCCATTTTTTTCAACCAACGCAGAGAGATTTTGTACAGTAAAATAAAATAAATGTTGTGGTGGAACAAAAGCGTGCCATCGTTTGCCCCAAGCGCGCGCCCAGAGACTACCGGCGTCAGGTGTTGTCAGAACAAGGAGACCATCTTTGGCGGTGAGCGAATGTGCTTTATTAATAGTAGCGATCGGATCTTTGACATGCTCAATCACATCTTGCATCACCACGACATCAAACGGCGTCGTCGATGAAAAGTTTTCTAATGTTAAGGCGGTGACAGCGAGTCCGCGCTCAGAAGCCTTTTTGGCGGCATACTCGGAAATATCAATACCGGCCGTCTTCCAACCTTTTTCTTCGGCGAGCGCCATAAAAAATCCAGTGGCACAACCGACTTCAAACATAGTGACGGCGTCTTTTTTGAGCACATATCCGCCGATAACATCCAAAAAATGACGGTAGGTTTTTTTGGTAACCTCTTTATCAAGATCATAATCCATATACCCATCGAGTGTTGTGTCGCCAGTAAAATATCCTTGCGAATAAAAGGGGCGAAGATCGTCGGGCACATTTTTCACAGCCATAAGCGCACAGCCACCACAACGATATATTTCAAACTTTTTTTTCACGAAGTACGGCATCATGGTTTGTCCGCAGTTGAGACAGGTCATATTTTCTTGAGCAAAAAGACAGTATTTTTATAGAGGTAACTTGGCCGACCCAGCACTTTTTCTTTATATGCTTTGAGGGTGAGGTCAATCGGTGTGGAATCAAAGCGGTCAACGATGGTGTAGCCAGCAGGAATAATCGCATCAGTTGAGACTGAAACTTCGGTGCCGTCTGAGCCGGTGGCAAAAAACCAGACGCGCGAACCAACCGGAACGGTGGATGATTGAAACTGTGCCCAGAAAATTGGGGTTACTCGCGGGAAATAGTCTTGTTTATAAAACTCATACAATCCTTCGCCAGCGTCGGGCGTGATAGCTAGATAATCCCCGGCTAGTGATCCATTTTTGACAAATTCTAGACCTTGGAACGAATTAAAGTAACTAGCATTGAGATAATTGCGCGAAGAATAAAAGTTGGCGAGCCCAAAGACAGCAACGACAGCCCAGAGCACGAAGCCGGCCAAAGCAATTTTTTTGGAACGAAGCGAAGACAAGCCAAAGGCAAAGATAAACGCCCAGAAAAAATAAGCGATAAAACCAAATTTTGGATAGACAATAAAATTATATCGCGGATTGGCGACGTTCATGAATAACGTGTTGACGATAATAAGTGCCACCCCTAGGAACATAAGAAGACCGCTCCCCTGTCCGATTTTTTTATCTCGCCAAGCTTGCATAATCCCAACACCAACCAAGAGAAGAACAGTGCAACCGATAACGAAGATAGCACTATTCCACGGAAGAATATTTTCACTAAAGAAAAAGGTGTAGACGTGAAACGAAATACCGGCAACAATATGCTTCCAAGAATTGGCGAGCAAATTAGTGTTAGTAAACCCTCCATCGCCTTGGATAGCGATACGGTGATACAAAAGCCAGGCCAGTGGAGAACAAACAACGGCCGTCATTACCTGCCCTATTACCCACTGTTTGAGGGTCACTAGATTAGTTCGGCGAATGAGTTGATAGACAAAGAGTCCGTTGGTGATGAGGCCAAGATAAATAACGTGCGGATAGTCAACATAGCCCGTCACGATAAGCGCAACCAGATAACCAACAAACGCTCGGCGGGTATATCCTTCAACGAATAGTTGGTAGAAGAAATAGAGGGTGACGAGACTCACAAAGCCTGCCAAGCTATGATAGCGAGCCATTTGCGAGATCAAAACAAAATAGGCAGATAAGCTAGCAAACAAGGCTGACACCAGAGCGATTCTCTTATCCTGCACCGCGCGGATAACGAGCAGATACAGAACGTAGACACTCCCGACGCCAGCCAGCGCCGAGACAAGGCGAACAACCGCTTCGGTCCATGGAAACATCTTACTCGCTACAAGCACCAAGAAATAATATAATGGCGGGTGGTTATCGGGATGACGGAAATAATCAACAACAAACCCGACTAGGCTCGATTTGAAAAATCCCAAAACAAACGTTTCGTCCATCCAAAAAGCGCGTGATTCAATTTTGAAAAATACCAAAAAAGTTGCGAGGATCATCACACCAGTGAGCGCGCGGTTGTTGCCTAGCCAGCTTGTGAGGCGGTTCCACATACTATTTTTTAGTAATTTTGTACCAACTATACTGGACAATCTGTTTTAAAAACAGCCAGTATTCTTTGGTATCAAGTTTGGAGGTACTAAACTTTCTAATACGGAAACGGAATGGTACTTCAATTACCGAAGTGTGAGCACCTTTAATTAAAATTTCTAAAAGAATCTTGTAACCGGTTGTTTCTAATTTTACCCCATCAATGACACTGCGACGTATAAAGAAGAAACCACTAAGAGGATCTTTGACGCCGGTAAGAAGTTTGGTGATAACCACCCCACATTCAGAAATAAGTTTACGCCACCATTTCCATTGTTCAACAGTGCTTCCCTCTTCAAATCGACTACCGAGGGCAATATCGTATTTTTCCATAAGCGGAATAAGGGTGAGAAGTGTTTCTGGGTCATGGCTCAAATCAGCGTCCATAACGCCAAGAATTGGCCGAGTAGACCGAGCAAACCCTTCGCGAACAGCGCTACCGAGGCCAAGCTTGCCCGAGCGATGAACAACTTTTAATGGGTAGGCGCGAGACAATTCTTCGGCCACATTACCGGTGCCGTCTGGCGAGTTGTCATCAACAATAATAAGCTCAGCATCAATTTCACTATTCTTTTTTAGTACGGTAAAAATCTCTTCCACCAAAATAGGAAGATTTTTTGCTTCATTATACGTTGGAATAATAATTGAGACGTGTTGCATAGCTTTTACATTGTTTCGCTAAAGGTATGACGATTGTCCCAGAAATAATTCCATGAACAACTAATATCTTTACGACAAATATCTAGGATATGAAAAACATGGGCGTAGCGAAGCGTGTTTTGGAGAGCGTACGGCGACACCAGAACGAGCGCCCAGACGATATACCCAAGAACTACCTGCCGGCGAAGTACATATTCAACGCCGAGCGCAGCTACCGGCACAATCAGCCAGGCAGAAATAAAAACAGTGCGACCGATAAATAACGGCCAAGCAAAATAGGATACGCTTGGTACAACCACTGCCAAAAAATAGGTTTTGGCGTTAGCCGACAACGTTATTTTCTTTTTGACAAGCGCTACAAAAGCGACTAGAACGAGGAGCCAAGCCAAGTTGTACGTGGTGGCATTGACGCCCACCCATTTGAAAAAGGTGTAGTTAGAGTCGGCGTAGACTACCCAATTATCAAGAAGCCAGCGAAGCGAGCTGTAACCGATTTCCTGACCACGCCACTGATTGATAACCAACGTCACGAAGGCCAGCGAGCTGACGAGCGCTAACTTTTTTGTTTTTTCTTTGAGAGATAGTGTCGACATGAGGATCAGCGCCCCAAAAAATAGCGCCCCCATAGCTCCGCTTTCTTTGGTGAGGAGCCCGCCACTAATTGCCACACTGCCGAGGAGTAGCCAGGCGGACTTTTTATCTTCGTACCAGCGCCAGCCGGAATAGAGAACGAGAACAAACCAGAAGTAGCCACCAATGTCTTGTACCTGAGTGAGACCATAGCGAAGCAGTGGGTAGCCGGTCATGAGAATGGTGGTCGAGATAAGCCCGATGAGACGATTATCAAAAACTCGACGGATAAGACCATACGTTAGAAGCACCATCCCAAAATAAAAAGCGATATTAAGGATGATAATGCTGGTGGCAGGCGGAACAAAGCGAAGTAGTGTAGCCCCGACAACAGAATAAAATGGATTCAAATAGCGATTAGGGTACATCTCTCCGCCCGGAGCTCCTCTGAAAAAATTAATGGCGGTAATGTAGCTATCAGTATCGTTGTTCTCATGAAAACCAAACATCTGCCAGAAGACCAGCAGATTAACGAGGGCAATAAGCGCAACCAGGCCGACCCCCCACCGTTCTTTGCGGAGTAGTTTATCTAAAAATCCCATATTTAATAATACAGTAGACTACTCTAAAACCGTCTTTCCAAGTAATTTTTTTACCTTCAGCGTAGGTGCGTCCATTATAAGAGATGCCGACTTCAAAAATTTTAATTGGTTTGATGCGAGCGACTTTGGCAGTAATTTCAGGGTCAAAGCCAAAACGATCTTGTTCGAGAGTGATGGAATCGGTAATAGTGCGTTTGATAACTTTATAGCATGTCTCCATGTCGGTCAGATTCAAGTTGGTGAACATGTTGGAGAGAAGCGTCAAAAATTGATTACCAAGATAATGCCAATAATACACAATGCGATGCGCGCCGTCGCCGATAAAGCGCGAGCCATAGACAACGTCAGCGCCGTATTTGGTAATCGGCTCAAGGAGTTTTGGATATTCTTCTGGATCGTATTCTAAATCAGCATCTTGCACCAAGACGTAATCACCAGTGGCTACTTTAAAGCCTGTCCGAAGCGCCGCCCCTTTACCCTGATTTTTTTCATGAAAAACAATGCGCACCCCTGCTGGCGGATTACTCTTCAACATTTCGCGCGTACCGTCGGTGGAATAGTCTTCCACCACAATCACTTCTTTTTCCCATTCGCCAACTGGCGCAGAAAGCACTCGAGACAAGAGTGTGTGGAGGGTATTTTTTTCATTATAAACTGGAATGACAACGGAGATTTTCATAAGCAAGACAGTTAGGCAGTGAGTGATTCGTAGATACGAGCGACAGTGTCAGCATAGGTTTGCGCGCTGAACTTGGCTTTTTCTTTGTCACAACCGGCCTTGAGACGAGCGTAGACAGCTGGTTTATCAATTTCATGGAGTGCTTTAGCCAAGGCAATCGGATGAGCTGGCGGAACGAGAAGCCCGGCTGCGCCGACAACCTCTTCAATAGCGCCACAATAGGTGGCAATAATCGGCGTACCAACGCCGATGGCTTCGCCGAGCACATAGCCAAACTGTTCTTGCCAGGCTGTTTGCGGAATACTACCTAAAATAAGACAGCGGGCTTGCTGATAGAGTCCCAAGACCTGACTATAGGGAACTTGCGGAATAAAAATAATGGTGTTAGTCATCCCCCACTCTTCTACGAGGCGCATCATGTTTTTCTTTTCAGGGCCTTCGCCAACAATTAGGAGTACTTTGTCATGATTTTTTGGTTGTTTAGACGCGTAAATTCTCCAACCATAGAGCACGTCGTAGACGCCTTTTTCTTTTACCAAGCGATTAACGACCAGATAGATTTCTTTGTCTCTCACAATTTCTGGCAACACAGCTTTGGCACCGGCTGGTGCTGGAATAATACCTGGGGTGACGACGGTAATTTTACTATCTGGCACACCGGCGTCGCGCAACAAATCGGCAGCATCGTTGGTGGCGGGAATAAACATATCCACGCCGGCAATATTTTCTTGCATGATACTCGCTAATTTTTGGCGCCAGTAGCGTGGTGGCACAGAAAATCCTGGCCAATAGTTGTATTCAAACCGACCAAAGCTATTTTCCCAAACAGTGGCGACTACTTTTAATTTTGGGTTGAGTTTTTTGGCTCGAACAGCTTGGGTGGTATAAAAATTATAAAGCTCACCAACATGAGCGACATCAAAGCTGGCTAATTTTTTCTCCAAACCAAACATCTGCTGGTAGCGACCAAACAGATATTTAAAAAAGTTTTTAGTGAAAAAATTATCAGCACTGGAGCGAACTGTCATCATCTTGAACGGCAGTGGAGACTGATAATAAATATTCTTCGTGGTTTTAAAAACCGTTTGAACAATATTTTTTGGGAAAAATTCCCAAGTTTTTGTCTCGCGATCACTCAGGCCGTTGCCTCGAATTTGAGCGACAGTAATAGTTCGCATAGGATTGACTATTGATTAACATATCGATGAGCCAAACCGCTCAAATGTTCGTAGTTGGCGCTATACCAGTCGATGGTTTTTTGAACACCCTCTTCAAAAGTGAAGTGAGGCTTAAAACCAAGCGCGCGAAGCTTGCTTGCGTCGAGATATTGATCAGGGATTTCAATAAAGTTAGCGGCTTTTGGTTTGACCACCGGTGGAATATCTTTAACTTTCTGGCGGAGCATATCAATAACGGTAGTAACACTACGAATAGTATCACAAGCTGAAATATTTTGGAGCTGATCTTTGGAGTACGAACCAAGATTAAAAGCGGCCCAACCATAAGTTTCTTTACCGTGGGTTGGCATGTTTTTGTTGTTTTCTCCGTAAAACTCTTTGAGTTTTTCAGCGACAAGCAAGTAGCCCTGTACCACGTCTTCAATATACATATACTCACGGAGCACGTCAGCATTACCCTGGTTGATATGTGGAGCTTTGTTGGCCAAGAGGCACATAATAGTGCGCGGAATCAGGCGAGAGAAATTGAGGTCGGCCGGGCCATACATATTACATGGGCGAAGGACAACGACTGGCAGTTTGAATTGGTAGGAATAGGTTTGGGCTAAAACATCAGCACAGACCTTGGAGGCGCTGTAGACATCTAAACCGCGAAGCGCGTAATTTTCTTTATACGGCAGACTCTCCGAAGGGTCGCTTGCATGATCGCCGTAGGATTTATCGGTGGAGGCGACGATTACACGTGGGATGTTGTTCATGCGGGCTACTTCCAAAATATTGAGTGTGCCAACAACATTGTTTTCAATCGTTGAGGCTGGCGAATTAGCAGCATCACTCACAATCGCTGAAGCAGCGAGATGAAAAATAGTATCAATCTGGTGACGATCACAAATACGACGAAGTACTTGAAAATCTAACAGATCACATTGTTCTACATCAGGACGGTTGCTTGCCATCTCCCCTGTTTGAATGAGGCTCAACATGTTGATTGGGCGAGCGTGACGAACTGTGGTGGTTACGCAGGCACCAGCAGATAACAAAGCCTTGATAAGGTGTGACGCCAAAAAACCATCACCGCCGGTGACCAAGACACGCTTACCATACCAAAAGGGGTTGTTCAGTTCCATACTGTGTGAAAGAAATTAGTGTTTCAGAAGTTTGTAAATACGATAGGCTAGTTTACATCGATATATCCCTGCCTGCAGACTCACTACTAATCCATAATAACCATCGCGCCAATTGTTTTTGAGCGTGCCTAAGAAATACTTTACACCATCAGTGACGGCGTAGCGGAGCGGATGTGCCAGATATGAAGCAAACCATTGTTGGAATGAATCCGGGATCAGTGCTTCATTGTATTTTGGTAGGGCTTTAAAACCTTTAGCAAAACAACGAGCGTCTCGTTCTAGTCTTTTTTTGAGCTGTCCGGAAAACCGACTAAAACTCACTTTGCTGATAGCTGGCTGATGTTCCAGAACAAGATCAATTTTTTTGACTGGTTCAGCTGTTTGAATAGAGAAATTATGGAGCCCGATTGCCCAGATTTTTGGCTTATTAAAGAGGCAGGCTCGATAGTTGGTCATCGTCACATAACGCGACCCGTTCCAGAGCGGCCATTTGAAGGAATAAGCTCCAAAATTAGCTTCTAATGTAGCATTTTTGAGAAAAGATTGCAATCCTCCCGAGAGGAACTCGTCGGCGTCAATCATAAAGACCCAATCGTTCGAAGATTCCTTTAAAATAAGCAGGCGGTGCGGATCGCTTCCCCCGATTCTATCTCCCACTATCACCTTGTTCGTGTACTCTTTGGCAATAGCGAGTGTCTTATCAGAACATGGGCCATCGTGAACGACGATAATCTCGTCGGCGACGTCTTTGATACTCTCCAGACAACGACGAAGAAGTGCTTCTTCATGGTACACCACTAAGCCAAAGGTTATTTTTGTAGTCGCCATAAGCCTCGAGCTACTAATGAATCAAGTATTCTAAATCGGCCGTAAACATACCAACGGTATATCTCATACAACAACGATGCCTGATGAGGAAAATCTAACGCTTTGCGATCGGTATATGCGGTGTGATATGCAGTAATCGCTTCTGGGGTAGGGAACATTTTTTTGAGCACCTCAGCCTCCCCCACCTTACCGTGGAGCTGTTCATAGGCAAGCTCGTACTGCGCAACACCGCGCTCAACAGCAAATTCAGCAATCACTTTGTGTCGCCCAGCAGAACCAAATTCTTTACGACGAGTATGATTAGCCGCTAAATCGTGGACAGCTGAAGATAGCCCCCCAACTGTTTTGACGACCCAGCCAGTGACACCGTTGTCCACTTGCTCTAGCTGGCCGTTGTCCCAATGAGGAGTATTTTCCACCACGATCGGGAGCGACCAGACCATCGCTTCGTTTAAACTATTACCAAAAGCTTCACCGCGACGCGAGGTATGGACGCAGATATCCATAAGCTGATACGTCTCGGCGATATCTTTTTCTGAGGATGATTCCGGAAGCACAATCACTCGCCCACCAAAAAAGCTTTTCTTTTGGAGCCAGCGCAAGCGCGAAGTTGGCACGGTGCGGAATAAAACTTTAATGTTGCTATTTTTTTTGAAAAGTAGTGGCAGGGAGGACAGAATAAGATCGCCCCATTTGACCGTATCGTTTCGCCCAACGCGACCAATAACAATTTCCTCTGACATAATGCCGAGCTCACGACGCATCGCTTCGCGTTTTTCACTACTCAAGCGAAACTGTTCAAAATAATCAACCGTGACTGGATTATAGGCCACCCGCTGACGCAAACAGTCTTCCACCGTCTTCTGCTCCCCTTTCCAAGCGCGCTCAGCGAGCATCATCATGCTTTTATAGAGCCGAAGATCAAAGCGAGAGCTCAACACCTCGTCTTCGAAGGCAAAAATGTTAGTCTCCATACATTTTTTTGGCTGAAGATATTCAACCACTTCTTTATGAATCGGCAGCTCGTTTTGTCCACTACGATGAAAATGCAAGACATCCACCTGCGGATGTGGTAGCAGTTCTTTGATTTTTTCAATAGTCCCATCACCAACCAAAACACGAGCACCGTGTTCTTCGAGCAGTTTCACCCGCGGACCCCCGCGCACTAAGCACAGCACCGTAACGTCAAATTTACTTTTATCCAAACGGAGCGCCAAAGTTTGGACAGTGCGCTCGGCCCCGCCAATATCTAAAATATTAGTCGCGATGACTAGGTTTATTTTACTCATACAGTCAGGAATGTTTTTAACCATTCTTCGATCAACAAGAGACACCAGAGATGGTTGCTGTAATCAGCTTTACCAGATTTATGATCTTCGAGCATGCGAACAATGACCTCTTTTTTGAAATGACGATACAACACCGAATCGGAGCGAATTAGGGTGTCGCGGACATATTCGTATAATTCATTACGCATCCAAGCGCCAATTGGGATTCCAAAACCCATTTTACGACGGGCAATAATGGCATCAGGGATTTTGCCAATCATAATTTGTTTCCAAATCCATTTAACGTCTCCATTGTGTACTTTGTATTTTTCAGGAATACTCAAAGCTAACTCCACCAAACGGCGGTCTAAAAATGGCGCACGGTTTTCAAGCGCGTAAATCATACTGGCAAAATCCACCTTCATGAGATAGTTGTCACCGAGGCGACCGACAATATCGGCGAGCATCGCCCGGTTTTGATGACCATAGCCAGGGATTTTCCCCAGGCCGAGCCATTCCGCCATCAGCGTTTCTGACTTATTCAAATCAATCGCCCGCTTGAGTTCGTCGGTGTAGAGATCGTCTTTAGTGAGATAAAAATGACTGCGTTTCAGCTCTTTTTTCCAGATAGCGTAGAAATCAACGTAGGCTTGCACCAAATCATGCCCCAACAACTCAGAGCGATAAAATGTTTTGCGCATTTTCTCATTACCTGTCGCCGAAGCCAAAAAACCGAGCATGCCTGGAATAGCCTGCTCACGAAGCACACTTGGAACAGCCTGATACTGCGCTAAGCGTTTATAGAAGGAGTGGTTGGAATATCCGCCAAACAACTCGTCGCCACCGTCGCCGGTCAAAACCACAGTAACATGCTTTTTGGTTTCTTTGGCCATCACCATCGTTGGCACAGCGGCGTTATCAAAGAAGGGCTCTTCAAACTGGCCAACTAACTGTGGTAGTAGTTCAATTACTTTTGGATCAACAATAATTTCCGTGTGATCGGTTTTGAATCTGTCGGCCACTAATTTAGCAAAAGGAATCTCGCTATCTGGTTGGTCTTTGAGGCCGACCGAAAAAGTTTTTACTTTACCAGGTGAAATTTCACTCATCGCTGCCACCACCGAACTCGAATCAAGACCACCACTCAAAAACGCTCCCACCGGCACATCGCTAATCAAACGCCCTTTGATAGAATCTTTAAAAGTGTCCCAGAGAATAGTTTTCCACTCTTCTACACTGCGGGTGGTATTTTCTTTAGCATGATCAATCGCTTGCCAATAGGGCTTCACCAAAACTTCGCCGTTTTTCCAAACAAGAAAATTGCCAGCTGGCAGTTTTTTAATATTTTTAAATCCGGTGAGTGGGGCCGGCACAAAGCGATAGGTCATCGCCAAATCTACCGCCTGCCAATCTGGCTCACGGGCAATAGTCTTGTCTCGTAAAATTGCTTTGAGCTCGGAAGCAAAAATAAAACTAGCACCATCCCAATAATATTTGAACGGTTTTTCACCAAGCGGGTCGCGAGCGGCAAAAAGTGTTTGTTCGCGCTCATCCCAAACAGCAAAAGCAAACATGCCGTTTAATTTTAGAAGACACTTCTCGCCCCAAGCGATATACGCTTTGAGGAGCACTTCGGTATCGCTTTTGGTTTTAAAGCTCACACCGATCTTCTCTAGTTCGGCTTTAACTTCGAGATAGTTATAGATCTCACCATTGAAGGTGATTGAAAAACGACCATCGTCACTGACCATTGGCTGATGCCCGCCTGGGCTTAAATCAATAATAGCCAAACGACGTTGACCGAGCGCCACTTTTTTATTAGCACTAAACCAGCGCCCCTCGTCTTCGGGGCCACGATGCTTAATACAATCGAGCATCTCGCCTAAGAGCGCTTCTTCAGCTGGCTTGGAGGATCTGATAATACCGGCAATACCACACATATTAAGGAGAGTAATAAGTTTTAAAATGTCTGAGCGTTGCTTGCTGTACAAAGGTGTTGACTTGGTACTCTTTGATAACCTTCATAAAGTCGGGGTTATCAAGCGCTGTTTGAGGCACTCCAAAAAAATGAAGCGTCCGCGGGACAATGATTCTAAACACCCGCAAGGCTTTCATTCTCTCTACCAAAATCTCCTCCTTACTATATGCCATATAGAAGGTGGGAATCAAGGCGACCGGACGACTGTTGAGTAAGTAGTAGAGAGCGAATGTGTCGTCAAAAACGTAAAAGGCGGTATCGCTAATGTATTCTTGGAGCTGAGATAACTCATCGATGGTTGCTTGTTCACATAAGGTAAAGCCAGCAAAAGCTAGTTTGCGCCCAAGAAACGTTTGACTACACGACACCAACCCCACAGCCGAACGTTCGGCTTCACGAGCCATAAGGATATCAACAACGCTATAGCGGAAGAAATAGAGGCTCACGAGCAGATAGAGGCCAAAAAATACCGCGCTACCAACCACCAAAGCTCGAGCCAGATAGCTTTGCTTCCAAAAACGAACTAGGAGTGGTATAGCAAAAACGAGCGAAGCGCTGGTGATACCAATGCGACCAACCGAAGCGTCGCCAAAATTTTGACGGTAACTTAAAGCAAACGAGAGAGCGAGACCAGCCAGGAGCGCCCAGGTGACAGCATCTTTTTGTCGTTTAGTAGAAAAAGTGAGGACTAAGAAAATAATCAAGTTAGCAATAATGATAATTGGCAGATAGTACAAGACGGCGAAAAGACTGTTTTTGATAAACACCCCGAAAGACGCGCTCCCCCAGAGACTCGCTAGATTAAAATAGGGTGAAGCATTGGCGTGACCAGAGTAAAAAATAATAGACTGCAACTGGCTTATGAGGAGATTACTGTACATTCCACCAGTGAGGCCAAAAAGCGTCACAAGAGCAATTATTGGCGCAGTAATAAACGCCCCGGCTTCTTGTAGTGATGGTTTTTTGATAAGTGCTAAAATAACCCATAGCGTATAGGTGACGTAGCCGAGCACAATAGTATCAGCTGAACCAAAAAAGAGTAGACCAATATGCAGAGCGCTGTAGACCGCGAGTTTTTTCCAATACGTTTGAAACGTTTTAGAGGATGCGATATACCACCCTACTAACCAAAACACTGGCAATAGAAAACGGAGAAGGTTGCGGTGCAGTGACGGCGAAATGAGTGGTTGAATATACATAACGACTACCAAACCAAAAATGCCGAGACGATATTTCCATTTGTCGGTAAGAAGCGAGGCGGTGTAATAGAGACCAACCAAGGCTAGAGTATTTAAGACGATTTTATACCAAACTAACCCCACCCCCACAAACTGTAGGACTCGAGCTACCAATAAATTACCAACTGAATACGGATAGATGATGGCAAATGACGAATACCCGAACTCTTTGAGGGCTGCTAAATTATAAAACTCTTCACCTTGAAGACTGGTGAGAGAAAATATTTTTTCACGAACAATCATAACAATCACCGCTAGCACTATAGCCACTCCCCCAACCACTAACCACTCTTTTCGTGCTATTTTCGCCGGTGTAAGTGGTTCAATCAACACTGGTTCAACGGTTTTTTTGGCGGTAGCCAATCGGTATACACCAGCAACCATGGCGCCGATACCGCAAAACACGGCATAGAGCACCAGACTCTTGGTGATCGAATAACCTATAAGCGAGGTATTAGAGAATACTCCAGTGGACAGCGCCTGCTCGGCATCACTAAACGAGAGGAGATTTACTCCAAAAGCTATAAGCAAGCTAGCTAGATTAGAAATAAACACGATCATAGGGCTTTTTTAGCTTGGGCGACGGTTTTTTGAAGCCCTGATTCAAGACTTGTTTTGGCCTGCCAACCAATTCGTGTATTATTTTTTACTCGGGCACTGGAGTGCATAATTTCATGTGAACGATATGGCAAATTCCCCCACAATAATACACTTTTACTACCAGTTATTTTTTTAAGGATGGTCACGACTTTTTTAATAGAGACCGCTCGCCCGCTACCAATGCCAAATTCAAGATACTGACCAAGCTTACTGGCTCGCAGAGCTGTTTTGACAAAGGCCTCGGCCACATCTTCAACATAAACAAAATCACGGCGTTGTTGACCAGCAGTGAGCTCAATAGACGGCTCCGCGTCAAGCAAATGTCTGACCATGGTCATAACAAATTTTTTGCTATCATCACCCGGACCATACATCTGCTCAATTCGTAGATTAAAAAACTTAGTGGCACTCCCCCGTACAATTTCTTGGGCGGTTTTCAAAAATAATTTTTTAGTGGTGATATAGCTTTTTTCTTTGGGAGCCAAACCAAGCTCGGTGGTAAAAAAAGTATCGGCGTTAACAAAAAAATTAAGACCGTATTCTACGCCAAGCTCGAGAAGAGTGAGCGGTAATACTAAATTAGCTTTGGCGACATCGCTAAATTTTTCGCCGGCTCGACCATAGCTGGTCGCCACATGTATAACCCCTTGAATAGCACCTTGAGAAAACAGCTTCAACAGATCTTTTTCTTCACAAATACGCACGAATTTTTTCCAAGGTTTAATTTTTTCTAGAGATGACGCTCGGCGAACGAGTACGATGACTTCAAACTTAGCTTTAATGAGGCGCGGAAGAATCGCTCGCCCCAAAAAGCCAGTACCACCTGTCAGAAGGATTGTCGGTCGTTTCGCCATAGACTATAGTTTTACAAACTTATACTTGAGTAGGTTGAACAAAAACTGAAAACAAGCGCTGAACCGAACATTTGATTTACCAAACTTTCGAGGGTGGAAGGTGATAGGAAACTCCACCACCTGCGCTGGCTTAATAGCTCGAGTAGCTTTGATCATAATCTCAGCATCAATAAACCAATCAGTGGAGCGAAATGGCTGGAGACTCGCTAAGAAGCTTGAGCGAAAAAGTTTTGGGCCAGAATTAATATCGTTGGTGTAAATACCATAGAGTACCCGAAAAATGATCTGATACATTTTGCTGATAAATAGCCGAGAAGCGCCGTCGTAGCGCTTGGTACGGAACGTTTTGACCAGCTGAACCGCTTCTTTTTCTTGAAAGACCTGGAGCATGGTCGCGATAATCGCTGGATCAAACTGGTTGTCGCCCCACATGAACCCCACCACATCACCCTGAACAGCTGACAAACCTTGTGCTACACCATAACCATACCCTTGATTGATTGGAATGGTGATGTGACGCACAAACGGGTGTTCTTTTTCTAAGCGAGAGAGCGCTTCTTCGGTATTGTCGGTGGAACCGTTATTAACGACGACAACAGTAAAATCAACCCCACTGAGATTGGACCGAACCTGCGCTAACTGCTCAAGGAGCGTCGGGAGGTTTTTTTCTTCGTTGTACGATAGCACCGCGATTTCAACAGTCTTCATATCGCTAGGGTTTGGCGACAAAAATAAACTGTACAGCGCACAATTCTGGAAAAGCAAAAAGCAACTTTCGTCCAATGCCCAACAATTTACGCTGCCCAAAACGTTCGATGTAGCCCGCTGACGGGCGAACACTCTCTACTGTCAAACCACTTTTTTCAATCATTTCTTTCGCTGTTTTTTTGGTAAAAAATTGGAGGTGTGTGGCGTCCATAATCCCCGTCTCTGTTCGATCAAAACGACCGCGTAGGAGGCCGAGACGCACCGAATAGTGAGCAACATTTGGCACGGAGATAACTACTTGCCCAGTTGGTTTGAGATATTTTTTTAATTCCGCTAGCGTACCGCTCGGGTCAACCATATGTTCAAGCACATCACCACAGAGAATAACGTCAAATAGTCCTTCCGGCCCACCTTCGGCCACAACCTCTTCAACCGTCTTGTTGTAGAGCTTGGTATAGCCTGAAGACTTTGCGTCATTATACAAATCGGTCACTGGTTCAATACCGTAGAGTTCGCATTTTTTTTCAGCCACCAGATATTCACCGAGATATCCGCTCGCTGTGCCAACTTCTAATACTCGCGCACCGGCTGGTACACGATCAATCAGTAGCATGTGAGTATTAACTGGATTAGGATCAAAACGATATTTTTTTGGTATAGTCATACTAGCTAAACATTTTTTTCAGAAGCAATCCACCAAAGTTGGTTATATTTTTTCCAAATGAGAGGGCTTTTGTCACTTTGCTAGGATTTTTCAAAAATACTTCTGGTACTGGCTCGGTAATTTTTGTACCCAAGAATAAATGTGTGAGACGGCGCTTGTCACCTCGAGTGTTGCCCGAGCTATACTCCGCATCATCTTTTGATGAGCGAAGCAGGTGTGAAACGTGCCAAAACTTTTCTTTCAAAAAACGAACCTGATCTTTTTCAAAAACATTCTGTCCTTCGGCGTCAACTACTGCATCATGATTATATTCCCCACTCCAACGAAGCCCTGGGGCGCGTTTAAAAAAACGCGGCGTCGCATGAACAACACTTCCGCGAATCGTGTAAGCACCTCGCGATGAGGCGTGAAAAATGTCCCCAACGCACAAATAAAACGGAGAGATAAGGCACTCCATCTCCCCAGCTTGCTTTATAGCCTGTTTGGATTCTTCCATTCCTCTATCTGTCCAAACTTCGTCGCCATCGAGAATCATAAACCAATCAGTGGTGGTGCGCTCAATCATTTCTTGGCGTAAAGTGGTGTGCCGAGCTTTGTCAGCTGGACCTTTTTTTTCAAAAATAATTTTACCAGGAAACTCTTTTGCTACCTCTTCAACAACCGCTACAGTGTTGTCGGTGGAGCCAGTATCAAAGACGATTGCGGTATCTACAAATGGCAAAACTGAACGCAGGGCGTATCCAATAAAATGCTCTTCATTTTTAACTACTGAATGCGACGTCAGAGATGGCATATTTTGGCTTAGTTGACGACAATTTCTTTATTCTTAAGCAGATAAACTGAAC
>CAYZGX010000010.1:0-24967 GCA_964478235.1 uncultured Gammaproteobacteria bacterium
TAATTTTTGTTTTACGCGCTTCAATTTCTTTGTTGAGGGCATCGATCTCTGCCTGGTTGCCCCCTACTCCACTCGTTTGTGCCGACGCCACAAAAACTCTTGTAGAAACAAGAGTGGCAACAACGAAAAAAAGTACCAATAAGTGCCGAAACGACATATATCTTTAGTATAGCATAAAAAAACAGGCTGGTCACAAAGATCAGCCTGTTTAAAGTCGATACTCTACTTTGCCAAAGCGGCATCAAGACGACGAAGAGATTCTTCTTTGCCTAGCACTTCCGCAATCTCGTAAGGACCCGGCGAATTTTGCTGACCAGACAACGAAACGCGTAATGGCCAGAGCACACTCCCGACAGCATAGCCTTTTTCAGCGATAAACGCTCCCACAGCCTTTTCTAGACCAGCTTTTGACCAATCAGACACCCCAGCGACCACTTCGCGCACTTCTGGCAAGATTTTTGCCACTTCTTCAGGTGTGCCTTTGCGCCACACCAACAATTCTTTGGTAAAATCTGGCTGTTTAAAGACAAACGCCAACGCTGGAACAATCTCAGCTAAAGTGGTAACCCGCTCTTTTTCCAAACTCAGCGCTTTTTCAAGCCATGCACGATACTTCGCGTCCGCAAACGATTCGTGTGTAACGAGTTTTGCTTCAAGCAGCCACGGCAAACACGCCTCGGCAAATGCTCCCGGCGACATCGCTTTGATATATTCTTTATTATACCAATCTAATTTTTCAGTATTAAAGACAGCGCCGGCTTTACTCACCTTTTCAAGACTAAAAGCCGAAGCAAGACCGTCGAGTGAAAAAATTTCTCGTTCATCACCTGGGTTCCAGCCTAAAAAGGCTACAAAGTTCACCAACGCTTCAGCAACATAACCTTTTTTCTCGTAATCAGCCACCGCCACATCGCCTTGTCGTTTACTTAGTTTAGATTTATCTGGATTTAACAGAAGCGACAAGTGCGCGAACTTCGGCATATCCCAGCCAAAGGCTTTGTAGAGCGCAATATGCTTCGGCACCGAGCTGAGCCACTCTTCACCGCGAATCACATGGGAAATCTCCATCGAATGATCGTCAATCACTGACGCCAAATGATACGTTGGATAGCCGTCGGATTTAAGAGCGACAAAATCTTCTTGTAAATCATTTTTAAATGATACCGAGCCACGAATCAGATCCACCACTTCGGTGGTGCCGGTTTTTGGCATCACCAAACGAATAACATGACGCTCGCCAGCCTCAACACGCTTCTTAGCCTCAGCCAACGAAATTTTGGCACAAGCTCCATCGTAGCCTGTTGGCAATTTATTTTTTTCTTGCAACGAACGAAGCTCGATCAATCGCTCGCTCGTACAAAAACAATAATACGCTTTACTTGCTTCAACCAATTCTAAAGCATACTTTTTATACAGCTCTAACCGTTCAGATTGAATATATGATCCTTTATCGCCAATTTGAGAAACTGTTCCATCACTCCCCATCACAACACCTTCATCTGGAATAATCCCTGCCCAATAGAGCGACTTCACGATATTACTCGTACCATCTTCCACAAATCGTTCACGATCAGTGTCTTCGATGCGCAACAAAAATTTCCCACCAGCTTGTTTGGCGATGAGATATGAATACAAAGCGGTACGGAGACCACCCACATGTAAATACCCAGTTGGACTTGGCGCAAAACGAGTACGGATCATAGAGTTATTTTTTGGTAACAACAAGATAAGTAAAAACCACTACCGCATTCCAAATTCTCCCCACTCGCCATGGCTGGCGAATGACACGGTACAGCCATTCTAGCCCGAGTTTACGCAAAAGTAAAGGGGCGCGCGAGACCCGGCCCGAGAGGTAATCAAAGGCTCCCCCGACACCAATCGCCACCCGCACAGACGGCAAATGACGAATATTTTCAGCAATCCATTTTTCCTGCTTTCCCATGCCAAAAGCTACCAAAACAATTGCCGGACTGGCCGCTTCTATCG
Organism: uncultured Gammaproteobacteria bacterium; assembly: GCA_964478235.1. Taxonomy (GTDB): domain Bacteria; phylum Patescibacteriota; class Patescibacteriia; order Magasanikbacterales; family GWA2-37-8; genus 2-02-FULL-45-10. The sequence goes on from CAYZGX010000010.1 coordinate 1,987, forward strand.
CTCGCAACACTTCAGCATCTTCCGCTGGATTTTCTGGAAGTAACAGTGGCGCTCCCACCCGATGCGCATTAAAATTTTGTTCGTGGTAACGCGAGCCTTTATGAAAACCAGCAATCACTAACTTTGGAAATTGCGCTTGTAGTCGAGTGACCAGCTGTTGCACCACAGCGTCACTCCCCGACCCTAAAAGAAAAATACTTTTCCCGGTCCGCTCGGCAAGAGCGCAGACATCGAGCATCAAATCAACCCCCGAAATACGAGTCACTTTTTCTGGAGCAAACAATTCCACTCCCCGACCGTCACACACATTCAAACTCCCGGCATTGAGCACTTCACGAAACGACTGATCGCGGTAAGCCTTCACCAACATCTCTGGATTAGGAGTAAAGACACTATGATGCCCGCCTGACGCCAAAAAAAGCTCAATTTGTTGAAGGGCTTCAGGGCGACTAACGGCATCAATTCGAACACCAAGGAGTTGCATATACAGGGCTTAGAGTGCGCTTAGTATAGCACATTTGACAGAAAAATAAAGTCTGCTATACTAACTTTATCACTCTACTATTGAGAGTGATAATTCTCCCAAAATTCTATTTTCTATGATGCCCCATAATTTTACCAACAAATCTCAAGAAGCTATCCAAAATGCCGCTCGCCTGGCGAACGAAAATGGCCAGCCCCAAGTTGAACTCCCTCATTTGTTCTTGGCATTTTTGCGCGACCGTGAAGGTCTCATCACTTCTGTCCTCCAGAAGCTCGATGTCGGCATTCCTGAAATTGAAATGGCCGTACAACGCGTTATCAACCGTCTCCCCAAAGACGAAACCATGTTCCCCTCTTCCACCGGGCAAGTCATGCTCTCCCAAGCGATGATCAACATTTTTCATATTGCTGGGCAAGAAGCCAAAAAAATGGGTGACGAATATATTAGTGTTGAGCACCTCCTCCTCGCCTATCTGGTTGGCAAAAATCCAATTAACGACATTCTCTCAGCCCACGATGTTCGCTATGACGAAGTTTTAAAAATGCTTGCTAGCATCCGTGGCTCCCAGCGAGTTGATTCTCCCGAGCCAGAAAGTAAATATAATGTTTTAGAAAAATACGGCAAAAATTTAACCGAGCTCGCCCGCAAAGAAAAGATTGACCCGGTTATCGGTCGCGACGACGAAGTCCGTCGTGTCATGCAAATCCTCACCCGCCGCACCAAAAATAATCCAGTTTTAATCGGCGAACCCGGCACTGGCAAAACTGCCATTGTAGAAGGCTTAGCACAACGCATCGTCAATGGCGATGTACCAGATAGCTTGCGCAACAAAGAAGTTATCGCTCTTGATATTGGCTCTTTAATCGCCGGTACCAAATTCCGCGGTGAATTTGAAGAACGCCTCAAAGCAGTACTTCGCGAAATCAACAACGCCGCTGGCCGAGTCATTTTATTTATCGATGAACTTCATACCATCGTCGGCGCGGGCGGATCTGAGGGTGCTATCGACGCTTCCAATATGTTGAAGCCGATGCTAGCCCGAGGCGAACTCCACACCATTGGCGCCACCACGCTCAAAGAATACCAAAAATATATTGAAAAAGACGCTGCGCTCGAGCGTCGCTTCCAACAAGTCTATGTCAACGAGCCAACCACCGACGACACTATCGCTATTTTGCGCGGTATCAAAGAAAAATACGAAATTCATCACGGCGTTCGCATCACCGACCCATCGATTATTGCTGCCGTCAAATTATCCGAGCGCTATATCACCGACAGATTTCTCCCCGACAAAGCAATCGACCTGATCGACGAAGCGGCCGCCGCTTTGCGTCTTGAAATTAATTCCATGCCTGAAGAGCTCGACAAGATGAACCGTCGAATGATCAAATTAGAAATTGAAAAAAACGCTCTTCAAAAAGAACAGGATGACGAATCCAAAGAGCGCTTGGAAAAAGTAGAGCAAGAATTGGCCAACCTCCAAGAAAACAGCAGCGAGCTCAGCGCCAAGTGGAAAAATGAAAAAGAAATTATTACTAAAATCCACACCACCAAAAAAGAAATCGATCGCCTCAAACAAGATGCTGATATCAACGAACGTCGTGGCGAACTTCAAAAAGTCGCCGAGATTCGCTACGGTCGCATTCCTGCTCTCGAGAAAACACTACGCGAAGAAGAAAAAAAACTAGTTGGTATCCAAAAAGAGCACGGCATCTTGAAAGAAGAAGTTAAAGAAGAAGATATTGCTTCAGTCGTCGCTCGCTGGACCGGTATTCCAGTCAAAAAAATGCTCCAAACCGAAGGCAGTAAGCTCGCCCAGCTCGAAGACATTCTCACCAAGCGGGTTATTGGCCAAGAAGAAGCTATCAAAGCGATCGCCAACGCCATTCGTCGCAGTCGAGCTGGTGTAGCCGAGCCAAATCGCCCAATTGGTTCATTTATCTTCCTTGGGCCAACCGGTGTTGGCAAGACCGAATTAGCCAAATCACTCGCCGAGTTTATGTTTGACACCGACCAAGCCTTGATTCGTGTCGACATGAGTGAATACATGGAAAAACACGCTGTCTCCAAAATTATGGGCTCCCCGCCAGGCTACGTGGGCTTTGAAGAAGGCGGACAATTGACCGAGCGCATTCGTCGTCGCCCCTACGCTGTCATTCTCTTTGATGAAATTGAAAAAGCGCACCCTGATGTCTTTAATATTCTCCTCCAGATTTTAGACGATGGCCATATTACTGACGCCAAGGGTCGCAAAGTCAACTTCAAAAACACTGTCATCATCATGACCAGCAACATCGGCAGTCAGCTCATCTTAAATCTCAAAAAACGTGGTGAGTTTGGCTTTCAAACCTCCCGCAAAGAAAAAGACGCTGACGCCAACGAAAAAATGGTCAAAGATAAAATCATGGAAGAACTGGCCAACTACTTCAAACCAGAATTCTTGAATCGCGTGGACGAAATCACCATGTTCCACTCCCTCTCTGAAAAAGATGTTGAGAAAATCGTCGATCTTCAGCTCGAGCGCATTCAAAAACGTCTCAGTGAAAAGAAAATCACCCTCATCGTCGATGATAAGGCCAAAAAGTTGCTCGCTGAACAAGGCTACAGCCCCGACTTTGGCGCTCGCCCACTCAAACGGGTACTCCAAAATAAATTACTTGACGAATTAGCTCTCCGACTGGTGGAAGGCGTGATTGAAGAAGGTGACACGCTCCATATCACCATTGGCAAAGACAAAGAAACGCTCAGTATTGAACGGCAAAAAACCAAAGTCAGACAAATGGCTTAATCGGCCACAAACAAACATCCCCCGACTATACATCGAGGGATTTTTGTATATAACTATTTTTAGTTTTTGACTCAAAACAATTACATGGAGACGGGCGTGAAAGCTATTTGTCCGCTCCACGCTTATACGCGAGATCCGTCACTCCTCGCCCTCCAAATCTTTTCGCCCTCGTTCCACCCTGACCATCACTTCAAACTTCAGCGAATTGAGCGTCTCTTCAATCTCACTCAATCGCTCTTGGTACACTTCCAGATCGTCATACTCCATTGGTCGAGACTTCATCTTGTCATATTCCACCGACAGCTTGCCAACTTCGCTAAAAATCTGAGCAATCGTCCATTGACGATACGGTCGTACGACAGCAGGTGAAGTTACTGGACCATCTGCTTTTTCCATGTGCACCCTCCGGGGCAAGTGGTAGTTGCGTCACAAAAAGACTCCCCTAGCCTAGCGCAGGGGTATAGCTTTGTAAAGTGGAGAAAATTTGCTATACTGACTAAACGTCTGAATAGCCTTGCTTATGCCTTTTTCCCTCCACAAAACTATCATTACAACAGCGCTTATCCTTGGCGCGTTTTTTCCGTTTGTCGCCACAGCTCAAAGCGATTTTAACCCGCAATTTATTATCTCCGACCCCGAGCTTCAGGATATGAGCTGGGATAGTAGAGATATTCAACAATTCCTGGTCAATCGCGGAAGTCGTTTGGCTTCGCTTGTCACCGAAGACGCGAGCGGCACCCTCAAATCAGCCGCTGATATTATCTATACCGCCGCTCAAACCTATACTATCAACCCGAAGTTTATCTTGGTCACCCTCCAAAAAGAACAAAGCCTCGTCACCGACGACACCCCGAGTCAAAAACAACTCGATTGGGCGACTGGCTACGCCGTCTGCGACAGCTGTTCAATGGAAGACCCAAAAGTTTTGAAATTCAAAGGCTTTGGAAAACAAGTCGACAACGCCGCTGGCATCATGCGCTGGTACTATAATAATTCTGACAAAGGCTATATCAAGAAAAAAGATGTCGCGACCACGATTGATAGTCAAATCATCACTCCCCAAAGCTGGGCCACCGCTTTTCTCTATACCTATACCCCGCACATTCACGGCAATCGCAACTTTTGGCGTATCTGGAGCACCTGGTTTGAACAAGTCTACCCAAACGGCACTATCGCTCTTGAAGCGGGCACTCCCAACTACTGGCTGATTGAAAACGGCACTAAACGCCGCTTTGCCACCAAGACAGCCCTTATCACTCGCGCCGATCCAAAAAACGCTATCACCGTCTCGTCGGTTGATCTTGGTAACTATAAAGACGGCAAAGAAATTGCTTTCCCCAATTATTCGCTCCTCAAAACCAGTAGCGCCACCTATCTCGTCGATTACGACGTTCTCCGCCCGTTTGCCTCCGACGAAGTTGTCGCTCGCCTTGGATTTAATCCGCAAGAACTCATCGATGTTGAAGACAGTACAATTGCCGGCTACACCATCGGCAGTGTCATCACCGCTTCTTCTACCGCTCCCCAAGGTGTTATTTATCAAATCACTGATCTGAAAAATGCCCACTATCTTTTGAAAGACGGGACATTCTATCCAATCGTTGATAAAAGTATTATCACTGCCAACTACAAAAACCTCCCGGTTGAAAAACACACCGCCAAAGATCTCCGCGCTTATCCGGTTGCCGACCTCCCACTTGGCTTCAACGACGGCACCTTGCTTCGCGATGTAAACGGCAACCAGATCTATGTCGTTGATAAAGGCAAAAAACGCGCCATTGCCGATGATGATACTTTTATTGCGCTTGGGTATAAAAAAAGCAACATTCTCCCAGTCGCTCTCATCACACTCCTCAACATTCCGACAGGCGAGCCACTATTCTTGAACGCCAGCTTCCTCACTTCCAAAGAAAAGTTTTTGGGTGACAACGCCGGGCAAATACCCGACCTCTACGCCAAAAATAATCTTGGCTCATATTTAGTTGCTGAATATCCAACCGGCCGAATTGTCTCTGGTAAAAATATTGACGCGCGCTACAGCATCGCTTCGCTCACCAAACTCTTGACCGGCTACGAAGCGATTCGCCAAGGCTTCTCCCTCACCGGCAAAACCACCTACATCTCGAGTAGTTTCGCCAGCGAAGGCACTGCTCTTAATTTCAAAGACGGCGATGTTATTACCAACAAAAATCTGTTCTATGCCATGTATACCATTTCCAACAACAGCGCCGCACGCATGGTCGCTCTTGGCACCAAACTTGATGAAACGACGTTTATTAATCGCATGAACACCCGCCTCGAACAGTGGGGCGCTGATAACACCAGTATCGTTGACGTCACCGGGCTTGATGAAAACAACAAATCCTCAGCTCGCGACCTCCTAAAAATCTACACCAAAATCACCGACGACAAAGAGGTCAAAGCCGGCCTCGGACAGCCAAGTTTCTCCTTCCAAAAAGTTGACAAGAAGAAACGCTCCACGGTACAAAAGCTGGAGAACACCAACCTGATTATCAAAAACATTCCACTCGCCAAACGAAGCTACCAGATTTTGGCTACCAAAACCGGCTACACGATTGAAGCCAAGGCGACTCTGGTCATGCACATCAAAGTCAAGAAAACCAAAAAAGAATATGTTATTGTCACGCTCTATAACCCTGACACCAAAAACCGTTTTCTTGAACCCCACAAAATCGCTGAATGGATTTCCACCGCTAACCTTAAATAATCTCTATCTTTAGACACCTATGTCACTGGTCTTTGCTGCCATCGCCCCGCACACCCCGCTTCTTGTTCCGGCGATTGGTAAAACAAACTTAAAAAAATTAGACAAAACCAAGACAGCGCTCGAACGCTTGGAGGAAGATCTCTACGCGAGCCACCCTGACATGATTATTATTATCTCTCCGCACGGAGCGATTATTCCTGACGCCTTCACCGTCAACTTCTGTGATAGTTATCATACCGATCTCAAAGAATTTGGCGATCTCGCCACCAAAAAAACCTTCAAAGGTGAAACCCATCTCCCCTACCGCATCCGCCAAGCGGCGCATGAAAAAAATATCCGCACCATCTTAATTAGCCACCCCAATGTTGACCACGGCGTCAGTGTTCCACTTCTCTATCTCACCGCCCACTCTCCCAACATCCCTATCATGGCGATTGGATTTTCTAATCTTGATGCCAAAACCCATTTAGACTTTGGCTCTATCATCAAAGAGCAAATAATGACAACTAATCGTCGTATTGCCGTCATTGCCTCAGGTGATCTCTCCCACGCCCTCACCACCGACGCTCCAGCCGGTTTTAACGCCAAAGGACCAGAATTTGATGCCAAAATCCAAGAATTACTGTCGAGCCACAATACTACTGGCCTCCTTCAGCTCACTCCCGATCTCGTGGGCGATGCTCAAGAATGTGGTTTCCGCACTTTCCTTATTCTCATGGGTATTTTGCGTGACGTACACTATTCCTATGAATCCTACGCTTATGAAGGACCGTTTGGCGTGGGACATCTCACTGCTAATTTTGTTTTGTAACGACTACGGGCTATGATCGCCCAAATTATTATTGCTAAGCGAGGACCGCTTCGTTTGGCTATCTTAGATTATCTCGTTCCCCCGGAATTAGAAGACAAGATAGCTGTCGGGCAACTCATTACTGCTCCCCTGCGCAACCAGGAGACGTTTGGCGTCGTCCGCCGACTCAGTAGCGCCCCCGCCACCGAAGCCAAATTAAAAATGCTTAAAAGCATTGTGATTGAACCAGCGCTGCTCTCCGAAGGCCAGCTCGCTTTTTTAGACGAAGTCAGCACCCTCTATCATGTCTCGCTCGGTTTTATTCTCAAAAATAATTTACTCCCGCTTCAAAAAAGAAAACTCAAAAAACTAGCTGACGAAGCTATCATTCTCCCGCCAGTTCACAAACACACCGCCAAAAAACCTCGCGCCTATGTCTATCGGGATATTGCCGAGCGCCAAGAGTATTTACAAAACAACATTGCCGAACACGGACAAACATTAATCATCGTCCCCGAAGTTGGCGACATTGAACGAGTAAAAAGCTTTCTCACTCCCGAACAACAAGCCGAGACACTTACCGTCCAAGGCTCGATGGGCGACAAAGAAATGTTTACCGCCTGGGTAGCAGTCTGGCGACAAACAGCCAAGATTATTATCGGCACCCGCACCAGTATCTTTTTCCCATGGCACAATCTGGCCACAATTATTGTCGATAACGAAGGCAGCGAAAGCCATAAAAGCTGGGATATGTCTCCCCGCCTACACTCCCGCGAAGCAGCGCTCATGATGAGCAAATTTCACGGCGCCACGGTGCATCTCATCGGCCCAGCCTTGTCTGTCGAGACTCGCTATTTTGCCGAACACAAAATCTACGAGCTGGTGGAAAACGCAAGCGAAGTCAAAGAGCGCGAAGGTTTTGTAATTGCTATTATGAAAAACGAGCGCCGGGGTGGCAACCTGAGCTTTCTTTCTGAAGATACCCAAGCCGGCCTCAAACAACCGGGCACCGTCTTTTTATTCTGCCATCGCCGAGGCACAGTGAGCTGTGTCAGCTGTCGCGACTGTGGTACAGTCGTCGCTTGCCCCAAATGTGAACGCCCACTCACCTATCACGCTGTCGAAGGCATGATGCTGTGTCACACCGACAACCACCACGAACGAATGCAACCAAGTTGTAAACAATGTGGCGGGATGAATATTGCTCTGCTTGGTGCTGGCACCGACCGTATTCGCTCTGAGGTCAAAAAATTATTTCCCGATGATCCTCGTCCGATTATCGTGCTGGATCAAGATATGCTCACCGCGCCAAACGTTCCCGCGGGCGACTGTATTATTGTCGGCACGCACTTAGCCTGGGGGTTTGTGCCGTGGGAACGCATCACGCTCATGACCTTTATTGATACCGACACCCCGCTCTTTATTCCTGAATACCGTCTCGCGGAGCGTGTCTTTCTCCAGCTCCACGACGCTCGACGTCGCCTCCCCACCACCACTCCCTTGATTATCCAAACCGACCACCCCGACCACCCAGCGCTCCAAGGCCTCCACGACCCTGAAGCTTTCTATACGGCCGAAAAGACTGGCCGACGAATCTTTGGCTATCCACCGTACAAATACCTCTTAAAAGTCATTATAAACGGTTTAACGGGGCCAGTGGTTCAGCACGATATTAAGCTCCTCTACCCTCGTCTCAAAAAGTTGACTGAGGGGCTAGAAAATTGTAGTATATCCTCGCCTTTTACCTTATCTGGCAGCTCGGCCACCGGCACGGTGCCGACAGCAATACTTTTCAAATTATCCTATAAAAACTATAAAAAATCGTGGCGTTTGATCGTTGAAAATCTTCCTGATTATTGGAAAGTCGATCCAAACCCACTCACCATTAGCACGCTATGATCCACCCTATCGTTTTTGAACCAGCCCCAATGTTACACGCCCGCAGCGCCGACGTTGACCCGGCAACTATTTCCAGTCGTGAAATGCAAAAATTTATCAAAGACATGGTTGAAACCATGTATGTTAAAGATGGCGTTGGTTTGGCCGCAGTGCAAATTGGTCGCCCGATTCAGCTCTGTACAATTATCAAACAATACAACGACCTCAACCATTTTGAAGATTTGTGTCTCATCAATCCAACGTGGACTAAATTAAGCAAACACTACACCACTGAAGAAGAAGGTTGTTTGTCGGTACCGAATATGTACGGAAAAATTAAACGCTACACCAACATCCGTGTGCAAGCGCTTGATAAAAATGGCAAACAACTAGATTTTGAAGCCAACGGATTCTTCGCTCGCATCATCCAACACGAATGCGACCATCTCGCCGGACACTTGTATATTGAAAACGCCACCGATTTACATCGGGTTGAACAAACGCTCTACTAACACTCTCATGAAACATCTTGTTTTTTTCGGTACACAATCATTTGGCACCGGCATCCTAGAAACGCTCCTCAAAAGTGGCGACTATGTTATTGATGCTGTTGTCACCCAGCCCGATCGCCCGATTGGCCGAGAGCAGGAAGTAGTCATGTCACCAGCCAAACAATTCGCGCTTCATAATGGACTAAGTGTTCTCCAACCAGAGAATCTCAAAACCTTTGCGAGCGACTATCCAGATTTTGCCAAGGCTGATGTATTTGTCGTCTGCCAATATGGTCTCATTATTCCACAGAGTGTTTTAGATATGCCTCGTCACGGCACGATTAATGTTCACACTTCTCTTCTCCCCAAATACCGCGGTGCGTCACCGATTCAAACAGCACTCATAAATGGCGAAACTGAAACCGGCGTCACGATTATGCTCATGGACGCGAAGCTTGACCACGGCCCGATTCTCTCCCAAGAAAAAACAGCAGTAGATCAAAATGACACCGCCGATACGTTGGGACAGAAATTACTCGCCACCGCTCAACCACTTCTTGTCGCCACCCTCCAACAATGGCTCGCTGAAAAAATTATTCCTACACCTCAAGACGACACCCTCGCCACCACCTGCAAACTCCTCTCTCGCGACGATGGTAAACTCAATTTTTCAAAAACAGCGAACGAACTCTATAATCTCTACCGCGGGACCACTCTTTGGCCAGGCATCTATACCACTTGGAACGGCAAACGTCTCAAATTATTAAAAATCTCCCCAAGTACTACCACGCTCCCGAGCGGTGAAGCACACATCGACGGCACACGACTCTTTATCGGTTGTGCCAAGGGATCGCTCGAAGTACACGAACTCCAGCTCGAAGGTAAAAAAGCTCAAGCTACTCCGGTTTTTATCCAAGGGAACCGCGGGATACACGGCGCCCATCTCGACTCCTAGTATGTCGACCAAAAAAACCATCTTGTCTTTTCTCGGTGTCTATTTTTTCATCCGAGTTTTTTCTTTTTTCTTTTTCCCAGCCACCCCGCTCCAAGAGCAGAGTTTGGTAAATAGTGTGCTGTCACTTGGGATTCTCAGTATCACTGCTCTTTTTCTTGTTCGCGGGCATATTGCTGGTTGGTATATCGTCCTTCTTGAGATCCTTCTGGGCGGAAGCGGTGCCTATTTAGCAATTGAAGGCATTTCACTCCGCAGCCTCCTCCTCATTGTGTCCACGACTATTTTTATTGGCCACAAACTGCATCGTCGCGAGCTCCGCCAAATGCTCAATGACAACAGACCAACTAGCCTGCTTATCGGGACACTCGTTCTCATCGCCCTTGCCCAAGCCCTCCATGGCTATGGAAACGGTCACCCGATTGGACTCGTCATCGCCGATCTCATCCCCTACGGTTTTTTGCTCTACTATTTCCCACTTCGCGAACTCCTTCGCGACGAACAATTCAAAACAATCGGACAAAACGCTATCATCACCGCTATTATCGGCAACGCCATTCTCGTGGTGCTCACCTTTGTCCTCTATTCGTTTAATTTGTTTATTCTCCAAGACGTCTATTATCACTGGTACCGCGATGTCGCCAGTGGAAAAATCACGGCGCTCCCCTACCATTTCTATCGCCTCGTCTTAAATGAACATTTGCTTCTCGTGCCCGTGCTTCTCATCACTGTCGCCAAAGGTATCTACAAAAAATTCTCTTCTGCGGAGCTCGCTCTCATCGCTCTCATGCTCCTTATCCTCGCCACCAATCTCACTCGCGTATATCTCCTGGCGCTCGGTGTCGGCCTCTTCGCCTTATTCTCCCGCGCGCATCTGAAACGCTGGATACTTATTAGCGCCGGCACGGTTGTATCGTTTGTCGCGCTGTTTGTGTCGCTTCATTTGTTCACCAGTCGCGGAGCGAGCCTTGGGCTCGAACTCTTCGGCCTCCGCCTCCAAAGCATTGTCTCCCCGAGCATAGAAGACAGCTCGCTCAGCCGCATGCTGCTCCTCCCAAATATTCTAGAAAAAATAACTGCACATCCGGTTATCGGCGAGGGCTTAGGCGCAACCGTCTCGGCCTATAGCCCGGTATTTGAAACTATTGTCACCACCCCGCATTTTGATTGGGGCTATCTTGAGCTCTTAGCAGAGCTCGGACTCATCGGTGTTGTTGTTTGGGTAGTATGTATCGCGACAGTTTTTCAGCGCATCAAACAAAACACGCTATCTCGCGGTGACATCGCTAGCTTTGTCGCTCTCCTTATCACTAATCTCACCTCCCCGGCACTCTTTCATGTTTTTGGAATACTCTTTATCGTCTATCTCCTCGCTAAAAATAAAAAAACGTCCGAGTAAGGACGTACGGGGCGGGCGCTCAGAGGTATTCCTCCGAGCGACCCACCAGTGTTCACTTTTTCTTCTGCTTGGGCGGGGGTTCCTGACGGTGTGGCACCACAGTCCCCGAACCAGACGGAAAAACATCGAGCGTGCGGACCCTCCGAATGTCCACTCGCCGAAAAGCTCGATTTTTCTCATGCTCCCCAAACGAGAGGCGAACATCAATCGACGCTATATCTGGCGACAACAGAAGAACCATGTCCGCCCGACTGTAGGCGGCAATATAACCATTCTCTACATCACCGCCCTCCATCTCGGCGACGACGAGTGAGATCGGCTTCTTAGCCAAAGACAGACGTTGCAAAATGAGCGCTTCTGAATCTCGACGATCACCCATGACGCCCTCCTAGCGCTCAGGTGGATCGGTTTTCTCAACCGAAACAACAGTGGAAAATTCCAAGACAGTCGAAAACTTTTGGTACTTGGCAGCATCACGTTCGCGCTCGCGCAGTGCAGCCGAAAAATAGTCACGCGCCAGCTTCGGATGAGCCATGAGCCAAAAATGCCGATCAATGCTATTGATATGCACGACATAGCCAACCTTGATCTCACCAGAAGTGAGCGTACACGTTACATAGCTATGCTCGCGAAAAGCCGCCAACAATTGCCGAGCAGTCAAAAACATATTGCTAGAAAGCACCTCAGTCATGACAGCCTCCAGAAGAAGTTGTATTGTGTAAGAACGCGCCTATTTAAGCACAGAAACAGCCGACTGTCAACCCGACAGATGGTGTTTTTTTGCAATTATTTGCCGAGCCGTTTCATAGGCCACAACCGCCCGCGTTTTCCACGGTAAGTGATAGAAAAATCTCGGAAGCCAAGCGCTCATACCAACACGACCGCCCACCAATTTTTTAAAAAGTACTTGGGGAATAAAAATACCAACCTTGCCTTGTTCAAGGAGTGTGAGCCACAGATCCCAATCTTGAAAACGAGACAACGCTTCGTCAAAACCCAAAAAAGCCGAGCGACGAAGGAGCGAAGTGGTATCAATAAAATTAGTTTGTTTTAAATCTGCCCCGCGAAATGGTTGGCTACGCATGGTTTTGTAGCCAAACACAAATTGACTATAGGCATACATTGCTTCGGGGTGTTTAAGAAGCGTATCGTACATCACGCGAATCATCGTGGGCTTAGCTATGGTATCGGCATCCCAAAAAAGCAAAAAATCACCCTTAGCGAGCTTGGCGCCGGCGTTGCGAGCCGATGAAGCTCCACTTTTTGCCTGATGAATCACCGTCACCGGAATACTCTGCCCCAACAATCCATTCACAATCGTTTTTTCAAGCACAGCCGAGAGGTTGTCAGTGCTGCCATCGTCAACAATGATCACTTCCAGTGGCCGATAGCTCTGCGCCAAAAGCGACGCCAACGATCGCGCCAAAGCCGACGCGTGATTATGAACAGGAATAATGATACTTATCAATGATTGCAACATACCCGGTTATTGAGACAGTTTGGTAAGCTGTTTCTCCCACGTAAACTCAGTCAGCACTCGAGCACGACTGGCTGTGCCCATCTCCCGAGCCTTTTCGGGGTTGGTGAGCATATAGACAATTGATTGGACAACCTGCTCGGGATTATTCACCTCCACGAGATCACCAGTTACCCCTTCGTGTACGGCCTCAGAAACGCCTCCAGAGCGCCCCGCCACGACAGGCAAGCCACTAACACCCGCTTCGAGGAAAACCGTGCCCCAGGCCTCCCCATAGCCGTTAATCGTTTGGGTTAATAATACAAAAATATCTGCTGTCTGATAAAGACGTGGCAATAACTCAGCCGGCACTTCGCCCAGCATCCGAACACTGTTTTGCAGATTGTTCGCTTGAATAGTAGCGAGGATAGTGTCTTTCTCCGGACCAGCTCCAACAAGTAACAGTACAGCGTTAGGAACTTGGGCGAGCACGCGAGGCAAAAGCCCCACCAAAGTCGCTACTCCTTTGCTAGGAATAAATCGAGCCACGGTAAGAAGAACCTGTTTACCTCCATCAAGCGCCAACTGAGCTCGGGTGCTAGATTTTTCCGCTTCAGACACGGGCGTCATAAAAAAATCCGCCGGCGCTGGATTAAGCACCACCACATTACTTTCCGAACCAAGCATCGCAACCACCTGCGTTTTTAAAAATTCACTATTCACCACCACTCGCTTGGCTCCAAGGCAGATTTTTATAAACCATTTTTTCTTGCGATTTGAAGCTTGCGCCAAAACAACATCAGTCCCATGTAAAAAAACAGTGTAGTTCGTAATTATTCGACGCCATTTGAGCAAATGGGCAACATACCCAACTGGCAACACATGATGCAACCAGATTTCAGTCGCCCCCTCTGAGCGAACAAGACGAGATAGGGTAAAAAAAAGTTTTAACCAATGTGGCCACAACACGCCAAGCATCGTAGTGCGAATCGTTTTCCACAGGCGAAGATCGTCATACTTCTTGGCGTCGTGATGCGGCGGAGCAACAACGACAACATCACCTGCCGGAAGATGGGCAGCTAGCTGTTCAACATACGAAGCGATACCTCCCACCTGTGGCGGATATTCCAAAGTAACGATCAGCTTTTTCATACGATCTTCTTAGCGGGGAATAACTTGGCGCGAAATTCAGCAATATCTTCTTTGGTCACACCGCCAAAAATATAGAGCGCCAACGGGTAGACAATCAAACCAGAAATAATAGCAGGAATAAATGAAAAAGTGTGGAGCACACCGTAGACGACAACTCCCATCGCCACAGCTGCAACTAGCGTAGCTGTAAAGCGAGCGAGAATGCGCGGTAAAGACACCGGCACCACTCGACGAAGCAAAATAAACCCAACCGTCGCCAAGAAAATATTACCAATCAACGCCGAGATAGCCGAGCCGAGAATCGTCAGGCGCGGGATAAGCAGAATATTCAAAGTAATATTTAACACCAACGTCGCTGTCAAAAGAAGTGTTTGCTTCTTTTGGTTATTCGTCGCATTAAGCGCGGCCCCGGTCACAAAAGTGAGATACCCAAACACCAAACTAACAAGCAATATACGAAGAACCGGCACCGACGGCAAATACTTATCGCTATAGAGTGTGACAACCAACGGCTCGGCGACAACCGACAGGCCAACAGCAAGCGGGAGAGAGACAATAAACAAATACTGCCAACCTTTTTCATAGAGCTCGGCAATCCGTTTGGTGTTATCTATCGAGAGCGCGCTAAAGACCGCATATAAACTAGTGGACAGTGCCACCGGGATAAACTGAAAAGCAAAGGTCATTTTATATGGCACACTCCACCAACCCAAATGCTGTGCGTCGAGCATCTTGCTCATCAGCATCGAGTCAGCGTAACTATAGAATCGCCCAACAATTCCCGCCAACCCAAACGGCACCGCCATAACAAAAAATGTTTTGAAGAGTTTGGTATCAAAAACCAAATGCGGAACAAAGCCATACACTCGACGGAGCGAGAAAGCCCCAAAGAGCATCACACACCCACTCGCGATAGTGTAGGCGAGAATGAGCCAGGTGAGAGGCCAGCCATTGGAGAGAGCGGTGAGACCAACGCCCATCGTAATCACCTGCGACAATACAATCCCCGCAGATTCAAACCACAAATTGCGTTTGGCGCGAAAGACACTAAAGAAAACTCCTTGAAGATTATCAAAAAACATCGTCACGCCAGAAAATAAAATCAGGTTGCGAAGTGTCGCGTCGTAGCCAAGCAGCGTGACGGCGATAAAAATCAGACCATAGGCTCCCGCCCCAAACAAAATCTTTGTCCAAAAAACGGTACTAAAATATTCTTCAATTTTCCCAATATACCGCGATGCTTCACGAGTGAAAATAGGTGCAAAGCCAAAATCGGCCATTACAGTAAAGACAGTCGTAAAGGAAATAGCAAAAAAATACTGACCGGTGTTTTCCACGCCAATCAAGCGAGCGACAATCGTAAAATACACAAACGACACGATCTTTTGCAAAACCGAGGCCGCGGTATAGAGAGTAGTATTTTGAGAAACGCTTAACGCCATAGAGAGTGACGGTAGTATAACTGAAACAGGGCTGACTCGGCAATAAATAGAAATGCGAAGGCTCCCGAGCGAGTGATAAAAGAAACCACTCATTCTCGGGAGCCGTGATGCTCGCGACCTGATGAGAAAGGGCACGTACTAGAGCCCTCCCGTCGAACGGGCGAGCTGGGCCGCCCGCTCCTTGCAGCGCTCCTCTTCGCAGCAGCGCACAGTGGCACTACCACAGACCGCTTCGAGCGTTGAATCGTTCAGACAGTTGTAGCTAGAATTGCGATTGATACAGTCCTCCTTCTGATAAGGTGACTTCGGTTGAAAAAAAACTTCAGAACGCTTCTTTTCCGCTTCGGTGAGGTCCATTCTCCTACCCTCCTTTAGGGGGTTGTTGGGGGTTAACGAGCCCCTGTAGATAACCATTTTTAGGGCTTTTTGTCAATAATAAGCCCGGTTATGTATATCAAAAAACCCTCTCGGGTGAGAGGGTTTAAAAATGTCTTAGTAATTATTGAGTGAGACAACCCCGCGCTCGGAACAAATCCACGAGCCCCGGAGTAACCTTGCCGTCAATAATCGCCTGGATACGATCGGCCCCAACCGCTTCTTGAACACAGACCACTTGCTCAATTGGAAAATCCGCCGGAATGTCTGCTTCGTTAATTCCAAAATTAGTGAGTACTTTTTTCTGATCAGCGGTCAAAACAACTTTGCCCGAGGAATCACGCTTCACCGAAGCGCTCGTTTGTGAGGTCGTTGTTCCCGACATTTCTTTTTTCACATTTTTCAAAACACTATTAGCTACATAACTGACCAGAGCAAAAACGATAACCGCCTCAGCGATTAATGTCATAATCACCGTGATGATAATGATCAAAATCGTGTAGCCACATGATGGCTTGCCAGATACATTGGGCGCTACTGCCGGAGCTGGGGCGACAGGAACGACAGACGTCACTACCGCTGGAGCAACTGGTACGCTTGGGGCTGGTTCGGATTGTTTATGGGTCATAGAAATATAATATAATGGCTCTAGTATACAATACAGCTACTTTTTGAGCAAAAATGTTTTACGTTTTGCTTCGGGATAGCGCTCAATCGCATAGCGCAGAGTGGTACGAGGCAGTCGGGAAATATGTGTATTCAAAAAGGCGGTCAAAGCACTCGTATCCCGCTTCCCCACCTCGCGAAGCATCCAGCCAACGGCTTTGTGCATTAAATCGTGTAGGTCGCCCATGAGTAGTTTGGCGAGGCGAAGCGTGTCAGCGAATTTTCCAGCGCGAATAAAGGCAAAAGTAGACACGATCGCGATGCGCCGTTCCCACACCACACGAGAGCGAGCGAGTTTGGTTAAAATACTTTTTTCTTTCGGATGTTTTAGAAGATGGGCCCCCACAATTTTGTAGGCGCTCAAATCCACCAGATCCCAATTGTTAATACAATTCGTAGCCGAGAGATAGAAATGAAAAATGTTTTTTTGTTCGGCCTCGCTCCCCTGCTCAAATTGGTGCACGAGAATCAGAAGAGCAATCAGACGATACTCATGGATTAGCGACAACAATAGTTTTCCAATCTCATCATGTGGTAATTCGCCAAATTGTTTAGCAATCAAACGACACTCCGGAACAGTGAGTCCACAAAAAATATCCCCTTCGCCATACTGCCCCGGACCAGTTTTAAAAAACCGGCGTAACACTTCGGCGACACGACGGTTGGCTTTTTTTTCAATTGTTGCGACAACATCACGAGCCGTTACTGTCATACAAAGTAGTTGGAGGGGAGGGTGACGCTGTACAAGCCGTCACCCCACCCCAGTCAATTAGCCGCCAACGGCGCCCTCACGACGCTGGCGAAATGCTTCGGCCGCCTTGCGGATCTCCTTGCTCCGACATGGCGGACAATACTTGGCGTCACTCTGACGCTTGTTCGTACAACCCTCCGACTTACACAAATGCGTTCCGCAGTACTCAACATCTTTGCCGGCGTGCTGTTTGCACCCCGGCCACTGACAAACACGGGCATAAGAAGAAACAGGTTCTGCGTCTTTCGGCTCAAAACCCTCCTTATCAGGCAACAGCCGAATGCCGTTCTTGTTAGTCGGCTGACCTTTGCCATCTCGTGGATGGCCATCCTTACGACGCTCCCGTGGACGCGCTGGTTGTCTCACGCAGTACTCCTTTACACATTGCTTGGGTTGGCGAGCCGGCCCCATGCCAGCTCAAAAAATAAGACAAGGAGTAGTGTAGTCTAGGGAGCGAAAATTGAGAAGAGGACAGTTTTTTTACCAAAAAAGACCACGCCTGGCCTGCTTAGCCTGGGAGTGGCGAGTTTTGCTATCGAGGCGACGAAGTTTCGAGGAATAGGTCGGTTTGGTGGCCGTGCGTTTCTTGGGAATACGAAGAGCTGCCGTCACCAACATTTGAAGACGGCGAACAGCGACCGCTCGGTTTTGTGGTTGCGAGCGTTCGTTGTCAGACGACACTATAATCTCATCACGACCCGTCAGGCGATTAGCCAGCTTGAGGCGAAGCCTGGCCTTCTCAAGGTCGTTAAAGGCGCGAGAGCGAGCAATAGACCAGTGGACAGTCGCTTTGGTGGAAGTTTTATTGACATTCTGTCCGCCCGGACCACTGGAGCGAGCAAAGGTAATATCTAATTCGTGAAGTGGAATGCGTTGCATAGTGACTCTAGTGTAACAAAAAAACAGCTCAGAGGCGAGCTGTTTTTAAAAACTACGAGATTAGATTGACCACATCCAAGGTTGTGGAATAGCGAGAAGTATGAGAATAGCACCAGTGAGGCCCATATTCTTGTAGAAGTTAATCTCTTCGCCCATTCTAGCCATTGGGTCGGCGACTTTCCAGAACTGATGCATCATAAAAGTAGTTGGAACGAGGAAGAGCACGAGTGCGCCTACTGCCCAAGTAGTCATGTAGCCAAGAAGCACACCAAGGCCACCAAGGAGCATCAGAAGGCCAGAAGCTGGAACAGCCAATTTTGGCATTGGCACGCCTTTAGAAGCAGCATAGCCGGCGAGCATGCCACTGTGGCGGAGATGGTTCGCGCCAGCGCGAACAAAGTAGAGGCCAAGGAGCACGCGCCCCACGAGGACGAGATATGGAGTATAGTCCATAAAGAAAGAAGTTAAGAATGAATACGGGGGTATGGTAGGCTTAATTGGGGTAAGTGTCAACGAGGGCTAGAATTTAGTAAAACCAAAATCTTTACCTATAGACTTAAGACCACTACCTTCAACCATAGCAACACCTAAATTCAAATCATTAATAAAAGAAATATAATCATTATCCTTAGGAACTTTTGATGGAACTAATACTCTATAATTTTCATCAAAGTGAAGATTGTGTTCATTGACGAACCTGCTAACCTCAAAATAATCATATTCATACAATTGAACGATACCTTTTCTTGCCTGGCTTCTAAAATTATTATTTTCAGTGCTTTTTACTTCAAATAAAAATGATCGATCTTCGTTATATGCAAACAAATCAACAAAGCGATTTGAACGAGTCTCAAAACCTTTGCTCTTAAACATAGTAATGAGTTGTTGTAAAACCGTAGCATGAGCAACTTCAGCCTTAGCTAAAAGCTCATTATCTTTTACATAAGTCTCTTTTGAATTTTTAACTATTCTAGTTTTAATGGAATCAAAAACTTTGAGAGTGTCTGCGTAGCGCAGAGTTTCGGACACATCACTAATTTTATCTAAAGTAGTTTGCCGAGCTTCGGTCACAGAAGTCTCGATAGTACTAGAGTAGAGGTAAAGAGGTCTCTTATCATACAAAATTTTATCTGCAACATCTTGAGAAACCTTAGAAAAACTACCCATTTGAGGAAAACCAGATACTTGCGAGAGAGGGATAGAATTTTTTAATAAAAGATCAATCTGCTGTTTAACTATTTCACCATTATCCAAAGATGGAGCAATAAGATCAGCTAATGATGGAATTTCGCTAAAAAGATAAATTTCAGAAAAAGGCACGAGTAATGGCCATTTATTGAGTTTTTCTTTTTGTTCATGAATCCAAAGATAATTGTCTTTTTTAGAAAAGTTAGGCCCAACAATGCCAATACCGATGAGGCCAGATTTAGCATTATTAAAAAGAGAAGTCGTAGGTCCGGTACTGTGGAAAAAGAAAATATCACCAGGTTGAATCTCCTGCCAACGATCAAGATGCTTTTCTTCTAAGCCCCAAGTCATATATTTGATCGCCGTCAACCAATTTTCCGGAGGACCAGTAAAACGAAAAAAGGATTTTGCATTAAGGGAGGGAGTAAAATCCATACTTACAGTTTATTGTATTTAATAGCTTTACCTTTAGACTTTTCTATCGGATATTTAAGTGCATTTTTATCAATCTTTTTATCGAGCGCATCAAATATATCAATTCCAAAATCATGAGCCATAAGTAGCACCCAATGAAGTGTATCAGCGAGTTCCTCTCCCACTTTATCTTTATTCTCTTTCAAATAAACATCCACCTGCTCACCGTTTTTCCATTGAAAATGCTCAAGAACTTCAGTTGCTTCTAATACGAGTGACAACGCCATATCTTTGGGTTTATGAAACTGCTCCCAATCACGATCACGACGAAAGGTTAAAATTTTATTCATTAAATCGTCAAGTTTGGCCATATTATTATTTATCGAGAGAATAATTCAAAAAATTGTTGTAAAAAATTCTTATTTTTTACAGAAATGTTTTGTACTGGTACCAAATTTCTTTGCGTAGATGTGACAAACAATTTAGGTTCAACGACCTTCTTCTCAAGAGGTTTTTTTACCTGAACAACAGTTGGCTTAACTACTGACGTTTGTTTTTTATACTCTGGCGCAGAACGGGTAATCCCTCCTGTTTCAGAAAAAGTACTCTTAACAGGCTCTAGGGGTTGAGGTAGTTCTTTTGCACGATGGCAGTGATATTCCCCACTTGAAAGTCCCCATTTAGAACAATTGGTGCGACATGTGTGGCAACCAGAAGCATCAGTCCGACCAGGGTGAGCAAAAACTGGTGTTATTAGGAAAATACTAGAAAAAACAACCAAATAGAGCAACTTCCACATAAAGAAAAGATAAAGTATTTATAAAGCCATACTACACCATCCTTATAGGAAAAGCTAGGCAAAATAAAAAAACACCCCATCTCTGGAGTGTTTTTCTTTTGTAGAAGACATTAACGTTTTGACCACTGCGGTGCACGACGAGCCTTCTTGAGACCAGGCTTCTTGCGCTCCTTGATACGAGGATCACGGGAGAGGAAACCAAGGGCTTTGAGGGTCTTCTTGAAGTCTTCGTTCCATTTGAGGAGGGTGCGGGCAATACCGAGCTGTACAGCCACGGATTGACCGTTTTTGCCACCACCGTTCACTTTCACGGAGAAATCGAGGTCTTTGTCCTTACCAAGCGCTTTGAGAGGAGCCAAGACAGTTGTCTGCTGTTCAAAGTGTGGGAAGTACTTTTCAAATGGCATACCGTTCACGACGATCTTACCACTACCCTTTTCAACGCGGACACGAGCGGAAGCGCGTTTGCGGCGACCGACGGCGCGGAGGAGGGCTTCTTTAGTATTAAGCTTTGTCATAAGGTATCAGCGCTTATTTAAACGACAGGCGGTTCATGCGGATTTCGCGTTGCTTGTTTTTTGGCAACATGCGCATCACGGCAGAACGAATAACCGCTTCTGGATCTTCTGTGATAACTTTCTTCGCAGGAGTCTCTTTCAAACCACCTGGGTGCATACTGTGGTGTCGGTAGACCTTTTGGTCATACTTCTTACCGGTGAATTTGAGCTGTTTAGCGTTCAAGACAACTACTTTACTGCCATCATCGATGTGCGGTGTATAGCTTGGCTTGTGTTTACCCTGGAGCAAAGTAGCAATTTGTGTTGCCAAGCGACCAGGAGCTTTGCCAGCGGCGTCAATTTCGTAGCGGTTGTGGGTAATCTTTGGAGTGGTCATATTATACAAATTCAATTACCACTTCTTCGGCGCCATCACCAACGCGGTTGGCAACCATCGTAGTGCGGGTGTAACCACCAGCGCGAGCTTTGAATCGTGGACCAAGGACACTCATCAATTTCTTGACAGCAGCATCGTTGTGAAGCACCGCAATCAGTGCGCGACGAGCAGCGAGAGTGTTTGGCTTGGATTTTGTGATCAATCGTTCAACCAGAGAGCGAACAGCGCGAGCCTTAGCTTTGGTAGTGCGAATTTTTTCATGGAGGATCAAACTCTCAGCCAAATTGCGGAGCAAGGCTTGGCGTGGGCCAGTCTTGCGGTCGAGAGTGACCTTATTCTTTTGGTGTCTCATAACAGATTATTCTTTTTTCTTAGACTTCTTTTTAGCTTTAGGTTCTTCGGCTACTTCGTCAGCTTTCGCAGGGGCTTCATCTGCTACAGCTTCTGGAGCGGCACTCACTTCGCTGTCGTCGCTCTTTCGAGCTGCATCAAGGACGACGGTGAAATGATCCATCAAGATTGCGGTGGCTTGTTCAAGGGCACTTTTTGGACTGATGGTGCCATTCGTTTCAATCTGCAAGGTCAATTTTTCAAAGTTGGTGATGTCACCCACGCGAGTGTTCTCAACATGGTAACCGACATCTTTTACTGGGTTGTAGATAGAATCGACAACAACAGTACCGAGGTCATAATTCTGGCGGTTCTTTTCTTCAACTGGTTTGAAACCGCGACCGCGACCAACGGTGATTTCCATTTCAAAGGCTTTGGTAGCTTTGGTAACGGTACAGATAACCAAATCCTTGTTGATAATTTCAACATTGGAATTAGCTTCAATGTCGCCAGCAGTCACTGGACCAACACCTTTTTTGGAAATTGAGAGGGTAACTGGCTCGTCAACAAACACTTTCACGGCGAGCTGTTTCAAGTTCAACATAATTTCCACTGCATCTTCTTTCACGCCTTCAGCGGTCGTGAATTCATGCTGAACACCTTTAATCTTGAAGTATTCAACAGCGGAACCAGGAAGAGAGGACAGCAAGACGCGACGAAGCGCATTGCCAAGGGTGGTGCCATAACCGTGGTAACATGGAGTGATAATCACACTACCTGCGTGAGCCGACTCCCCTGCCTTATATTCGACTTTGGAAGGTAATAAGAAATTTTCCATAGTGTATGATAAATAAATGAGAAAAATGATGAATGATTAACGAGAGTAGAACCCGATAATAACATTAGTGTCAAAGTTTGGATTGACGAGAGCTGGTTCATTCACCACTTTCGCTGTCTGAGCTTTAGCATCAACAGCCAACCACATTGGAGCTTCTTTCTTACTCAAAGTTTCAGTTAAACCTTCAAATAATTTACTCTTTTTTGCAGTTTCTTTCAAACTAAGCACTTCTCCAGCGCGAACGCGGTAGGAAGCGATGTCAACTTTCTTGCCGTTGATAAGAATCT
>CAYZGX010000011.1:0-22716 GCA_964478235.1 uncultured Gammaproteobacteria bacterium
GTGGTGGCAGCAGAAGTGATGGTGATACCACGTTCTTTTTCCTGTTCCATCCAGTCCATGGTTGCTTCACCTTCGTGCACTTCACCGATTTTGTGTTTTTTACCGGTATAAAAAAGCACGCGTTCAGATGTGGTTGTTTTACCCGCATCGATGTGCGCCATGATACCGATATTACGTGTTTTATCTAATGGATATTCACGAGGCATAAAAATAAGACAAGATTACTTAGCAAAACGTGCGAAGTGAGCAAAGGCTTTGTTAGCTTCAGCCATACGATGCATGTCGTCGCGTTTTTTCATCGCGTCGCCGAGACCTTGGCTTGTTTCAAAGAGAATAGTCGCTAATTTTTCAGCCATTGGTTGGCCTTTTTTGTTGCGAGCAGCCTCAATCAACCAGCGGAAAGCGAGCGCGTTTTGGCGGTCACCGCGAACTGGCATAGGCACTTGATAGTTAGCACCACCAACACGGCGGGAGCGAACTTCGAGTTGAGGAGAAATAGATTTGATAGCTTCTTCAAAGATTTTTACTGGATCTTTTTTGGAGAGTTCAGCAACTTTATCAAAAGCTTCGTAAACAATCGCTTGAGCGGTAGCTTTTTTACCACGGCGCATAACGTTGTTGATGAGTTTCGCGACGAGTACGTTGCCAAACTTAGGGTCTGGCTTGATATCGCGCTTTTTGGCAGGTTTACCACGCATATGTGTATAAAATATCAGTGATCAAGGATTACTTTTTAGCTTCCTTTGGACGCTTGTTGCCGTAGAGCGAGCGACCGCGGCGGCGACTAGCAACACCTTGGGTATCATAGATACCGCGAACGATGTGGTAGCGCACACCAGGAAGATCTTTCACACGACCACCGCGAATGAGCACGATAGAGTGCTCCTGGAGGTTGTGGCCTTCACCAGGGATGTAGGCGATGACTTCCATACCATTACTCAAACGAACTTTAGCGACTTTACGCAAAGCGGAGTTAGGTTTCTTTGGAGTAGTTGTATAAACTTTAGTACATACACCACGCTTAAAACTACTACCTTTTGGGTAAATAGTGGTGCGGCGGTGCAAGTTGTCGACGGTGAATTGAAGCGCAGGAGTCTTGGTCTTTCGAACCTTGGCCTGACGAGGCTTCTTGATAAGCTGACTTAGTGTTGGCATAGTCTAACTTGTGAATAAGTAGATAGAAAATAAAAAAACTGAACGGAGATGCTCAGCCACGAGTTTTTGGGTCCGCTTAGATAGGCGGCGTTCTTGGGGGCTAGTATATAGGAAGACCCCAAAACTGTCAAGATAGGGTTCTGCGCTAGCTTTTTCCTTTCTTTTTGGCAGAAAATTGAAGTATTTTTGCCCCATCGCTCCCAAAGGTGATGACCCCAGCCACACTATTCTCCGAAGCAACGTCAATAACTAAAGAGCCACCTTCTTTGTGGATATGGGTTGGAGTAAGCATTTTGAGTGCTTTTTTACCGGTTGGCGATATAACAGCACATTCCAGCGGTGTCCCTGTTTTGAGCGCTTCAACCGCTTGCGCCTCCCCCCAGCTTGTTTCAATACTATAGGAGCGGATATCTTTATGCTCCACAGGTGGGGAAGGGTTTTCTGGAAATCGTCGTTTCATATTATAAATCGCTAATATCTTTAAGAAAGCTTCCCGGGCGCGGTTTGGTACGTGGAGCTTCGTCTTCACTAATATATTCTACCGATTCCCGCGGATCATTCAAGACGGTGGTGTTCATAAGAAGCGAATGGTCTTCAATGAGCTCGTAGTCAATATCGTCAATAAACACACTTGGGCCAGACAAAAAATCACCATATGACCCCCCGGCCATTGGATAGGTGAAATACAGAGTTTCTTTGGCGCGAGTGATAGCTACGTAAAACAAACGACGCTCTTCTTCGAGACCGTTCTCCTCTTTGAGAGCGCGCTCACTCGGAAAAGCTCCGCTCGACAGATTAAGAATAAATACCGCTTGCCACTCAAGCCCTTTGGCCTGATGAATTGTGGAGAGAACAATTTTTCCTCCAGCTGGTGCCACTGCCCCACCTTCAGATTCCACTCCCCGGAACGATTCCTGCAATGTTGCGTCCGCCAAAAACTCTTCCAGATTGTCATACCGACCAGCAAAGACACCGAGTTGTTTAATATCATTAATTCGGTCGCGACTATCCACAAACTCGCCGTCTAAATAGTTTCGATAGGGCGACTGAATAAGAGCTTCGATCATCGCTTCAGGCGAACGCACCACCGCTGATTGCATTGTTTCAAAAATACGCAGGAAATTATTCCAACCAGTGAGCGCTTTGGCGCCGAGCACCGCTCTCCCCGCCTCGGGAATGCCTTCGACATTTTTTTGTTCGCGAATATATTCAATCACTTTTTGTGCAGCCATCGGACCTATCCCTTCTTCATGGAGAAGTACCCGAAGCCAGGCGGCTGTATCCGCCAAGTTATTCATAAGTCGTAAATAGGCCAAAATATCTTTGATGTGTGAGCGTTCAAAAAAACGAACGCCACCACGGTAATCATAGGCAATACCACGACGCACCAGCTCAACTTCGAGCATCTGCGAATGGTGCGAAGCTCGAAATAGCACAGCAATCTCGGTGGTTGGAACACTACTCGCCAAGAGCTCTTCAATTTTCCCAGCCACAAAAGCACCCTCTGACTGTTGATCGAGCTGCGGAAATAATTTTGGCTTAACCCCTTCTTTGGTGGCGTGGAGCGTCTTTTTGTATTGCACTTTATTTTTGGCAATAATACTGTTAGCCACATCCAAAATCTCTCGACTCGATCGGTAATTGGTTTCTAATTTAAAAATTTTACTCCCCGGAAATTCGTTTGGAAATTGTAAAATATTTTGAATGTCGGCGGCACGGAAAGAGTAGATACTTTGAGCATCATCCCCCACCACCACGACATTATTGTGCACCATCGCCAAACGACGAATGATTGATGCTTGAATTTTGTTAGTGTCTTGATATTCATCAACTAAAACATATCGGAATTGTCCGGCATATTTTTGATGAATGCTTCCATCTTGAAGCAAGGTCAGAAGATTAACGAGCAAGTCGTCAAAATCCATAGCATTGGCTTCTTTTTTACGAATCGCATACTCAGCGGCGATCTTTTTAATCTCTTCAGTAAACGGAAGCCATTGATAGAACTTGTCTTCCACCACTACTTCAACCGGCAACTCCGCGTTACGCGCATAGCTAATAACACTCAAGACAGCCGAGCATGAGGGAAAACGTTTAGCGCCAGCACTGTCTGGTTTTACATTTTTGACACACAATTTTATGAGCGACTCACTATCATCACTATCAAGGACGGTGAAATTATTACCGTAGCCAAGGAGCGGAGCGTAGATACGCAAAATACGATAGCCAATATGATGGAAGGTGCCCGACCATGGCAATACACCACGGCTTCCGGCGAGCTCAGCGACACGACGACGCATTTCGTCAGCTGCTTTATTAGTAAAAGTAACCAACAAAATTTCTTCAGGTTTCACTCCTTGTTCCAAGAGGTGCGCAACGCGGTAGGTAATCGTGCGTGTTTTTCCCGACCCAGCGCCAGCCAGCACCAAACATGGCCCATCACCGTTTTGCACTACTGCTAATTGTTCTTCGTTTAATTCTTTAGCAAAATCAATCATAGCTATTATTCTTCCTTAAGCTTCGGTTCCACAAAAGTCTCCTGCATTTTTTTCCAAATAGACGCCGCTGTGCCAGTGAAGATATGTTCCGGCTTCATAATCCCCTCTTCAAAACCACCGCGACGAGCCTCGGGGTATACGTAGACAATAAAATGAGCGTACGGGCCTTTGGCTTTGTCGGTATCTTCAATAAGTTTGTAGCGTTCTTCGAGCGCTTGGCTTTTGATAAGTCGGAGTAAACTTTTTATTTTCTCTAATTTTTTACGAAGCTCGTCGAGTGAGCCTGATAAAATAATTTGCGAGATACGGCGACCGTCTTTGGATTCAATATAGAGATTGTATAATCGAGGTTTTTCTTTAACAATCTTGTACTGCTCGGTAAAGCCACACTCCGCGACTATCTCTTCTAATTTTTCCAAAGCGTTTTCTTTTTCATCAACTTTGGTAAGTGTGTTTATAAATTCGCGACCAGCTTTTTTCACTTCTGCTTCGGTTTTTTTCCAGGCGCCGGTCAAAAAATAACGGAGGCCACCGTCTGGTTTTGGCATTACTTTTAAATAACCTTTTTCAAAAGCATCAATTGCATCATAATTGAATGAACTCGGGTTTACCCGGCCGTCCGGCAAGAACACATCGGACAAGTCGCCAAATGTTCGATCGGTCACTGATACCTCTCGAAAGGTCATTTCTTCAGGATTAGCCGAAACTTCGCCGTGTGATTTTAATTCAGACATAGAGGATAGATAAATACGGCGGTAGTATAGCAACCCTTGCTAAGAGGGTCAAAAGATGCTAGAATGGCGCGAATACTAAGTACTATGTCGTTTTTCAAACTACTCAAAAAAGACAGCAAAACCAACGCTCGCCTTGGTCAGATTACCACTGACCACGGTGTGATTGAGACGCCAATTTTTATGCCCGTTGGCACCCAAGCGACGGTGAAGACACTCGACAGTGCAGATATTGAAGCGATTGGTTCGCAAATCATTCTTGGTAATAACTACCACCTTCATCTTCGCCCAGGTGAAGATCTTATCGCTGAAGCGGGCGGTCTCCATAAATTCATGAATTGGAACAAGCCGATTTTAACTGATAGTGGTGGTTTCCAGGTGTTTAGTTTGGGATTACAAAAAGAACAAAAAACATCTGGTGGAAAAAATGACAAACTAGTGACTATCACTGAAGACGGCGTTGCTTTCCGTAGCCATCTCGACGGCTCTAAGCATGTGTTTACTCCCGAATCCGCCATTGAATGCGAACATAAAATTGGGGCTGATATTATTATGGCGTTTGATGAATGTACGCCAGATTCAGCTACCAAAGAATACACTCGGGAAGCTATGGAGCGCACCCATCGTTGGGCAAAACGAAGCTTAGAAGCCCACCAAAAAAATACTTCGTATCACGGTTATAAACAATTTTTATTTGGGATTATCCAGGGAGCCAACCATAAAGAGATGCGCGAAGAATCCGCTCGCTTTATTTCAAGCTTACCATTTGACGGGATTGCGATTGGCGGTGAATCAATTGGTTACAATATGGAAGCGACCGCCAACATTCTTGATTGGGTCTATCCGCTTATCCCTGAAGACAAGCCACATTACGCTATGGGTGTCGGCTTGAACCCGACTGATCTGCTTGTCGCTGTGGAACACGGTGTCGATATGTTTGATTGTGTCGCCCCGACTCGCTTGGCTCGTCATGGCATGCTCTTTTGTTTTGACCCAGCCAAAAACCATCGTTTAAATATTAAAAATGCCACCTTTACTAAAGATTTCGGCCCGGTTGATCCATCTTGCGATTGTTCTACTTGTAAAAACTACACCCGAAGCTACCTACACCATCTCTTTGCAGCTGACGAAATGACGGCGATGCGCCTAGCCAGTATTCACAACTTGCGTTATCTTCTTAAACTTATGGAAGATGTTCGAGCGGCGATTAAAAATGACACTTTTAGCGAATTAAAAGCTCGCTATATCCCCCGCTAATTTGGCTAAGATACAACAAACCAACCTTGACAGGGTTGGTTTTTTTGTATATACTTGGGCGCGCTACACACCCTTTTTCTTCCCCGGAGGACCTCGTGTCTGAAGCAAAAAAATTTACACAAAAGCGCATTACCAAACGACCTGGAGTCTATGTCGAGAGCGATGGCAAAAAAATCGCCCTCAAAAAAGAATACCGACAAGCTCTGGTCGGCCTCACCTTCACCCCTGTTGGTCAGGAAAGGCAGGCGCTCAAACTTCCCACCTCGGCCAACTCAACACTGCCCTTCAAAACGGCTGGTTGGTATCATTTGCCGATAGCGGCCATCATGAACCACCTTGAAACGGTGGATCTGGAGGCCTACCGGGTTTGGCGAGCGCTGATCGCCAACTGTCCGAGCGATGGTTTTGCACTTGTGAGCCCGGATTTCTGCGAGGATGTTGTGTAATTTCCCGGTGGTGGCGCCCTCATATTTGAGCGGCGCCGCCACCCCCCCTAACCTTACTATGTTCAAACTCCATCTCATCGTTGTTGGAAAACTAAAAGACGATTACTGGAAATCTGCTGAGGCTGAATATCTTAAACGTCTTCAACCATTTGCGACGATTGTTTTTCACGAATTAAAAGAAGAGTCTTTTACCGAAAAAGATCCGGTAGATTTTATTAAAGAAAAAGAAGCTAAAAAAATTTTAGAAGTGCTAGCAGAAATTAAACCATCCTTTACTATTGCTCTTGAAGAAAAAGGCGCCTCTTATACCTCGCCAGCGCTGGCGCAAAAACTCCAAATGTGGATTGAGGCCCATCACACTCTAGCTATTATTATTGGAGGCCCGCTTGGTCTACACGAAACAGTTCGCACCCAAACAAACACGATACTCTCCTTGTCCCCTCTCACCTTTACCCACCAAATGACCCGAGTTATTCTTTTGGAACAACTCTATCGTTCCATAATGATTACCGGCGGACGACGCTATCATTATTAAAGTCTCTACGAGGTATTTTCACTCATTGGAATTACTTCGCGGGAACTTCAACCATCGCACTCATAAACATCGGAGGTTAGTCATGGATGATTTGGAAACGTACATTATTACGACCCCCACATATGAGAGTGATACGGTGACTGTGCGGGAAGAGCGGGTATACAAAACATTTTTACAGTTAGTGCCCGAACTTGCCTACACCATTCATATCGTTTTAGGAACCGGTGGTCGTCATTTTCAGATTATGCGAGCGATCGGTGTCTCGAGGCGAGTAGTGTTTCTCGACGGCGCTTTTGGCAACAACCGACCTAGCCGATCGGTGGTTATAAGTAAAACCCGTAAACAGCGTATCGGTGAAAAGATGGTGACCTTTCCGCCCCACACTCTGCTTATCACCGATACTAATGTCTTGTCAGTGGTGAACCACCCCGACCCCCAACCAGAAAGTCTCTACCGGTTCGTGGTGAAGCCCGACAGCAGCAAAGAAGGCGGTTTTAACGTCTACTTTGAAGCTAAAATCGAAAACGGCGTGCCTGTCGGCGACCATTATCTGCAAGCGAGGGCCTAAAACCCTCACCCCACCCCTACACCCCCGACCACCATATCGGGGGCGCACTATTTATAGACGCATTTACAAAGGGGTCATAATCTATTACACTAGCTTTTGATATAATCATTTTTATGCAATCATCTACTGTCATTTCAGGTATTCAACCAACTGGTAATTTACATCTCGGCAACTATCTTGGAGCAGTTAAAAACTGGGTCTCTATCCAAAAAAGCGCTAAATTCAAACAGTTTGTTTTTATTGCCGACCTTCATGCTTTAACTGGTGCCCAGACCGCCGAAGAGCGCCGAGCGCAAATCTTGGTCACCGCCGCAGAGCTTATTGCTGCTGGTGTTGACCCAGACAAGACAACTCTGTTTGTACAATCACAAGTAGCGGAGCACGCTGAGCTTGCTTGGGTATTTAACACTCTCACTCCGGTAGCCGAGCTCAATCGCATGACACAGTATAAGGATAAATCTGAGCGCCAAGAAAAAAATGTCAACGCTGGGCTACTCACCTATCCAATTCTTCAAGCCGCCGATATTCTCCTCTACAAAGCATGGCATGTACCGGTTGGCCAAGACCAAGTACAACATTTAGAACTAACTCGAGATATTGCTCGCTGGTTTACCAACCGCTACGGCGAATATTTCCCAGAGGTTAAACCGCTTCTCACCGACACACCAAAAGTTATGAGTTTGCTTGAGCCGACTAAAAAAATGAGTAAAAGCCTCGGCGGTGGACATGTACTCGAGCTCGTTGACGAGCCTGCTGTCGTTCTCGCTAAAATTAAAAAGGCTGTTACTGCCAATGAAGGTAGTGAAGATGCTTCAGCTCCCGGTGTCGATAACCTTCTCATGCTTCTGAAGCAATTTGGAACTAAAGAAGACTACGAAACATTTGTTGAAGCTGAAAAAGACGGTTCTATCCGCTACGGTGACCTCAAAACAACTCTCGCCGAAGCAATCAGCACCTCATTTGAAAGCTTCCGTACCAAACGTGCCGAACTGCTCAAAAATCCAACTGAACTAGAAGCCATTC
This sequence comes from uncultured Gammaproteobacteria bacterium, assembly GCA_964478235.1. Taxonomy (GTDB): domain Bacteria; phylum Patescibacteriota; class Patescibacteriia; order Magasanikbacterales; family GWA2-37-8; genus 2-02-FULL-45-10. The sequence continues at coordinate 8,214 of CAYZGX010000011.1, forward strand.
TCGCTCGTGGCGCTGAGTCTGCTCGCCTGGTTGCCAAACAAACATTGGCTGATGTCTACAAGCTCGTTGGCTTGCGCTAAAGAGCTTTGAGGACTACCATACCTACATCATTCATCTAACCTACTACTATGGACCAACCAAAAGGACAGATTATTAAAATCCTCTACTTCTATGTAGTGTCGCTTGTTGCTTTGTTCATGGTCGTTTTCTCGCTCGCCGACATGGTCAATATCGCTCTACGCACCTATCTTTTTCCGAAAGCTGACGAGAATTATTACGGTTACTATGCACCAGTATGCTCGAGCCCAGCTCAAGCTGGATCATCGAGTACCGTCAAAGATCCAGGCTGTATTAGTAAAGACGAACAAATGCGCATTGATAAAGATAACCGCGAAGCCCAACGTCAGCGTGATTTGGTGCGCGACTTTTCTTTCTTAATCGTTGGCATCCCACTTTTCGCCTACCATTGGAACATCGTTCGTCGCAAAGAAATTTAATCTTTAGCTTCTCGCTTGTATGGGCGCTAAACGAAAATTAGCTGAGGGACAAATCAGTCTCGAAGAAGGGATAAAACTAAAACGGCTAGCCGAAGAAAAATCAGCCAAAGAAAAAAAGGAATCCGAAGAAGCTCGTTCGTTTATCCATAAAATAGTTACTGGTGAAATTAAGATGGGCAGCTTAGAAGCTACCGCCAAAAAACCAGAACCACGACGTGGTGCTCCACGACGCGCTTTCCCGTTAAAAACTTCGCCGCTTGAGGCAGCTAGCGCCGCCAAGCCAGTAGCTAGCGACGAGCTCGACGAGAGTAAGCCGTTACCGCCGCCAGAAAGTCGCTTTGATGAATTCGGGCAACATTTTACCGGTATTGCCCCAACTGATGAATTACCAGGTGGTTTCACCAAAAAACACAAATAAACAAAAACACCCCGAATGTTCGGGGTGTTTTTTTTGAAGATCGCCACCGCTCTACCGAGAAGTAGTTTCTCGACACAGCGGTGAGGGGCGATCGTCTGCTCCACACCAATTACTCGTTCGAGCTTGCAAGTTCTAGCTCGATTGCTCGAAAGAGCCATAAGGCTCCTGGGTGGAGAATCTTTTCACGAATTCGTCGGTTGACCAGAGCTCGACCGGGGTTTTCCAGGTCAAAATCTTTGGCCACCTGCTCTTGAAAACGGACGCACAGTAGATCAAAAACAATGCTTCCTTCTGCTCGCAGTCGTTTACCTTCTGGCGAGGTTATGAGTTTAACATAATCTTTGAAACGTACTCTCTCTGGTGCGTCTGACGATCCGTCAGGGTGCGGGTGTTTGAACACGCGCCACCTCCTCTCTTGTGATTGTCGGCTTGTGGCCGATGGGAAATAGTTTGGTCGAACAGGCCATACTACCGTAGTATAGCACTTTTGTCAAGGTTTTACTGGTAAATACGGGCCTACCCGCCCCAGATACTTGACAAAAACCCCTATTTTACCTATACTAGGCCTACTTTAATCAGGTGGGACTCCGCCATCCGGAGGCTATTACCACTATCATACATACCTGTATGTCAAAACGAATGAACGCCATCAAGGCTAAGGTAGACAAAAACAAAGTCTATCCGCTCGCTGAGGCCGTCAAATTACTCAAAGAAACTAGCGGTGTGAAGTTCGACGCTTCCGTTGAAATTCACGCTAACTTGGGTATCGACCCAAAAAAGGGTGAACAGCAAATTCGCGCAACAGTCGCTATGCCGCACGGCACTGGTAAGACTAAAAAAATCGCCGCTTTTGTCACTGCTGAAAAAGAAAAAGAAGCAAAAGATGCTGGCGCTGACGTTGTCTGTACCGAAGAAGATATCAAACGTATCAAAGACACTGGTAAATTCGATTTTGAAATCGCTGTTACCACTCCTGACATGATGCCTAAAATGGCCGCTGTTGCGAAAGTGCTCGGTCCAAAAGGTTTGATGCCTAACCCAAAAACTGAAACCGTTTCTCCAAACTTGAAGAAAATGATTGAAGAGTTGAAGAAAGGTAAAGTTACTTTCAAGAACGACGATACTTCTAATGTGCATCAACTCGTTGGCAAGGTAAGCTTCACTGATACCCAACTCGCTGAAAACATTACAGCTTTCATCGAAGCACTCAAGAAAGCCAAACCAAATACTTCTAAAGGAACCTACATCCAAAACTTGGTAGTGAAAACTGCTATGGGTCCAGCTATTCGTTTGTCAGACGTTGCCTAAACGCTACAAAATAAAAAACTCCGAGCAATCGGAGTTTTTTGTTTGACAGCCAAGCCCCTCGTCCTTATACTACCCTCACTTTTAACTTCACTCGTATGCAACACGCTCGAACGAATGCTATTTCTTGGGACGAATGCTTTATGCGGATGGCGCATGTTATCGCGGAACGCTCCAAAGATCCGTCCACGCAAGCCGGCGCTGTGGTTGCCACCTCCACTAATATCGTAGTTGGTCTCGGCTATAACGGCTTTCCTCGCGGTATTGCCGACGGTGTTTTACCGTGGGAACGCGAAGGCTCGTTTCTGGACACCAAATACGCCTATATCTGTCACGCTGAAGAAAACGCTATCTACAACGCCAACAAATCCACTGAAGGTTGTAAGGTTTATTGCACGTTATTCCCTTGCAATGAGTGTGCTAAAACTATGCTTCAAAATGGTATTAAAGAGCTCATCTACGAAAAAGAGTACCACAATCTTGATGCGGCCGAAGCTGCCCGCCGCTTGTTTGATGCCGCTGGTATTACCTATCGCCAATACGTTTCTGACGCCTCTAAAGAAAAGATTGCTACATCCTAATATTGTATGTCCAACGTTATTTTCGGCTTCACCGGCCTACTCGCCAGCGGTAAAGGCACCGCCACCAGCTACTACCAAGAAAAGCATGCGGCGAGCACTTTTCGCTTTTCCACTATTCTCCGCGACCTGACTAGCCGAGTATACTTGGAGCAATCTCGCGACAATCTTATTAAAATGTCCGAGTGTATCCGCGCCACCTTTGGCGAGGACACCTTAGCCAAAGCTGTGGCCAAAGATGCTGCTTCAGCCGATAAACCACTTATTGTTATTGACGGCATCCGTCGTTTGGCTGATATTGCCCACCTCCTCCCCCTCCCAAACTTTGTATTAGTCGAGATTTTTGCCGAGGAGCGCACTCGCTATGAGCGACTTATCAAGCGCGGAGAAAATAGTGACGACACCACCAAAACGTTTGAACAATTTCTAGCCGATCATCAGCGCTCGACCGAGCTCAGCATCCTTGATGTTATCCCCCACGCGAAAGAACGCATTGATAACAACGGAACTCTGGAAGAATTACACAGTTCATTAGAAAAATTGCTCAAAAAATACCAATAAACTCTTGACCACCTCTATGGTGGTCTTTTTTCTGGCGCACTTTTCTGATTTTTGGTATACTACTACCACTTAACTTTTTCTATGAAAAAATCCGCTTTCAAGCAACTCATTGTTAGCATACAATCGCAGGCCGACGATCTCTATATGGGCTATGTCAAAAAAATGAAAGCACTCGACAAGCTTGCGCACAGTATTCTAGAAAAAGCTGAAAAGAAAAAGGCTTCCGACGTTCGTAAAAAAATTAAAAAATTAGCCTAAAGGAGTATGTACCGAAATACAGAAGCTCTCGATAAATTAAGTATAGAAAATGCCGAGGTGGCTGGTTCGGCCAAAGCTGAGAAGATTGAAGGATCTCCAGCTGAGATGGCCCACGAAGTCACCCACCACATCCGCGCCAACGAGGCGGCGGCTGTTGGATTACACAATCGAGCAGATTCTGCATTGCAAAAATTTTTATCCATGATTGATAAAGGCGATCATGAAGATTTGGATAAAATGCTAGAAATTGAAAAGGAGATTGACGGCCTTTTAAAAGAATACCAATCACATAACGCTGAGCTCGCTAAAAAAGTAGACACTTCTCTCGCTCGCCTGGACACCGCTCAAGAAGATAGTAGCGATAAAGTATTGTTTGACGAAGGTGAAGATGAAAAAATGACCGACAAGCAGGTTCTTGACGAAATTAAGGATAAAGAAGCGATTGAAAAGGGCAATTATGTTACCTATGAAGAAGTTGTTGAACCACCAACCCCGCCAGCTGATGCTTTCGACGAGGTTGAAGAAGTAAAATCAGCTAAAGAATCTGTCCACAAGAAAAAAGAAACTCACTCTCTTGATAAAAAGAAAGATGCTCTTTTGGCACAATTAGATAATCGCCTAGCCAAAGCTGAACACAAGAAAACTCCAAAAGATGTCGCTCGTGAAGAACAGGCTCTCATGGAGAAAACTCATCGTGAAAAGGCTGCTTTTGCTAAAAAAATCAAAAAAGCCGGCTTCAGCAAAGATGTTGTTGCCCGCGCTGAAAAAATGTTTGATAACCTCTACAACGGCTGGGCGACCAAGCAAACAATGGCTGAAGATATGGCTGAATTATTGTCGGCTGGTGTTTCTGAAGAAGATTTACAGTCAGCTCAAGATTTCATTATCGAAAACCACCCAACCATGCTCCCTACCCGCGAGATGATTGCGGCCAAAATGACTGGATCACAGGATTACGACAGCTACACAAAAGAATTGAGTGTGAGCCAACCTAAAAAAATGCCTAAAGGCAAGTCTGTTTATAAAAAAGAGGAATCAGTTTCACAACCAGAAAAATCTGAAAAGCGCCATACCGCAAAAACCGAAGAACCTGACCAGAAAAAATCATCTTCTATTGTTTATAAATCGCCTCATAATAACTCAGTTCACGTTGATAAAGACCTCAACCCCACAAAACGTCTGACTAAAGAAGAGCGCGAAGACTACAAAAAGTGGGAGGGTCTATTTGATGCCATGGATACTGCCTATCTGGTAGCCAAGGCTGATTCTTTTGAAAAATCGCTCAAGGGAAAATCGTCTGAAGAAGCTCAAAACTTTGCCGCTCTAGAGGCTGGTAATATGGCTGCCGCTCGTGAGCTTATCCGCGCCGGAAAAAGTCTGAGCGAGGCTGAATACTGGAAGCAAAGAATCCGCCCTGACTTCCGCTATATGCCGGACAAAACACACGTCGACGAGACCCTCGATGCCATGAGCGCTGAAGCTGACAAAAAAGCTAAGGCTCGGGAGAAAAAATGGTGGCAATTCTGGAAATAAAACTATCCACACACTACTCAAAAACCTGCGTATTTACGCAGGTTTTTTTAGTTGGCAAACCAAGGTCTTTCTGTTACTATGGGTGAAGCTCAGTCACTTCTTTTTTTACCATGAAAACCACCATTAAACGCCTCGACACTTCCCTTCCCCTCCCTGAATATCAAACACCCGGAGCTGTCGCCTTTGATATCCTAGCTCGCGAAACAACCATCATCCCTCCTCGTGGTATTGGTCGGGTGCCTGGTAACGTGATTATCAAAGTTCCTGAAGGATATGTCTTGATGCTCAAAGATCGCTCCAGCACGCCCAAGAAAAAGGGGCTTATCGCTATTCTTGGCTTTATTGATCAAGACTACTGCGGCGAAACTGATGAAATTTTGGTGCAATATTTTAATTTTCAAGATACACCGGTAAGTGTAGAGCGCGGTGAACGCTTGGCGCAAGCGGCATTTGTTAAAATTGACCGAGCTGAATGGGTTGAGGTGGCTACAATGAGCGGTCCTGCTCGTGGTGGTTTTGGTTCGACTGGATCATAATATTACTATGGAACACCTTCATTACAATCCAGCCGAAGAGCGGACAAAAAAACCAGTTGAAAAACTGCCTCGATTAGAAGTTCCGACAACTTCTGAGGCTATTGTTTTTCCAACCAATGAACATACTGATGCCCACCCAACCATCTCTGAAGATTTTAACACCCTATCCGATACTTCTAAAGAACTCTACGGAAAATTTTTGCTGCACATGATTGAAAGTAAACGTGCTGGCGGTGGCGCCCTGCAAGATGCGCTTCTCACTTTTGGCATCAAACACCCTATCCCTCCCGATTTAAAAATATTTATTGCCAAAACTTACGGTGACCAGGTTTTACCAGAAGCAACCGGATCAGGAGCTCTATTTCTTAAAAATATTGATAGCGAAACGGCTGAAAAAAGAAAACAGAAACTCGCTCGCAGAGCAACACCGCCGAAGCCACCCACTCGCCTTAGTCGTCTGTGGGACATTCTGAATAAACCACTTTTTTAAACACCTGTATGCAAACCTATCTCGATATTGTTAAAAAAGTTCTCGATACTGGCGAACGCAAACAAAACCGCACTGGTGTTGATGCTATTGCGATTGCTGGCGCAATGTTTGAACACGACATGAGTCGCGGTTTTCCCCTGTTGACCACCAAAAAAATGCCGTTCAAAGTGATCGCTTCAGAATTGGAATTTTTTATCAAAGGTATCACCGATAAACAGTGGCTCCAAGAACGAAACAACCACATTTGGGACGAATGGGCTCACCCAAAAAAGGCTCCCTATGGCCATACCCCCGAAGCCAAAGAAGCCATGCTCAAAGAACGTGATTTAGGCCCGATTTACGGCTTTCAGTGGCGTCATTTTAACGCTCCCTACACGAGCTATGATACAGACTACACTGGACAAGGTGTCGACCAACTCAAGAAACTCGTCGAAACCCTCAAAACAAACCCTGGTGACCGTCGGATGATTGTGAACGCCTGGAACCCTTCTATGCTCTCTGAAATGGGTTTGCCACCTTGCCACTATGCATTTCAGGTGACCGTTATTAACGGCCGACTCAACTTGCTTTGGAATCAGCGCTCGGTTGATACCATGCTTGGTCTACCGTTCAACATTGCGAGCTACGCTATCCTCCTCCACCTCCTTGCCAAAGAAACTGGCCTCAAAGAAGGTAAACTGGTTGGTTTTTTGGCTGATGTCCACATCTACGTCAACCATCTTGATGGCGCCCGCGAACAACTAACTCGCGACCCGAACACCTACCCACTTCCTTCAATTACCACTAACGATTTCACTTCCATATTTGACTGGCGAAGTGAACAAACCGTCTTGGGCGGCTACCAAAGCCACCCCAAAATTGCTTTTGAAATTGCTGTCTAATTGTATGTCACTCTCTCTTATTGCGGCCGTCGCTCAAAATAACTGTATTGGGAAAAACAATGCTCTGCCGTGGACTATCCCCGAAGATCTGAAGCATTTTAAAGATCTCACTACTGGTAAAATTGTTTTAATGGGACGCAAAACATGGGAATCTATCCCTGAACGCTGGCGCCCCCTGTCTCATCGCACTAACGTAGTGATTACCCACCAAGACAACTACCCTGTTCCTGAGGATGTTTTAGTTTTTTCTTCTATTGAAGACGCTTTGGCGCATTTCAAAGGACATGATGTTATGAGTATTGGTGGGGCAACAGTGTACGCCGAAACAATTACTCTTGCCGACACCCTCTATATTACCCACATTGATCAAACGGTTGATGGTGATGCTTTTTTCCCAGCGATTGACCCGACTGTCTGGCGCGAAACTGCCCGCGAAGATCATCCTGGTTTTTCTTTTGTCACCTATACACGACTATGAACAGTCAATTTATCATGGTAGACGGAATTGACGGGAGCGGGAAAGATACTATTGCTGATGGCTGGAAAGATTTTTTAGTCAGTCAAGGCAACGGGTTATTTGATGTTCGTGACTATTGCAAAAAAAATGGTCGCTACCCTGAGCCAGCCGAGCTCAAAGCTTATGATTTTATTTTCACCAACGAGCCAACCTATGTTGGTGTTGGTAAAGTTATCCGCGAAGAACTCACTCGCAATGGCACCAACTATTCTGAGCTAGCTATTGCTCAAGCTTTTTCCCTCGACCGCTTGGTACAGTACGAAAAAATTATTATTCCCGCTTTGAAAGATGGTAAATGTATTATTCAGGTGCGTGGAATTAGCACCTCACTCTGCTATCAAGCGCTGTCGGGCGCCCTCCCTCTCAAAATACTTGCCGAACTCCCTGGTAACGCACTCGCTCTCACCCACCGTCCCGATCAACTGGTTATTCTTGATATTCCTCCTAAGCAAGCGGTGGGGCGTCTGGGCGCCCGCTCTGGCAAACAAGACGACGCCATCTTTGAGCGCCTTGATTTCTTGGAAAAAGCCACTCAAGGCTTCCGTAATCCCGACTATCAACATCTTTTTACGAGTCGTGGCACCACTCTTCACTATTTGCCAGCGACTGCAGAAATTGCTACAATGAAGGCGCAGTCTATCGAATTTTTATCTTCTATTCTTAAGTAATCACTATGCTCGCAAGTGCCTCAGAGATTCTCAAAACAAGTTGGGATCTCTACAAAACTAACTTTAGAAAACTGTTGCCGTTTATCACCTTCCTTTTTATCATCAACTTTTCCATCCCCTATCTTGATCTAGCTCTTATCAGCTATCTACCGGGTGTTATATCTGGTATTTTAGTTATCCTGATTATACCAATTATCAACGCTCTTCTTTCTATTTGGGTAACTAACGGTTTTATTCTCACTGCTTCAGCCCTATCTTTGAGCCAACCAGCTCCAGAATGGAAACTGGCCCTCTCTCAAGCTAAAGCCTATCTCCCTCGCGTTGTTGGCGCTAGCATCTTAGTCGCTTTAATTGTTATCGGCGGTACGATTGCTTTCATTATTCCGGGCATCATTTTCACCGTCTGGCTTATGTTTGTCAGCCAGGAAATTGTACTTAAAAATGCACATATTACCGAGGCTCTCAGTGCGAGCAAAGCTTTGGTAAGTGGTCGCTGGTGGAAAATGTGGTGGCGCTTCTTCTTCCCTAATCTTGTTTTTGGTCTTGTCTTGTTTGTCGCAGTCATAGGTCTTGGCCTACTACTCAGTAGCGCTTTTTCAGCCGACTCGCTTATTGGAGGGGTCGCCACTGATATCTTTGTTAATGCAGGCATAGCAATTTATCTCCCTCTACCAATCCTTGTCACCACCATCTTGTTTCATAACGCCAAAGACAATCCAATGCCAGTTGTTTCTGCACCGGTTGTTCCTCCAAAAATGGCTTAATTACTGGTTTTTTTGCCTCTAGGAGCCTCGACCTCGTCGGGGCTCTTTTTATATTGCCAAAATACGAAGCAAATGCTAACGTATGTACATTACTTGTAACGCTATCCTATGCCAAAACTCATTCCGATTATTGGGCTTGAGGTCCATGTTGAAATGAATACAAAGTCTAAAATGTTTTGTAGCTGCGCTAACAACCCTTTTATTGACACACCAAATGTTAATATCTGTGAAATCTGCTTGGCTCATCCTGGTACCCTCCCCGTGCCTAATCGCGAGGCGATTGTCTCCACGATGCGTATTACCAAAGCGCTCGGCGGCACTATTGCCAAAGTTAGTAAATTTGATCGCAAACATTATTTTTATCCAGACTTACCAAAAGGCTACCAGATCTCCCAATACGACCAGCCGATCGGTGAACACGGTCGAGTTGAACTCAGCTTTACCAACGAAAAAAACCATCGTACCGAAGCCACTATCGGTATTCGTCGCATGCATCTCGAAGAAGATACCGCCAAGCTTAATCACGGCTCTGGTGGCACCACCTTGGTAGATTTTAATCGCGCTGGTGTTCCGCTCGTAGAAATTGTCTCTGACCCAGATATTCAAAGTGCTGTTGAAGCCAAAGCCTACTGCCAAGAACTTCAACTCGTGTTCCGCTATCTCGGCGTGAGTGACGCGGATATGGAAAAGGGGCAAATGCGCTGCGAAGCCAACATTTCCCTTCAAGAAGAAGGCTCGTTTATTTACGAAAATGGCGAGATCAAACCAGCTCCTGGCAAAAAACTCAATCCAAAAGTTGAAGTTAAAAATATTAACTCCTTCCGCGCCGTTGAAAAAGCGATTGAATTTGAAACCAAACGCCAAACAGCGATGATTGAAAAAGGCGAAAGCTGGAAACAAGAAACTCGCGGCTGGGACGATACCAAGCAAGGCACCGTTCATCAGCGCTACAAAGAAACAGCGGCCGATTACCGCTATTTCCCTGAACCAGATATTCCACCATTTGAGCCGGCGGTTATTGAGCCACACATTCATACTGGCGAAATGCCGATCGCTCGTCGTAAACGCTTTTTTGTTGAATACGGCTTCTCTTTGGCTGATGCGTATATCCTTACCGCAGACAAAGAATGGGCTGAATACACCGAGCAAGTGATGAGCGAGCTTACTGCGTGGCTTGATGATTTATCTGACAGCGAGTTACTCACCAGAACTGGTGAAAAAACTAAAGATGGCGCTATAGCCACCTCTCGATCTGAAGTCGCCCGTCTCGCCGGTGGTTGGATTACTAGTCGTTTGATGGGGGCAATGAACGAACGCAAGATAGATATTCGTGTACTCAAAATTAAACCAGAAAATTTTGCTGAACTTGTCGCTTTGGTATACATGAACCGCGTCAATTCTACGAACGGCCAGAAAATTTTACTTGAAATGATTGATTCTGGCGTGGATATCGACCCAACTCACATTATGGAATCAAAGGGCTACGGCCAAATTAGTGACGAAGGTCAGCTTGGTGCGATTGTTGATGAGGTTATCACCAACAACCCGCAACAGGTGGCGCAGTTTAAGGCTGGCAAAGAACCGCTCATTAAATTCTTAATCGGTATGGCGATGAAAGCGACCGAAGGTAGTGCTGATCCAGTTGTTATCGAGCGACTCCTCCGTGAAAAATTGCGCTAACCTCTATGCTCACCGCTTTTCAACAACAAGTCTTTGAAGTGGTCAGAGCAATTCCCAAAGGACAGACGCTCACCTACAAACAAGTGGCTGAACGTATCGGCAAACCTGCTTCAGCTCGCGCAGTTGGCAACGCTCTCAATAAAAATTACGACCCAGCTATCCCCTGTCACCGCGTGATTCGCTCCGATGGTACAGCTGGCGGATATAATCGTGGTGAAGTGGCCAAAATAAGTATTCTTACCAAAGAAAAAGCTCTACCGAGGTAGAGCTTTTTTAGTATCTTTTATTATCTCACCGATCGAAGCGCCTCGCGCAGAAGCTGTTCGCTGGTTTTGCCTTTTGTCTCCAAATTTTTCACAGCATCACGCGCCTGCAAAACCGAGTAGCCGAGGGTGACCAAGCCGTCAATGACATCACTGACCGCATCACTTGGCATTGGGTTGTCGGTAACACCACTTTCTTTAAGTCCTTTGGCGACTTTTGATTTTAAATCCACCACAATGCGCTCAGCGGTCTTTTTACCGATTCCACTCACTTTGGTTAAATACTCAACGTCGCCACGTCCAATGGCCATCGTAGTCTCTTCTACGCTACCGAGAGCGAGTAGGTGGAGGGCAGTCTTTGGACCAACACCACTCACCGTCAAAAAGTTTTTAAATAGTCCTTTTTCAGCAGCGTTAGCAAACCCAAAAAGATCGAGAGCGTCTTCTTTGACCGATAAATAGGTATCTAAGGATATTTCAGTGCCAACAATGGCCGTCAGAGCAGCGCTCGGAGACGCGAGCACGCGATACCCAACGCCACCAGTGGTCATAATCACCAGTTCACTATCGGTTTTTCTAATAACCGTACCACGAATAAGAGCAATCATAGGTTAGCGTTTCTTTTTGTTGCGATTCACACGAATGAGACCGCCAACAGGAATAACTTCAATCCCTTTTTTCTCCAGTTCATCAAGCCAAATATTCATGCCCAACGAATCCGAAGACATGTGTCCGCTAATAACGACATTCAATCGGCTGTCATTGGCCGTTTTAATCGCATCATCTTTCATATGCATACCGACCACAGTGCTGACCCCGTAATCTGATAGCGGTTCATACACTTTGGCCGATGGGTTGGTGCCGCCAGTCATTTCTACATACCATTTCCCCACCCGATTATGTGGTGCGCCAGCGACAATCTTTGGTCCGGCTCCATATTTTTTAGCGATTTTAAATTCTTCGAGCTCAAGGAGGGCGCTCGTGATATCACCAAGTACTTCTGGCTTGGCTTTGGTGAAGTGGCGAATAAGAAAATCATTAACCATGTTATCGGTAATAGTGTGCGTCGTCATAAAATTGATTCCCAGTGTTCGAGCTACATCAACTACCGAGAAATGATTGCTTGGATGCACTCCCCGACCAATTTCTTTGACCCGTTCTTCAAACATTTTTTCCGCCATATGCACCGGCATGCCCATTTTTTCATAGACATCGACGATCATATCCATGACTTCGTGCAAATTAGCCAGCGCTTTACCAACCGGATGATGCGAGATGACCAAATCAATTTTTTTACCACGCTCATTGAGCTGGCTTGCAAGCAAAATATCGCTGGCGGTAATATCAATACCAGCCAACACTCGTTTTACTTTGGTCTTACCGTCATTAACATGAATAGCACAATCCGGATAAGGGTTAGTGAGTCTATCTTCGTCAAAGTACTCTTTCTCGCTTTGAGGTAGGCTCGCAAATTGCTTTTTGACCCGTGCCAAATGACGATTAGCGCCCTCAACTCCACGAGGGTCATACTCCTTACCGAACTTAATTCCGAGTTTAAAAATTTCTTCAACAGACATCATACAAATAATAACATTAGAGATAGACAAATCTGCCTGTATACTAGAGAAAAAAGCCTCAACTGTCAATGAAATTGCCTCGGCTCTTTGATTGACAAAAAGCCTCTTTTCTGCTAGACTGTAGGGGTGTGAAAAGTCCTATTTTCCGCAACTTTTATACCCCAGAAGCGATACACCTGTCCGTTTCCGATAGTATCTCTTTTTTGGCTAATCTAAAGCATTTTTTTAAAGCTATTCTCGTATAGCTTTTTATATTTTTATGACCGAAAATACCACACTCACAGGTCGCACTATTCTTCTCGTCCATGCAGGCAACGCCGGCAAGCGCTTCACTGTTCATAAGCTCAAAAAGTTGGGTCTCACGATTGTCTGTCTCAACAAAGAAAAAGTAGCTGCTCTTCAGCCCTATGTTGATCATTGGATTATCGCCGACCCAAATAATGCCAAAGAGTCTGTAGAGGGCGTGAAGTCGTTTATTGCTACTCATCCCCGAGTGACGATTGAGGGTGCGCTCACTTTTTGGGAAGAAGCAATTTTGACCACCTCCCGTCTCACCGACACTTTTGGTTGGATCGGTATCCCTTACGAAATTGCTAAAAAAACCAAAAATAAATATTTGTTCCGCGATTTTTGTAACACCAACGGCATTGCCGCTCCGCGTTTCAAATTATTTTCCGGTAATAAGAGTATTTCTCAGATTGAGAAAAAAATGAAGTACCCGATGGTGATGAAACCGGTTTATGGCGCGGCGAGTTTTTTTGTCGTGAAGGTTGAAAACCGCAAAGACATTGAAGAGACTTACGAATATATTAAAAATAGCGCCAAAACCAACTGGCTCGCTCAAGAATGGGAAAATCTTGATCTCTTGGTGGAAGAATATATTGACGGTGAAGAAGTTGATATTGATATTATCCTTCAAAACGGCAAGATTAAATTCCACACCATTTCTGACAACTTCAATAAAACTCGCGACCGCTTTTTCCTCGATAGCGGGCAGTCTATTCCATCTGGTCTCCCGACCACCGACCAAGACAAACTCATCTCCATGGCCGAAGAAACCTTGGAAAAATTGGGTATTCAGAACGCTATTATCCATTTTGAAGCTAAAATTAGTAAAGGCACCGCCTACCCGATTGAGGTTAATATGCGCATGGGTGGCGACTACATCTATTCTTATATCAAAGGCGCTTGGGATGTTGATTTTGTGGAATACGCCGCTAAAATCGCTCTAGGTGTTCATATTAAAATTGATAAACCAGACGCTCCAAAAAAATATATTGTTGGTTGGGATTTACAGCCAGAATTTTCTGGTATTTTGGTTGAGCTCGATGTTGATGAACAACTCAAGCTCAAAAAATACCTAGAAGAAATGCATTTATCCAAAGAAACCGGCGACCCAGTGCTTCACCCACCCGAAGGCTACGATAGTTTAGGCTGGATTACTGTGTCAGGCGACAATTTGCTCGATGCCCAAGACAACATGCGCGAAGCGTTGACGTTTATCCGCTATAAAATTGCGGAATTCAATGAAGAGTCTTCACTTGGTAAAACAGCGCGTAAAGATCGTTTGTCAGCGGCGGTCATGAAAAAGGATTTATTGATGCAGACAGCGAAAATTGAAAAAGTTCGTCATATTTCTATCAAAGATCAGCGTCGCTTACATATCGGTATCGCTGCGAACATCGCCAATTATAAAATGGATATCGACAATGGCTTGTCGGCTCTCGAAATCGAAAAGAAATTGCGCGAGCTTGGGTATTACACCACACTTCTCGACTTCAACAACCTCTCCAAAACCTTTTATAAGCTCACGCATAGTGACATTGATTTGGTATTGAATGTTTGCGAAGGCGTCAGTAACGACGAAACACTCAAACCGCAAGCTGCTGCTCTTTTGGAAAGCCTCCATATCCCCTACACCGGCACAAACTCCACCAATCTCGCTCTTGGTCGCGATAAAATTCGCATGAAAAAATT
>CAYZGX010000012.1:0-14509 GCA_964478235.1 uncultured Gammaproteobacteria bacterium
TACCTTGGTCCATGAAGTATTCAGCAATAGTGACACCAGCGTATGGAGCGATATAAAGGAGAGCTGCTGGATCAGAAGCGCCAGCGCTAACAACGATAGTATAGTCCATCGCCCCAGCTTCTTTGAGTTTCTGGGTCAGACGAGCTACTTTAGATTCTTTTTGACCAACAGCCACGTACACACAAATCATGTTTTGGCCTTTTTGGTTCAAAATAGTATCAATCGCAACAGCAGTCTTACCAGTTTGGCGATCGCCGATAATCAGTTCGCGCTGACCGCGACCAACTGGAATCATCGCATCGATTGCTTTGATACCTGTTTGCACCGGCTGGCTAACTGGCTCGCGAGTCATAACGCCCGGAGCAATTTTTTCAATTGGATAAAAAGTCTTTGTTTTAAAAGCTGATCCACCATCAATTGGCTGACCGAGTGGATTGACCACACGACCAATTAATTCGTCGCCAACTGGAATAGATAAGATGCGGCCGGTGCGTTTAACTGTATCCCCTTCTTTAATATGGCGATACTCACCCAAAATAACAGAACCGATCGTTTCTTCTTCCAAGTTGAGAGCCACACCAAAGGTGCCACCAGGAAACTCTAACATTTCACTAGCTCGACATTTGGACAAACCGCTGAGGCGAGCAATACCGTCGCCGATTTCGACAACAGTACCGACTTCTTCAACGTTAACTTGACGCTCAAAGTCGCCGATATTCTTTTTTAATTCTTCAACAATGTGATTAATGGACATATTCGTGTAATTAGACTAAGTGTGTTTTCAAGTTTTGTAACTGGGTTTTCAGACTGGCATCAAGGATGGTGTCTTCGGTTCGTATGACGACCCCACCGATAAGACTAGTATCAATTTTTTCTGTGGTATCAACTTTGTCACCAAACACTTTAGTAATGTGTCCCAGAGTGGCCTTGTCAATCTCTCGAGCGGTGGTCACTTCTATCGCGACATGGCCTTCTTTCTTTCGAGCATAGCGCTCGTAGGCTTTCAGAATTATTGGCGCTTTTTTAATAACATTCTTTTTGGATAACAACACTACAAACGCTTCAAGGGCTTTTTTTAGATCAGCCCCTTTGCGATCTTTGGTGATCTCATAGAGAGCTTTAGCGTAATCTTGTAGTGAATTCTTTCGCATACATTATTTAATTTTCTTGATCATGTCGGCGATCAGTTCTTTATCTTTCTTGTCAGTCATTTTTTCAGCCAAGATTTTTTCGAGAGCCATCACAATCATTTCTGCAGCTTCCTGTTTGATTTCCGATTTCATTTCACCGCGCTCAATCGCAATGTTTTTCTTAGCCTGCTCCACCAACGCTTCAATCTCTTGCTTAGTCTTGGTTTTCATGGCGGTGTTAATCTTTTCGCTTTCGGCCATAGCACGCTCTACAATTGCTCCAGCTTCGATTTTTGCTTCAGCAAGTTTAGCTAAATACTGCTCTTCACTCTTGGCCAGATTTTCTTGTACTTTTTTGCTGTTATCAATTGCTTCGTCAATCATTTTTTGACGTTCGGTCATTTTGATGGTGAGCGGTTTCAAAATCAAAAACCAGATAATGCAGGCGATGATCGCAAAGTTGATCAACTGAGCGGTAAAAAGTTGACCGTTAATACCAAGTGACGCCAAAACACCTTCATCCTGTGGGGCGCTTTCGTGTACTTCTTCAGCGGCGTACGCTGTATCAATAAATTGCATAAATACATTCGTTAAATAGTTCTAGGCTGGACGACCAGACATCTGATCGCCCAAGTAGGATTATTTGAGGGTGAAAACAACTACGAGAGAGTAGATAGCGATAGCTTCAGCAAACGCTGCACCGAGCAACATTGGAACGAAGATTTTACCACCGGCTTCTGGGTTGCGGCCGATAGCTTCCATAGCTTTGGAAACGATTGTGCCGATAGCAAAAGCTGGGGCCAAACCACCGATAGCCATAGTGGTGCCTTTAATGATAGCTAGCACGTTTTCATGGGAAATACCTTCCATAAAAAAATAGTTTAGTGATACTCACGCTTTAGTATAATGAACAGTACTCGTGCATGTGCGTGGCATGCATTCCTGTGTCATTAGTATCAATTAATTAATAGAACAACGGGGTAACTCGACGGTTACTCTGTTGTAGTCACTAATTAATTAGTGGTGGCTTTCGTCGCTACCATGTGGCTCGGAGGTGGCGACAGTCATATACACGATAGTCAAAATAGCAAACACACTTGCCTGAATTAGACCAACCATAAGTTCAAGCAACATAAACGGTGTTGGCATCACAAAACTGGCAATACTTGCAATAACAGTAATGAGCACTTCACCGGCGAAAATGTTCCCAAATAAACGAAGGGAGAGCGAGGCCACTTTAGCAGCTTCGCCAGCAATTTCAATAATCCCAACAATAAATTCCACCAAAGCACTAAAAATAGCGATTGGTCCTTTGGAAATACTTTTAGCAATCGTACCGAGCTGAATAAACTTGTTGAGGTGAGTAAAAAAACCAATACTAAAGAAGGCGAACAGGTGGGAGGAAATGACCGCTACGAGCGCCATAGCCACCGTAAGATTTAAATCGGTGTTGGCTGGACGCAACAAGAAATTATGGCCAACCATAATACTGCCAGTGCCTGGGAGAAGCCCGAGCCAATTAGAGAGAAGGATAAAGAAAAAAACCGAACCAACGATTGGTAAAAATTTGAGAGTTTTTTTACGATCCCCGGTCACTTGATCAAAATAACCCATGAGGAGATCCAAAATATGCTCTAAACCATTCTGAAACTTACCTGGACGAAACTTGACGGTGCTTTTTACCACGATACCGACTAACAAAAAAATCACCAAGGCGAGCCATGTATTAATCATGGTATTGGTGATCGGAAAAGTACCAACGTGAAATAAGGTTTCGGGAGCAAGTGTCGGAATGTGAAGTTCAGCAGCCATAGTCAATTATTTCTGAGTAGAATCAGTTTTAACAATTTCTTGATATTCCTGAGAATATTTTTTGGTTTTTTTATAAATAGATAGCATCGAAGTGCCAAAAGCCAGCGCGAGCCCCACCAGAAGGAACAGAGGACTTCGATTGTACTTTTCATCTAGATATGTACCGAGAAGTGCAAAAAGTACGGCAGGTACAGCGATAGTACCGGTGAAATCTCCGACTATCTTCATGGCAAAGATGTAGTAGGAACGGTCAGTTAGTTTTTTTGGTTGTTCTGTCATAAAATTGCGCAGATAGCATATAGTAATTTTGCGCAAAAGTCAAGAGGCTTCAAAAAATGAAACAGCGCCCGAGCGGGCGCTGTACCAAAAATGTCTCTTTTTCTCTTATCTTAGCTCTTTTCATCAGCGAGACGGTGGAGATCGAAGACAAACAGCTTCTTGGTTTCCGGGTCATAAAACATGTTATGATCGCTCACATCCACAAATTCACCCAAAGCTTGCTGAATAGCCACCACTCTTTTTTTGAGTTCTTCTTGCTCAAGAAGCGAAATCTTGTGCCGGTCGGGAGTGTAGAGGTAATACATCGCTTCCTGCATATTTCCTTGCCAGTCCGCTACAAAATAGTGCTGCCGAGCATCCGAAAACCCAAGCTGGGCTGGAATAACTTCCACATTAGGGAGCTTGGTCAGCAGGTCTTGGGCCACTTCGTTGCTTTTAAACTCGTTATAGCCTCCATGTTTAGAATAAAATCCTTCACATTTCACAAAAAAACGCTCATCACCCACCCGGAGTTCAAAAGCTGGTGCCGGATTTCGTTTGAGCCGCTCCACTGATACCGTTCCGTCCGCGCTCGTGAGCAATTCATCGTTTCGTGTATCTAGAGCCGTGGTAATTAATCGCTGCGCTTCAGCGACAACTCCAGGATGCTCTTTGACAAACTGTTTGAATGATTCGGTGTAAGCCAATTTTTTGGTGGCCGCTACCCGTTCACGTGATCCTTCTTTCATACGCGTATTTTGGTGAATAAACGTAACGCATTGTCAGTGGTGGCTCTGAGCACCTCTTCGAGGGTGATACCCCGAAGCTCGGCGATTTTCTGAGCGGTCGCTTCGGCCATCCATGGCTCCCCTCTTTTTCCTCGATACGGCAGTGGCGACAAATACGGACAATCGGTTTCTAGCAAGATTTTATCAAGCGGCATCCGGCGTACGACTTCGAGTAAATCTTCTTGCGCTTGCGGGTTTTTCTTTTGCGGAGGAAAGGTGATAACCCCAGTGAATCCGATATAAAAGCCCATTTGCAAATACTGTTCAGCGTAGTGCCAGTTGCTGGTATAGCAATGAACTGTGCCGGTGAGATTGGGCGAGGTATCTCGCCTAACGTCGCTTAACATTGGAATAAGGTACTGATGCGCTTCACGACAGTGAATAACTAATGGAAGATTCATTTCTGCAGCTAGGCGAATATGCCCACTAAACACTTCTTTCTGTTTTGGCAACATCTCTTCAGCAGTCATTCCCTCGGGGATACGGTAGAGATCGAGCCCACACTCCCCCACCCCAATCACTTTTGGATCCTCAGCTAATTTTTTGTAGTACTCGTAATCAAAATCTTCTTCACGCGATTGAAACGAGCCTTCAGCTTCATCAACCCATTTTGAAAAAAGATGCTCTGGGTGAAGCCCGATACTTGCGAAGGTGCGAGGATACAGATTGGCCACCTCTACTCCTTTTTTGCTGGTGTCTTTTTGAGTACCTACGAGATTTATAATAGCTCCCCGGTCGAGGGAGCGTTTTATAACTTCAGCCATATCGTCTTTGTAGGCGTTAAAATGGACGTGGGCGTGCGTATCAACCAACATAGCGTTAGGCTTTAATTTCTAAGCGTGGGAACAACGGCTCCCCTTTGCTGATAGTGTTGCCAACGGTCAGATCCACCCACTGTTGAAGATCGAGAAGTGGTTTGGCAAATTCTTTTTCAACACTCAAACCAAGTTGCGTGATAATTTTTTCAGATGTTTCTGGCATCACTGGATAGATCATAATGGCGATATGACGTAGCGCTTCCGCCAAATGATACAGCAGATCATGCACTTCGGTCATCTTACCAGTTTTGGCCATTGCCCATGGCTCGCGGTCAGAAATCATCTGATCGCAGGCGGTCAGAAACTTCCAGGTGGCCTCAAGAGCCAAATCAAAGCGCCAGCGTCCCATATTTTCAATATAGAGTGGCCAAATAGTCTCTACCAAAAGATCAGCGAGCCCACTCCCCGGCGTAGTGACTGCTGGGACAACGCCGCCACTGTATTTTTCAATCATAGTCAGCACGCGGTTGGTGAGATTGCCGAGACCGTTGGCTAAATCGCCATTAAAGCGCTCTTGAAATTGTTTGTGTGAAAAATTGCCATCATTATCAAACGGAATCTCCCGCATCAAGAAATAACGAACGGCCTCAAGCGGATACTGCCCCACGATTTCTAGAGGATCAATCACATTACCCAAACTTTTACTCATTTTTTGCCCATCAACCGTAATCCAGCCATGAACAGCAATTTGTCGTGGTAATTCCATTTGCGCCGCCATAAGCATGGCTGGCCAAAGAATCGCATGAAAACGGTTAATCTCTTTGCCAACCACGTGGGTGACTGTCGGCCAATACTTCACTAAGTCCGCGTCGGATTTTCCGCCATAATTAAGTGCGGTAATATAATTAGTGAGAGCATCAAACCAGACATACATCACCTGACTGTCATCTCCCGGCACCGGAATACCCCAAGGTAATTTTTCTTTGGAGCGAGAAATACTGACATCTTCGAGGCCGGCTTTCAAAATACCCTTCATCTCATTGAAACGAGTATCTGGAAAAACAAAATTTGGCTGATTTTCAAACAAAAACTCTAACGGCTCTTGGAAGCTCGATAGGCGGAAAAAATAGTTTTCTTCTGAAACAGTCTCTGGCTCCCGATTGTGATCAGGGCATTTACCGTTTACCAAATCTTTTTCAGTCTTAAATGATTCACAGCCCACACAATACAAACCAGTGTAGGTTTTTTTATAAATATGCCCATTCTCAGCTACCAATTTCCAAAAAGCCTGCGCCCCTTTGATGTGGCGGTCTTCGGTGGTGCGGATAAAATCATCATTGGAGATATTCCACTGGTCAGCTAGGCTTTGAAATACTGCTGAGTTTTCATCGACAAACGTCCGCGCATCTTTGCCCTGCTCCTTGGCAGTTTTTAGAATCTTCTGCCCGTGTTCATCGGTGCCAGTGAGAAATCGCACATCGTTACCTAACAAGCGCTGGTAGCGCGCCATAACGTCGCTATAGAGGAGTTCCAATGCAAACCCGATATGTGGGCGGGCGTTGGTGTAAGCGATAGCTGTGGTCAAATAAAATGGTTTACGGTTCATAGGACGGAAAGATTAAATAGGTGCAACGATGACGACAAACTCCCCCCGTTCATCTATTTGTAAAGCGCTTAATTCACTAGCTGACAATCGGTACCAAGTCTCAAACTTTTTGGTAAGCTCCCGACCAATAATTACTTCACGTTTTGGTGGCAACACCCCGGCCAAATCTCCCAAACACTTCATGATGCGATGACCAGATTCGTAGAACGCCACGGTATGTTCAATTTTGGCGACTTCTTGGAAATATTTTTGTCGTTTATTTTTGTGTGGCGGAAATCCGAGGAAGGTGAAGCGGTCAGTGGGCACTCCCGAAACCGACAGCGCAGTCACGAGGGCTGACACGCCCGGGATTGGGACGACACTTATCCCCTTTTTGACTAAATAGCTTACTAAAATATTGCCCGGGTCGCTAATCCCTGGCGTCCCAGCATCGGTGACGAGCCCGAGGTTTTTCCCTTCATTCAAGAGAGCTTCCACCTCTTTGATTCGGCGCATATCGCTATGCTGATGATAACTCATGCTTTTGGTCGGGATACCATAGTGATCAAACAGATTTTTGGACACCCGGGTATCTTCGCACAACACCACATCAACCGTTTTGAGGGTTTCTACCGCCCGATAGGTCATATCTCCCAAATTCCCAATCGGCGTCGCTATAATGTATAAAATTCCAGTCATAATGCTTCGTATGGTAACAAAAACGTCTCTAAAAGGCAAACAAAGAGCGCCTTGTCGGCACTCTTTGAACATCGGCTTATTTTGTGACTAATTTTAGGGCTTTGGTAATGGCCATCACCGTGGTATCGATCATTTGTTTCGTTGTCGACCGGCCGAGTGAGAATCGCACACTCGAGAGTATCTCCCCCTCACTTCGCCCAATCGCTTTGAGGACATGCGACGGCTCACGCGATACCGCTGTGCAGGCCGATCCGGTGGAGCAGGCCACGCCGAGACTGTCTAGATAAATCACCAGCGCTTCGCCATCAACTCCCGGAAAAATAACATTGAGGTTGTTGGGTAGACGACTCTCCCCTACCGCCGGACCGTTCATCGTGACACCCGGTACTTTTTTACTCAGATTTTTCCAGAAATAGCTTGTGAGCTGAGTTAGTCTTTTTGTTTCTTTACTTTTTTGTTTCAAAGCGAGCGCAAGCGCTGTAGCCAAACCAACTGCCCCCGGAATATTCTCCGTGCCAGCTCTGACTCCTCGCTCTTGGCTCCCGCCATACATCAGCGGGGTTAGCGTCACCCCTCGACGAACATACAAGAACCCAGTGCCTTTTGGTCCATAGATCTTTCCACCATTCACCGTCATAAGGTCAACGTGTAGTTTTTCCACGTCCAGCTCCAAATACTGCGGAGCTTGAGCAGCATCAGTGTGAAATAATGGAAAACTGGTTTTGTGTTCTTTGCGATAGCGCAAAATCCCTCGTCCGATATCGGCAATTGGAAAAATTGTGCCAATTTCGTTATTAGCATACATCACCGACACCACAATAGTATCTGGGCGAATCGCCTGCAAAACATCTTGTGCTCGAACATTGCCTTCGGTATCAACCGGCACCACCGTCACTTCAAAACCTTCTTTGGCGAGTGCTTCGGCCGAATACAAAACAGCGTGATGCTCTACGGCGGTTACCACAATATGCTTCCCTTTCTTCTTATTTGCCCGAGCTGCTCCGAGAATAGCGAGATTATCTGACTCAGTACCACCACTGGTAAATACAATCGTATCTGGCTGCGCCCGAAGACAATCGGCAATACTTTGCCGTGCTTGACTAAGCGCCTTATTGGCCACCAACGCTTCTTTATAGAGAGCTGATGGGTTGCCGTAGTGAGCGCTAAAATACGGCGACATAGCCTTGAGGACGCCTGGATCAAGTGGTGTCGTCGCTGCGTTATCCAAATAAATTGTTTTTTGGCTAGCCATACTAAAAAGGCAGGGTCAAATTAATACTCTTCTTAACTGTCGCGGCCACTTCAGCTGGATAGCTGAAGTCCACACGAAACGGTAGAATCTCTCCAGTGAGCGAACTATAGAATAGTTGGTGGTTTTGTTTTCCAAAATCGTAGATTTCTTTGGTGACACGAACATCCTGCTCACAATACTCTTTGATCTCTTTAATTTTTCCTTCTTTCCACCAACGAATCGCTTGCAGACCTTCGGCGCTTTTTTGGACATTATCCAAAGTGGCTTTGGCAATACTATCGAGCTTGAGGCGAATCCCCAAACTTTCTTTGACCGATTTCATAATATCCAGATAATGAAACTGCAACAAATCACCTGGATAATAGTTATTCATCACTGGCAAGTCAAAGTGTTCGATGTTGTAGCCAATCAGACGATCAGCTTTTTCTAAAATTGGCCACAGCTTGCCGAGCTCGTGTTCTTCAAAACTGGTGTACGTATCGGTCGTATACTGATAAATGGAAACGCACGATATTTTGAGCTTGGTAAAATCGTTATCAACGTCAGCAAACGTATTCTGGGTTTCAATATCAAAAACAATTTCGTTCATACTTACAAAAGGTGCAATACTTCAGTTAATCTGTCTTGGTTAAAGCCAATAATAATCTCCCCATCAATATCAATGACTGGCACTCCCATCTGGCCGGATTTTTCTACCATTTCATTAGCTTTGGTTTCGTTGGTGCTGACATCAACATCGGTGAAGGCGACACCTTTGGCAGTTAAAAAATCTTTGGTTTTGTGACACCACGGACAGGTTGGCGTGGAATAGACGGTAACGACGGACATATTAATACATCATAACTGGAAAAACAGTGCGGGCAATCATTTTTTTCTGCTCGCCCCACTTTTCCGGATGAATGAGACATGTATAAAGTTGAGTAATCAGCATTGTATCAGGATTCTTCAATAAAAACAATGTATCTTTTTTACGGAGAAAAAAGAAGTTATACCATAGATACATTCGCCAATTGAATCGCATCTTCGGACGATAGTCTTCTACTATAGTCTGCAATTCTTTTTCTACAAGCGGCAGTACTTCTACTGTATTGATCGAAGTGTGCTCCAACTTAGCCAAAAGCACCTGCCGAAGCATTGGAAACCGTTTCAGATAATACTCCCCCTGAAGACGCTCCACGAGAGACGCTCGCTCGAGCTCCCCGGCAGTGAGATGAAAAGCAATTTGGTGAGCAGATTTTTTAAGATATTCCTCTGAGCGTTGCTCTCGCGCTAAACAAAAATAGTACAGAGCAATTTTGAGAGACATCGCCTGCTCACTCCCCCGCCCGGCATTGACCAGCACCCGGCGCCCCCGTACATCTATCCCTTCAATCGTATACAGCCCCAGGCGAAGACAGATCGTCGGCACAAGCATAACACTGACGCCAACTGGTTTTATTGTCTGATACCGGCGCAAAGCACGCGCTACCTTGAACATTTGCCATGTCGGCACAACAGCATACAGATCAAGATCGCTCCCCGTCCGAGCAATACCATAAAAATAACTACCTCCCACAAGCACACGGGCTTCTGGGAGGAGGTCTTGGAGTTTCTGGTGGGTGCCAGCGATAAACTCCTGAGTAAACATACGATGAGGTTAGATAACCTGACTGAGAACTTGAGTGATTGGAACTAAGCGAGCACCAGCTTCGCTTCGCTTCTTGAATTCAACACTTTTTTCAGCAATCGTTTTTTTGGAAATAACTAGACGGTATGGGATACCAATCAGATCAGCATCGGAAAGCTTTTCTCCCGCACTCGCCTTCTCGCGATCATCAAACAACACTTCAATATTTTTAGCCTGGAGATCAGTATAGAGCTGATTAGCCACCTTTTGCACTTCTTCATCAGCGCCAAGGCTCACCAAATGTACGCGGAACGGCGCAATCGCCTCTGGCCACATAATACCTTTATCATCGTGGAAGATTTCGGCAATTGTCCCCATCAAACGCGATGGGCCAATACCATAACACCCCATGATCACCGGCTGATCTTTTCCACCAGCATCTTTGAATTTAAATTTGAAAGCATCCGAGAAACGAGTCATCAACTTGAAGATATTACCAACTTCAATTGCTTTCTTTTCTACCAAATCAACATTCATACATTTCGGACAACTATTTTGTTCCGAGACAATTTCTTTGTTCACCGCAATACGACATTTTTCACAGACATAAATGGTGTCTTCGCCGATTGGTGAGAGCGCTTGAAATTCATGAGAATATTTACTAAACGCTCCACCCGAGGCAAAAGTGAGAAGTGTGAGCTCTCCAAGACCAAGACGAGCGTAGACTTTGAAATATGCCTCAGTCATTTTTTCATAATAAGCGTTCAAATCTTCTTCGGTGGTATGGAAAGAATACAAATCTTTCATATTAAATTCACGCCCACGAAGGAGGCCTGATTTAGCTCGGCCTTCGTTACGAAACTTGTTTTGAATCTGATACACCGCTACTGGTAAATCACGGTATGAAAAAGTGTAGCCTTGCACCAGTGGAGTGACAATTTCTTCATGTGTTGGGTTGAGCACAGCCTTTTTACCGCCCTCAACTTCCAAATGAAACAAAACATCCATCTCGTCGCGACCAGTGGTGAGATAGTTATCAAGCTGAGTCAAAGCTGGCATGAGGATTTCTTGCCCACCCACCGCGTTCATTTCTTGACGAACAATCCCTTGGATTTTGGTGAGGACGCGCAAACCTAATGGCAAGTAGTTATACACCCCGGCCATTTGTTTATTAATAAACCCGCCTTGGGTCAACAATTTCGCGTTGACGCTTTCAGCATCGGCTGGAACTGATTTCGTTGTTTTTCCAAAAAGTGCGCTATAGAGCATACCGTACACAAAAAGTAATGAATGTGGTGATTATAGAAGAAGACGACTATACTTGTCAAAGCGAAACAACGGCAAAAAAGATCAGTGCAATAACAATCCGATAGACCCCGAAACCAATGAAGGTGTGGTCTTTAATATATTTGAGAAGCCAGGTAATACTCCCATAGGCCACCACAAAGGCCACCACAAAGCCGAGAGCCAGAGTCATAAAGCCGTCGCTTGAAATACTGCCAGCGCTTTTGACAAGATCAAGCCCACTCGCCGCAAGCATGGTTGGAATAGCGAGAAGAAAGGAAAACTCCACCGCTGCCGAGCGCTTGTAGCCAAGAAGCATGGCGCCGATAATCGTCGCTGCCGAGCGAGACACGCCAGGCACAATAGCAACAGACTGAATCACCCCAATCAGGAGCGCGTGGTTGTAGCTCAACATTTCAAGCTCTCTCCCCTGCCCGTCTCGTTGTTTCTGATACAACTCAAAAGCAACCAAGACAACACCACCAATCAGGAGCGACCAGGCAACAATTGTCGCATTACCAAGGAAATACTGTTTGGCAAATTTGTAGAGCAGAAGTCCAATCACTCCAACAGGGATAAAGGCCACAACAAGACGCTGTAGTTGCTCCCGATTAATAAGCAGGCGCTTTGCATAGAGCATGACCACTGCCATAATCGCCCCGAGCTGAATAACAATTTCAAAAGTCTTCAAAAAATCAGTTTCGGGAATAGCCAGCAGCCGAGCTGTCAGAATCATATGCCCGGTGGAGGAAATAGGTAAAAATTCGGTTACCCCTTCAACAACACCAAGAATAATTGTTTGTAGCGTGGTCAACATAAGACGAAAAACCGCGTGGGAGCGCGGCTTTTAGTTTGAAGTAGTTTATAATTGGACTTTTAATTCACCGCTACCACCGCCGTCACAGGTGATATAACTCGAGCCTGCGGTCGAAGCTGTTACAATCACGAAAGAATAGGGAGCGAGACGGAAGGTTTTTTTATCAGCCACGATAGTGTGAGCTTTGGCATCGCGGTTATCTAGCATGAAGGCTGCGCCTTTTTTCACTCCGATAACCCCCGGAGTAGCTCGACAGTCGTTGAATTGGATCAAACCTTTGCCGCGATAGAGATCAAGCGCCTGAGCATAGGTGAGAGCTTTTGGAGCAGGTTTAGCTGGAGCAGTTGTTGCTGGCTTGGTAGCACTGCCGCCTCCAGTGGTTGGAGCAGTCGCACCTGTTGTGGAGCTTGGAGCGGTGTTGATTTGATCTGGCACATTTGGCACTACCTTTGGAGTAGTGGAACACCCGGCACCAACGAGGAGTAGGCCGCCAACCAACGAACTAACAAATAACGATGAACGCATAAAAATATTCTAAAAGTAATACTAGTAGGTTAGCACATTTTAGCTAAATCAGCAAGGACTTCGTCAGCGTGTGTTGCTGGCTTTACTTTCTCATACACCTTGGCAATTTTTCCTTGTGGATCAATCAAAAATGAAACACGCTTCGTGCCAATATACTCCAGCCCCATAAATTTTTTCTTTCCCCACACACCATAAGCCTCAACAACAGTTTTGTCAGCGTCAGCGAGAAGTGTAAATGGCAAGTCGTATTTTTTAACAAACTTGGCATGACTTTTTTCAGAATCAACACTGACCCCGAGCACAACGCAAGAAAGTTTTTTAAAAGCCGGGAGGTTGTCTCTGAGCGCACAGGCTTCTTTGGTACAACCAGGGGTGTCGTCTTTTGGATAAAAATACAAGAGCACCCACTGGCCACTATACTGGGCCAGGGTATGTTTTTGACCAGTTTCGTCTGACAAGCTGAAATCGGGGGCTTTTGAGCCCAGGGCGGGTAGTTGGGACATATATAAGGAAGGTTAGTGAAGGTAGTCTAGCACCATAGAGAGCAAAAAGCTACCCCGGAACCGGCTCAAACTTGCTTTTTTTCTTCTTTTAGTATATACTGGTTTTCACCTACCTCTATAGTATAATCTTCTTACTATGAACACAGCTCTTAAAGCGCGTCTCAAACACGCCAAAAAGAACACCAAGAAAGGCAAATCCTTGGCCAATATCACCAAGAAATTCCGCCGCAACAACTATTGGACCAAACCAAAGTCGTTGAACAAGTAATACTAAAAATCCTGACCAAATGGTCAGGATTTTTTTATGCTTAGGTTTTCTTGAACTTCACTGAGAAGAGTGGTTCGTATTTGTTATCGTATTCATCAACCACTTCTACTGTCTCCCCTTTCATAAGTTTGGTGAGAGCAGCGTCGCTCAGGAGCTCAGCGTCGCCAGCGAGATCAATAGCGAGATCATCGAGCTTGGTGAGCTCACTAGAAAATTGTTGTTTGATAGACCCTTCAATCTGTTTTTTCTTTTCACGGAGGGTTTTGAGCTTGTCGTTGATCTCTTTGTATTCAAGAGAAGTTTCCAAGGCGTCTTTGTAGGCTGAGCGGATATCTTTTTGTTTCTTTTTTGCTTCGTTGATGCGGTTGAAAATTTCTTGGACTGACGTCATAGGAAATAGAAAAAATAAAAGCTGAATTAGTATAGCACACCCTGAAAAAATAAAAAACAACGTCTGTGCGTTGCCTTGAAAAATTGAGTAGTAGTGGGACCTCTCGCACCGTCCGAAGACGATGCGAGAGGTATCCCGATGACTGTCCGCGAACCCTCCCTCCTAGGCGGGCTGGCGGCTGGCCTCGCCGCTGACGCGGCGGGTCTTGATCTTGTTCCCGCGGGGCGGGAGCGGGAACTTCGGCTCCGAGCTCCGGCTGAACTCGCGGTCGAGCTCCTTGAAGGCGGCGTTGCGCTCGCCCTCGCAGAAGCCTTCGATCCGCATCGCGTAGAGCATCTTCGCGACCTCCATGCCCTCCTCGTAGCTGCGGAAGCCGTTCTGACCACCGATCAGGGCTTCGTTCATCGTGAAGAACTTCTTGCCGTCCGACTTGTTGACGATACCGATCCGCTGGGCCATAGCCTGAACTCCGTACAAGCGCCCCCTTAGCGCCTGCGAAAATGGGTTGGATTGAGTCAGCAAGGGGAAACAGTGGCGAAATGGCCACTCTTTTCCCTAGCTGAGACTATAGGGTATAACGGCATAGTATACATGATTTTAGCCTTTTTGTCAATGCCTGCGGTGCATAACTCTCCCCTACCCTTCCAGCCTCACCCTGTATTGACAGGCGCCTACAAGTCGATTATACTAAGAACGTCAAAAACAATATTCCGAGGTAGCGCAGCGGTAGCGCAGGAGACTGTTAATCTCTTGGTCGCGGGTTCGAATCCCGCCCTCGGAGCCAAAAAAAACACCCATTTTAGTGGGTTTTTTTGTTTGAGCGTGCTGGGCGA
>CAYZGX010000013.1:0-14128 GCA_964478235.1 uncultured Gammaproteobacteria bacterium
CTACAAATAACAACACCCACTTTTTGTGGGTGTTGTTATTTGTAATTCGCATGAGGGAATCGAACGGGGAAGGGAGAAACCGCGAGGTTTCTCATGTTGA
The DNA here is from genome assembly GCA_964478235.1 of uncultured Gammaproteobacteria bacterium. Classification (GTDB taxonomy): domain Bacteria; phylum Patescibacteriota; class Patescibacteriia; order Magasanikbacterales; family GWA2-37-8; genus 2-02-FULL-45-10. Next base: position 101 of record CAYZGX010000013.1, read on the forward strand.
GGAAAGTCCACGAAAACCCGAAGGTTTTCGTGAGAGCGAAGCGAGTTTGATTCCTTGCGAAGCAAGGTTCCCGTATAGGCTGTAAATAGATGTAGCCCTCACCATCTCCTACGAAGTAAGAAAGAGAGTTGGGTTGACTGTCCGCGCGAGCGCGTGGACAGTCTTTTGTGTCGCCCAGTGGTATGGGTCAGTAGATCGTTTTGATCAAGCCATTTTTTATCACCGAATCGGTTTCCAGTCCGCCGGTCTCGTCTGCAGCGGCAAGCGCTGTGTCCGGGTCGGCGAAATGAAAGAAATCCGTGTAGTGATTGGTGTATGTCAGCGAGGCATAGACCGCTTCACCAAAAGGGTCCTTGTCGTTCAGAAAGTTGTCGGGCAGGAATGTGGTGGCGTGGTAGGTGTAGTTTGGTTCGTTGAGCGAGTACGTATACTCGTCGTAGTTCCAATCCGTTCCAACTCGCACCACAATCACGGCCATACCAACATAGTCATCGTCATTGCCGCTCGTATCCCACGAGGTGGTGACCAGGTTGTTATCCTCGTCGTATTCGGCTTCGGTGATGACTGAGGTCACAAGAGTGATGTTTACTGCGACTGAGACGCTGTCCGAATTCGCCTGGCTCACCTGAGGGGTAAGCAAAGTAATGATGGTAAAGAGCAAAGTCGCAAGTTGCCGGTTCATGGGGCTTCTCCATGGAAAGTGCGGCCGGCATGGCCGTAATCTTTCACTAGTGGCGATTATACTACAAAAGACTGGTTAAATCAAGCTAGATAGGGCACTTTGGTTGGTCTATAAAAAAAGACGCTCTTCACTAGAGTGTCTTTTTTCTCCACCTGCTCGTTATACCTACAAATACTTATGGGTATAACGAGATCGCAGGTGGAATTGTTTGCCCACGGTCTCGCCAAACAAGGTTGTTGGCTCACTTATCACCTGAAATGGAAGAGGGTCTTCTTGTCCGTGGCCGTGAGGTCATTGTAGGCCTTGCGGGTGAGAATCGGCACGGCGTGGCCGAGGTCGTCGCGCGGGCAGTCCATGGGAAATCCGTAGTTTTCGCGAACATTTACGAGGAGAAGGCGCTTGAGGCGGGGCAGTGGTGTTTTGTAACCAAAACCTCGCTCAATATCGTCAATCACCGTCGTGTCGGTAGACCAGACCAGCTCTCCGCCCTGGTTGGTAAACAGGCGCAGGGGAGGTATAGGCTGTTTTCCTGGCAGGATGATTTCGAGTGTTTCCGCTTGGCGAATCTCATACCCGCTCAGATCTTTCCCAATAATTTCGACGATACTTGTCCGTCCTTTTTTTCGGCTCATAGGAGCCTCCTGGTGGTGGGTGGGCGTACTAAACAAACTACACAGAGCCTAGCATAGTTTGTTAGTTTTATCAACAGTTTGGTCGCTTTATTTGTTCTTTGTGCCGTGTTATACTAACTAACCTGGTATGCGTAAATTTAATCACATGCTCCGTTATTTTTTTCTTAAATCAACAAGTAAGTATACTCTTTTTTTAGGCATACTTTCTTTCTTTATTTTTTCGTGGTTTTTCTCTGATTCAGCCTGGGCACTCCGGGATGCTGTTCGAATTGGTGAGACAGCTAGTAATAATGGCGCGGTGGCTAATGCGACTTTTGCACCAGATGGAACAAGTTGGTGGTCTGGTAACTCGTTTGAGACAGCGGGTACAAGTACTTTTGGTTCCACTGGTGGTAGAGTTTTTGATCTCACGACCGGTGCTCCGGTGTATGCGAATTATCCTCGCATTCCTTTGAATGCCCAAACGGTTATTTCTGATAATGCTGGGGGCTGGTATGTCGCTGGTGGTACAACTTCCACGATTAATGAAGCTCAGGCGACAACGCTGCTTTTTCATATTTTGTCTGATGGTTCTGTTGATGCGACTTTTAGCACAGTTATTACGACCACCATTAGTGCGATGGCTCTGCGTACTTCCACTTTGTATATTGGCGGATCGTTTGTGATGGTTAATGGTGTAGCGCGTAATCGTTTGGCAGCGGTTAATGCTACCACCGGTGCTTTGCTTGACTGGAACCCAAATGTTAATAATATCGTATCGGCCATCGCTCTTGATCCGACTGGGGCTACAACGACTATTTTTGTTGGCGGATCGTTTACTACTACAACAGGTAATATAACTCGTCGTCGAGTGGCGGCGTGGGATCCAAACGGTGCCCTTACCAGCTGGAATCCTGATGTTAATAATACAGTTAGTGCTGTTACTTTTGACCCATCGTCGGTGACCTCTAGTATTTTTGTTGGTGGATCGTTTACGACGACGACAGCATCCTCAACTACTAACTATGTTCGTAATCGTCTGGCCGCCTATGATCGGAACGGTTCGTTAATTGGTGATTGGTCGCCGAGTTTTGATAGCACTGTAAGTGAAATGGCGTTTGATGCTCAAGGAAATACTTCGTCCCTGTTTGTCGGTGGATCATTTACTATTGTGAGCTCTACCAATTCTGTTCCTTCAACAACAATGAGCCGGGTGGTGGCAATTGATCGCAGTGGTAATTTAGTTACGTCATGGCGACCGATGTTCAACGGAAGCGCTTCCGACATTATGGTGATGTCATCGACGGTTTATGCGAGCGGTAACTTCTATAAAGTAACCTCAACTAATGCGACTGGAGCGATTGATCGCCTGTATATGGCGGGGGTTGATTATAATGGTGATTTCACGAGCTTCCAGCTTCCTGTAGCTATTCAGGTTAATGATTTTGCAATTTCTGGTGGCCAAATATTTGCCGTCGCCTTTGATTTTTATGAAAATGCGTATCGAGTATACGATTTGTACAGCATGAATCCAGATGGTGGCTTAAACACGACCTTCGGTTTTCCTCGAGTGTCCAGTTCGCTCACTAATACTCTTGGTGGTGGCGATGTGAATGCTGTTTATTACGATAAAAATACTGATGCAGTGTATATTGGTGGCACTTTTCAAGCGGTTAACGGTACGCCGCGTAATAATTTGGCTGCTCTTGATAGGAGTGGTAATGTGCTTCCTTGGAATCCCGGCTCAAATGCAGCGGTGGCTGTTATTACCGGTGACCCAACCGGAACGACAAGCTCGCTGTTTATTGGCGGTGATTTTGTCGATATTAATAGTTCAACCCGTAATCGTTTGGCCGCTGTTGATGCCAACGGTGTCTTGATTGGCGATTGGAATCCGATGGGTGCGAGTAGTACAGTTAGCTTTATTGCTTTTGATAAAACAGGGGCAACGAGTAGTATTTTTATTGGCGGAAGCTTTACCAAAGCCGCTGGCCAGACGCGCAATCGCATGGCCGCTTTTGATCGTAACGGTGTTTTGACGCATTTTGATCCAAATGTTAACAACACTATTGAGTGGATGCAGTTTGACCCCACCATGACTACTTCGAGTTTGTTTATCTCTGGGTCGTTTACTACTATTAATACCAGCACTTCTCGCAATCGCATTGCGGCAATTGACATTAATGGTGTGGCAACACATTGGAATCCGAATGCTAATAATACTGTTGAAACTTTTTTTATCACAACAAGCACACTCTTTGCTTCGGGTGCTTTTACGATGGTTAATAGTTCTACTCGAGATCGGTTTGTGGCAATTAATATTTCAACTGGAACATTACAAAATTGGGCGCCGCCAGCTCGAGCGCCAACCCCGAATGGTGTTTATGGTTTTAATAAATTTCGTTTGGTGGCTTCGTGTGGTGCTTTTTGTTCGACGATTTCTAATCGTTCAGTATCTGGTTTAGTAGAATTTGACGCAAGTCTCTTGTCGTTTCTCACAACTGATCAAGCTGTTTCTGAGGCTGGTGGAACAACAACTTTGGTTGTAGGTATTAATGCCACCTCTACTGACCCGGTTGATGTTTATGTGAGTGTCACTGGCGGCACCGCTTCATCAGGTAGTGATTTTATTTATACTGCGGCAACAGCTACTATTGCTGCTGGCTCGACTACCACTTCGGTGCAGTTTGCTTTGTCCGATGATCCGACCAGCGAAAGTTCCGAAACAGCTGTTTTTTCTATCTCAAATTTTGCCGGTGCTCTTGTTCCATATAGCGCTTCGTCTACGGTCACTATTACTATTTCTGACAATGATGCTGCTACTCAGCAACAGTCTACGCCGGTGTATGGTGGCTCGTCGCCAGCCCTCGTATCTTCACCTGAACCAGAAATAGTGATTGCGACTTCAACAGAACCGCTTGTTGCAACCTCTACTTTGCCGATTGTGTTGCCTGAACAGCCGGTAGTTGCTGTGCCCGCTCCTGTTGTTGCCCCGACAACGACACCAACGACTACCCCTAAAGTGCTTTTAATGTTTACCCGGTCCTTAAAACGAGGTTTGCGTGGGGTGGATGTTTTAGCTCTTCAGCGCGCTCTTAATAGTCTCGGTTTCACTATTTCGAAGATTGGTCCAGGTTCGGTTGGTAAAGAAACTGATTTATTTGGTATTGCCACAGAGGCTGCAGTGAAACGTTTTCAAGAGAAATATAAGAAAGAATTATTAATTCCACTCGGTCTTAAGCGTGCTACTGGCATTGTTGCGTTGCGTACGCAAAAATTACTTCTTCAGTTGATGGCTTCTGAGTAGGCAAATTACTTTGATGCTTAGGCTAAAAGTGGTATACTAGGGGTAGTATATGTCAGAAAAATTTACCCCACTATCTGCTGAAATGGAAAAAAATCCACAGGCGTTCTTTGATACGCCTGTTTCTCATACCCCTGAAAAAGATTTTGAGCTCGACCTCACCGTCCAGCGCCTCAAGCGCCATCTGGAAGTTGGGAATTTGATTGATGCTTTTGAAACTGGTGAAGCTGTGTCCGATGAACAGCGCCTCAAAGTGGCCGCGATGATTGATGGGCGTGGCTGGAATACCCTTTTCACCCATTTGCAAACAGGTGACCAGCTGGTGACTTTTTTGGTACCAGGGGCGGAGTTTTCTATTAAACATCTCAATGACGATATCTTTGGTCCACAAAGCACTGATGATATTATTGAACATCAAAAGAATGCCCTTCGTGAAGTGATGCTCTCATATGGCTTTGAGCCGTTGCGCCAAGATTATAAAATTGGTATTTTTAAAGCTAATGAAGCAACACCGCAGATTTTGACGCAAATTTGTGAAACAGTGCGAGCAGCAATGGACACTTTTGTATCCGAAAAGATTCGTGTTCGACGCGCTGAACTCGCTAAAAAAGGGCAATCCACTGAATTCCTCAAAAAATTTGAAGAGCGCACTCGTGAAAGTGGTTATAAGCTATCGTTTGGAATGAGTGATGTTGGTGATCCGTATTATGGTGTACAGGATTATTCGCATGTGGAACTAACCGTGCTCCAAAGTCTGCAAGCAGCGAAAGTGTCTCAGAAAAATCGTGGGCAGGAGTATGGTCGCGCCTACCAGCCGCATGATATTTTGGCAGTGGTTGATGAAACAGAGCAGTTGCGTGAAGAAATTCGTTCACTGGGTGAGGTGGTGGTAGATAAGCATTTGGGTTCGCATGTTATTTTCTCGTTTGACCAAGCGACTAAAACGTACCAGCTCAACCGAGATTTGCTTCGCCTGCTTCGTAAAGGAACATTTCATCCAAAAGGCGAGCATGATAAAAAAATAATTGCCTTGCTTGACGCGTATCGTCAGCGAATTAATATTCTTGATGTCGTGAAGCCGTTTACTCACGAAGAAATTTCTGGTCATCCGGTGGAAGAAGGTGCTCCAGGGGTATATGTTAGTCGTTTGCTTGATCAAGAAATGCGAGTGGCAGATGATTTGCGTAATACTTTTTTTCCAGCGGAAAAACAAACGCTTAAAATGGCAGCGGCTATTTTGCGCCGTGACCAAAAAGATGCTTCGTGCACCTCGCCAGCGGTATTTCATCGCGAAGCGCTAGCGACGCCGCAATGTACCTATATTTGTATTGACGTGCTTGATGTTGGGGTTGATTTGCTTCTGAGCTACGAGCAGTCGTTTCAAAAAATCGCCAAGGCCAAAGAAGACCAAAAAGATATGACGTTGTTTTTTGAGTCATTGTCGGCCGGCGACGAGATGACAGCGCGACTGCGAACGATTCGTGAAAATGTTCGCTCTTTTTGTGAAGAGGCGCTCCAGCGCTCGTCTATCCCGCTTTTGATTGGTGGCGATGAAATTACGCTAGCTTTGCCGTCGGAAGTAGTAACGTCTGACTTCTTGTTTGGTCTTCGCTCTGCCACGGGGGCTCGTGTGGTGGCGAGCGAGGTGGAGCGTGCTAAATCTGCTTCTTATACCGAAGAAGAACTCTATAAACAACATTCGTTGGCCCTTAAAGAGGCGGAAACAGCAGTAGGTGTTGCCAAAAAGATTGAAGAAGCGCTATCATCGTATGGGCGGCATCATGCTGTCCCAGGAGTGGGGGAAGTGGACGATTCGGTCACCCGCCTGTTTGGCGAGCTTCGCTCTGGGTTTGTGGTATCCGAAGAGCAGGGAGTGTTTATACTTCTCACCAAAGAAAAGCGGTATCCGTTGGCGGTGGATCAAGGAACAGTGGCCGTCGATACCGGCTCTAAAAAAATGCTTATCTATAGCGTGCTCGCGATTTTGTTTTTAGTGGTATATGTATGGAACTAGAAGAGAAATATACCTACCGATTTTACGCCACAACCTCCAAAGCCTGGGATGCTATGTACCAGGCTTTGTCTACTGCCCAAAAATCTATTTATTGGGAAGTGTTTATTTTTGTAGACGATAAGGTGGGGGATACCTTTGTTGAGCTGCTATGCGCCAAAGCCAAAGCCGGGGTGGAAGTAAAAATGGTGATTGATGCGATTGGTGGGTTTCAAATGTCGCAAACGGCTGTTCGTCGACTCATTGACGCTGGGGTGGATTTACATTTCTATAACCGTCTTTACCCGGAGATTCGTTTGTGGCGTTGGTTTTCTCGTTTGTGGTTTCGCAATCACCGCAAAGTGTTGGTGGTGGATGAGACGACTGTCTTTTTGGGTGGGGTGAATATTAAGGCGAGCTACGGCGAATGGGATGACATTTATCTTAAAATTCAAGGCTTAGTGCCTCGACCGTTGCTCCGTGGATTTGCCAAAAGTTATATTTCTTCAGGTGGTAAAAAAAGTGCTGTTTGGCATTTACTCAAGCCAAATGATCGCGAAAGTTGGAAAGATTTTACCAACAAACTTAAGTTTATTGCCCACTCGCCAAAACTTCGCCAAGATAAAATTACGCGTAAATTGTATATTAAGGCGCTGGCTATGGCCAAAGAAAGTGTTAATTTTTTGACACCGTATTACGCTCCGGATAAAGCGTTTCTCAAAGCGGTGACCGCCGCGAAAAAGCGTGGGGTAAAAGTGAATATCTTCCTCCCGCTGCGCACGGATACCAAACTTTTAGAGCTGATTGCTCGAGCCTATTTCCGTCTGACACTCAAAGCTGGGGCTAATTTATATTTGTTGCCAAAAATGAATCATGGCAAAGCGGTGACGATTGATGATTCCACCGGAATGGTGGGGAGTACGAATATGACCCCCAGGAGTTATGGAATGAATGAAGAAAGCGGTGTCTATTTTAGTGATACGAAAATGGTGGCTGAGCTCAATGCGATTTTTAATTTGTATAAAGTGAGTGCGAAGTCGGTGGATGAAGCGATGATTAAACGAAGTACATTGTTTATGCGTTTCAAGGAGTGGCTCGCGACACTACTCGAACGTTATGTCTAACCCTTCTTCAATTCCTTTGGCAGAGCGGCTTCGTCCGCGCTCGTTTGACGACTTTGTTGGTCAGACTGATATTGTGGCGCCTGGAAAATTACTTCGTCAGCTGGTGGACACTGATCAGCTTTCCTCGATTATTTTTTGGGGTCCGCCGGGGGTAGGTAAAACTACGTTGGCGCATATTATTGCTGAACAAACCAAATCTCGTTTTGTGGTGATGTCGGCGGTTTCAAGCGGTAAAGACGAACTGCGAAAAGTGGTAGCGGAAGCCGAGAAGCGCCAGGCAGATGGTGAACGTACTATTTTGTTTATTGATGAAATTCATCGCTGGAATAAGGCGCAACAAGATGCGCTTTTGCCATTTGTGGAGCAGGGGATCATCACTCTTATTGGCGCAACCACTGAAAATCCTTCGTTTGAAATTAACGGTGCGCTGTTAAGTCGTTCACGAGTGTTTATTTTGAAGCATCTGACGGCGACTGATATTATGGCGGTTTTGCAACGGGCGATTCATGATACTGAACGGGGCTATGGGGCGATGAGTATAACAGCACCTGATGACGTGCTCGAACTTTTAGCTGATTTGTCTGGCGGCGACGCCCGCTCAGCGCTTAACGGTTTGGATTTGGCAATTAAAGCTCAGTCAAAAAAAGAAGCAGTGGTGCTAACGATTGAAGGAATTAAAGAAGCGCTCCAGCGCACACATTTGATTTTTGATAAACGTGGCGAAGAGTTCTACAATCTTATTTCGGCGCTTCATAAATCTATGCGTGGGTCAGATGCCAATGCGAGTTTGTATTGGCTGGCGCGAATGCTTGAGGGCGGGGCTGATCCGCTTTATGTCGCTCGGCGAGTGCTCCGGTTTGCGAGCGAGGATATTGGGATGGGGAATAGTGAAGCGATGATTCAGGCGAACGCTGCCTATGACGCCTGTCATAAGCTTGGCATGCCCGAATGCGCTGTTCATTTGGCGCAGGCGGTGGTGTATTGTGCTAAATCCACTAAATCCAACCTGCTCTATGCTGGCTACCAGGCAGCGGCAGAGGATGCCAAGGCCACCTCACACCTCGGTGTTCCGCTTCATTTGCGCAATGCGCCAACAGGGTTTATGAAAGAGGTGGGGTATGGAAAGGGATATAAGTACAACCCGGATTTTGACGGTCCGGTGGAGCAAGACTACCTCCCGCCGGAGATTAAAGGGCGTCAGTATGTCGGCGGAATGGCTCAAAAGCCCAAAAAATAGCTTATTTTAGCCATTATTCTGTCTTTTTTATTGACAAAAAGCTGGTTTTCTGGTAAGGTATACCCTCTGAATAACTGTTTATACTATCTATGCAAAAGAGTATTGTCTTTATCTTGACCGTGGCGGTGGCCGTTCTTGGCCTTCCAACGATGTCTTTGGCAGCTACTGAAAAACCAGTGGTGGCCAAAACAGCAGTGGTGACAAAAGCTACCCCAACTAAAAAAGTAGTGGCAAAAACCACTACCAAGCCAGCTGTTAAACCAGTGGTGAAAAAAGTTGAAGTTGAAGAGGTTGTAACTTCTACGGCTTCTACACTTCCAGCTAAGCCACTTCCAACGGGCTCTATCGTGGCTGTCTCAACCAGTGCTGTGACGAGTTTGACTCAGAGCTGCAACAAAGCGATTCAAGAGGCAAATAAATTTTGTAAAAAAATTGCTGCCGGCTGTCCGTCGTGGAGCGAGACACCTAAGTGTGTCAAAGCTAACGAAGAATGTGATGTGAAGCTTCAAGCTGCGATGGATCTTTGTCCGTCTATTGAACAGTAATTTTCCGAGTCGTTTCTTCAAGGTGATCAATGGTAACATTGATCACTTTTTTATTGTGAAGTAGGGTGGAGATTTTTTCTGGCCACTCAATCAGGGTGATGGTGTGTGGTTGTCCGAGATAATCTTCTACGCCAATACCAATAAGCTCAGCTTCGCTCTCTAGGCGGTAGGTGTCGATGTGTACCAGTTCGCGAGCGGGGGCGGTGTGTGGTAGGCGGTAGACGTTCATGAGGGTAAATGTCGGGCTAGTCATATCATGTTGAAGTCCTAAACCCTCGGCAAAGCCTTTGGTAAAGGTGGTTTTGCCCGCGCCCAAATCACCGCGTAAACAAATAATTGCTCCGCCAATAATTTTGCGGGCGAGTTCAGCTCCAGCTTGTTTGGTGGTGTCAGGTGAGATTGAGATAATTTCCATAAGAAAAGTGTGCTCTCTATAGTAGCCTTTTTACTATAAAAGTCAACCGGTTTTGTTGTTGCATTTCTTGCACCCCTTTAGTATACTACAGCCACTATGTCTTTATCCCTACAAGAAGTCCAAAAAATCGCTGAGTTATCACGTTTGAAGCTCACGCCAGACGAAGAAAAACGCTATGCCGAAACTATTTCGGCGGTCTTAGACTACATGACCATTTTAAATGAAGTCAATACAGATGGTGTTGAACCAACTGCTCAGGTGACCGGTCTTCACAACGTCGTTCGTTCAGACGAAGTTGTTCCGAGCCCGCTTCGCGACAAACTCATGGCGACTATGCCGCGGGTCACCGCCGAAGAGTTGCCAGTCCCTGGTGTTTTTGAATAATTTCGTATGAATCTTAATGAACTTACTCTGGCGGAGGCACAGGCGGGGCTCCGAGCTAAACAATTTACTTCAGTTGATCTGACTAAGGCGTGTTTGGCGCGTATCAAAGAGCGTAATAAAGAAATAAATGCGTTTATCACCGTCTCCGAAGAGCAGGCGTTGGCCGAGGCTCACGAAGCTGACAAGCGATTTGCTTTTGGGACAGCCCATCCGCTGACTGGTATTCCTTTTGCGGTGAAGGATGCTATTAACACCGCCGATATTCGCTCTACTGGTTCGGCGAAGATTTTGGACAACTATGTTCCGCCATTTGAAGCGACAGTGATTCATAAAATTCGCGAACAAGGCGGTGTCTTGCTTGGTAAAAACAACTGTGACGCTTTTGGGCACGGAGCGAGCAATGAAAATAGTATGTACGGCCCAGTGCGCAATCCGCATGACACCAGCAAAGTGGCAGGTGGTTCATCGGGCGGGAGTGGGGCAGCGGTGGCTGATGATCAGTGTATTTTTTCTATTGCCGAAGATACTGGAGGCTCTATTCGCCAGCCAGCGAGTTTTTGTGGTGTAGTTGGGCTTCGCCCGAGTTACGGTCGCAATTCTCGCTATGGTATTATGCCGATGGCTTCGTCGCTTGATACGGTTGGCCCAATCACCAAAACGGTAGAAGATACAGCGATTGTGATGGAAGCGATTGCTGGCACCGATCCGCGCGATGCGACGACCGTGCCTGAGTCAGTTCCTTCGTATACCAAAGAATTGACGAAATCGGTGAAAGGTTTGCGCGTCGGTATTCCGAAAGAATATTTTAATGTTCCAGGGATTGACCCAGAAGTTTTGAAATTAACTGAAGCCAAAATTGAAGCGCTCAAAAAATTGGGTTGTACGGTGGAAGAAGTTAGTTTGCCGCACACCAAATATTCTATCGCTGTTTATTATGTTATTGTTCCAAGTGAAGATAGTTCCAATCTTGGTCGGCTTGATGGAGTGCGCTATGGTGTACGGGCATCAGACAAAACACTCTATGATTTGTATGCCGATTCTCGCGCCACTGGTTTTCCAGAAGAAGTAAAACGTCGTATTTTAATCGGTACCTATGCTCTGTCAGCTGGTTATTACGATGCCTATTATAAAAAAGCGCAACAAGTTCGAACATTAATTCGCCGTGATTTTGATGAAGTGTTCAAAAAAGTTGATGTTCTGATTACGCCGACCTCACCATTTCCAGCCTTTGGAGTGGGGGAGAAGGCTAACGACCCGATGGCGCTCTATTTGGCTGATGTGATGGTATCGCCGGCAGCGGTGGCTGGTATGCCTGCTCTGTCTATTCCAGCTGGTGAAACCTCGTCTGGTTTGCCAGTCGGTGTTCAGCTCATCGGCGCTCGTTTGGCTGAGAGTACGATTCTTCGTCTGGGGCACGCCCTTCGTTAAAACAATTTTATCCTTAGCTAGCTTGTCACTATGCCTCGAGGTCGCCCTAAAAAAATAGTTCCAGTAGCGGACGAGTCTTCTTCTAATTCAATTCCCGCATCTCATTTTAATTCTACTGGGGCGATGGTCAACCACCGTGATAGTTGGCGTATTTTTCGTATTATTACGGAGATTGTGGAAGGCTATCAATTTTTGGGTGAGCTTGAAAAAGAAGTGGTTATTTTAGGGTCAGCTCGTTTGCCGGCTAATAGTAAATTTTATCAGATTGCGGTTGAACTCGGACGGTTGCTTGGTAAAAATGGTTTTACCACAGTTACTGGCGGTGGCCCGGGGATTATGGAAGCGGCCAACAAAGGAGCTTATGAAACAGGTGGGCAAAGTGTTGGGCTCAATATTCAGCTTCCGTTTGAGCAGCGCATCAATCCGTACGTCAACAAGTCTATCGCTTTTTATTATTTCTTCACCCGCAAGCTGATGCTCACTTCGCCGGGTAATGCTTTTGTCTTTTTTCCAGGCGGTTTTGGAACACTCGATGAATTTTTTGAAATTGTTGATTACATGGAAATGGGGTTTATGGATAAATCCCCAGTGATTTTGGTGGGGCGAGATTTTTGGCAACCGCTCGTCGATTTTTTACGAACAAAATCATTAAAACAAGTTAATTCGCTGAGCGAAGCGGATATTGCGAGTTGGCATATTGTTGATTCTGCCGAAGAGGCATTTCATCTGCTCAAAAATGCACCGGATAGACCAAATATTTGCAATAACGATCCGATGAACCCGCTTTGCCAAGAGGGGACAACCGATTGGCGCGTGTTTCGTATTATGGCGGAGTTGGTAGATGGGTTTGAATTCTTGTCTTCGCTGTCGCACAACGTGACGGTGCTTGGCACCAAGAGTTTGCTTCCAGGGTCGCCATATTATAAGGCGGCGTATGACATCGGAGCCCTCCTCGCTAAACAAAAACATACGGTGATTACCGGTGGTGGTCCGGGGATTATGGAAGCGGCTAACAAGGGCGCTTTTGATAATGGTGGAGAAAGTGTTGGTATTTGTATGAAGGTGCGTAATATTGATAGACACAACAATGCACTAACTAAATCAACTAATTTTTTCTTTCCGTTTGTGCGCAAGCTCATTTTGACTGCGCCGAGCGAAGCGTTTGTCTTTTTCCCGGGTGGTTTTGGGACGATGCACCAATTGTTTGAACTTCTAACCCTTATTGAAACTAAGAAGATGGAGCGTTTGCCAATTATTTTGTATGGTAGAGATTTTTGGCAGCCACTCTTAAGCTATATTCATCTATTGTATGCTGATTTTAAAACAATCAGTCAAGACGACACCACCTTTGTACAAGTCATTGACTCGCCGGGTGACGTGCTGAATTTTTTGAAAGGATAATCTATGATTCCGTATTTTCAGTACAACACGATTCTGCTCGGACCAGTCACTATACAGGTGTGGGGGCTTATGGTAGCGCTCGGTATTATCGCCTCGCTTTTTGTGATGCGTAGTTTCGCGAAGCGTTATTTTCTTTCTGAAGAAGTGCTCTATGATCTGGCGGTGTGGGTGTTGGTGTCGTCGTTTGTCTTTGCGCGGCTGTTTCACATTTTATTTTATAATTTAGATTTTTACCTCCTCAATCCAGCTGACATTTTTAAAATTTGGCAGGGAGGAGCCTCGTCAACTGGTGGTTTTCTTGGTGCGGCGTTGGCTTTGTGGTTGTTTGCCAAAAAACGCGGCTTTAGTTTCCAACAGTTCGTTCCCTATATGGACGTGGCAGCGGTGAGTTTGTGGCTTGGGTGGGGGATTGGGCGCATTGGTTGTTTTCTTATCCACGATCATCCAGGTACGCTCACCCATTTTGTGGGTGGGGTGCAATTTCCTGGTGGCGTACGGCATGATTTAGGGTTGTATGAATCGTTGGTGGGGTTTGCTTTGTTTTTACTTTCAATGCTTTTGTTTAAACGTTTGGTGCGCCGTCGTTGGGGATTGGTGACGCTTGTGTCGGTGACGCTTTATGCGATTGCGCGATTTTTCTTGGATTTTTTGCGAGCGACTGATATTGCGTCGGCCGATGCTCGCTATGCGAGTTTGACGCCGGCTCAGTGGGGGATGATAGTGTTGGTGACAGCGTCGCTCAGTGTTCTCACGGCGAGCTTTTTTGGCAAAAAACCAGCTGTTTAGTCGTTTCATTGACGATTTAGCGATCTTTTGCTATACTACGCCCACTTTTAGACAGACCTGGAGAGTTCGCATAGTTGGTCTAGTGCGCACGCTTGGAAAGCGTGTATACCGAAAGGTATCG
>CAYZGX010000014.1:0-14078 GCA_964478235.1 uncultured Gammaproteobacteria bacterium
GAGCCAAAAAAAACACCCATTTTAGTGGGTTTTTTTGTTTGAGCGTGCTGGGCGAGACTCTAACTCTGTACTAAAGTTATACAATAACGGTAAGATACATCGTATGATTAAAGAACACCTGCATTACTTAAAAAACAACCCGCAAAACTATTGGTTCAAAGCCAAGCTTTATGGGTGGGGTTGGTATCCTGCTACATGGCAGGGCTGGCTTGTTTTGGCTATTTATATCACCATCGTTTTTTTGGCGACTCTTACGATTGATAACCGTGCTCCTGTAGATAAAGCAGTACTGACTTTTATTCTGCCCGTCATTTTGCTCACTGCTGTACTGATCTATATCTGCTACAAGACCGGAGAGAAGCCTCGCTGGCAATGGGGGCCACCAGACGAAGACACTACTCATAATAAAAAACACTAGTACTATATTTAAGTATTATTATATGAACAAAGGTAAATACGTCGACGGATTCGTCATTGCCATCCCAAAAAAGAACACGGCGGCATACAAAAAGATGGCTCGCGAAGGCTGCGCAATCTGGAAGAAGTTTGGCGCGTTGGACTACAAAGAATGCATCATTGATGATGCAAAACCAAGTCATGTTATTTTTACTTTCAATACAATGGTAAAAATAAAACCAGGCGAAGTCGTGTGGTTTTCATTTATCACCTACAAATCACGCCAGCACCGCGACGCTGTCAACAAAAAAGTAATGGCCTATTTTGATAAAAAATATGCCAACACACCCATGTCGATGCCTTTTGATATGAAACGCTTTTCAACTGCCGGTTTCAAAGTTGAGGTTGGTTTTTAATAGACACAACTAAAAACACCAGAGCAATCTGGTGTTTTTTATTTATTAGTATTGGGGTGTCCGTGAGCACTCTATTTCTAGAATTGCTCACGGACATGCCGGAAAAGGCTGCACCTCACCATCGATCATCAACAAACGACGTATGCCTGCGTCCGACATTTTCTGACGGGGGTTCTACCGGTACTTGTTCCGGTACACGTTCGTTCACCTCCTTCTTGGTCGACCGTCGTGAGTGGTTGTTCAACAGCTCGCCTGAAAATCCTTCGTCTTTCGTCGATGTGTCCATCCAGGACTCCTTTTTAGGCCTCTGCGGCGCGATTAGCCTACTACATAAACCCCCTTTTGGCAAGGTTTCAACGGTTTTTTCCTATATTGATTGAGGAGTTTTAATGTGGTATGCTTCGCGTATACATTAACTAGTTCGTATCAGATTTCCTCATCATACATTCCTAGCTTTGGTTTTACTGCATATCATACTGTGTGTTGCTGCTTTTTTTACCGTAACCATCCCCTTTTCTGGCGATTTAGCGATTGTTTCAACATTATTTGTGCTAACACTGTTTGTTCCGGTTGCCGTTGCACTTTGGAAGTGGCTGCCCCGTAAGAAATTCTTTCTCCTACTAGCAACAATTTTTATCTTGGCTATCGGGATTGAAGCGAGTGCTCTTACGACCGGATTTCCGTATGGGACTTTTATATACAACAACAAAACAGGTCTCTTATTATTCAACCTAGTTCCAGCGACAGTACCCTTTGCTTGGGGGACTATTTTGCTCGGTTGTCTCACTCTCGCCTCTGCACGAACAACCTCGTTTATTACACGCCTGTTTTTGACTGTTCTGCTCATGGTGTCTGTCGACCTACTTCTTGACCCAGTATCTGTGAGTCTTGGGTTATGGTATTGGTTAGAGCCGGGTGCATACTATGGCGTTCCTGTGGTTAATTTTATTGGCTGGATCTGTTCTGGGACACTTGGTGTTCTAACAACATTGCTCATTACCAAAAAATATACAACACCACCTTCGCAACTCGCTATAGGCTTATATTTTTCGATTATCTTTTGGTTGGCGATCGCTTTTTTTAACGGCCTAGTAATTCCTTTTATTGTGGGAATACTACTCATCATGGTATTTCACAAACAATTCAGTAACGCACTTACATTTTTCTATGTCTAAAAAGAAAATAATTATCATTGGCGCAGGTTTCGGAGGGTTATCAGCCGCCGCTCTATTAGCCCGCGACGGACACGATGTACTTTTGGTTGAAAAAACAGAGCAACCTGGCGGACGCGCTAGTGTCTATCGCGAAAAGGGTTTTACCTTTGATATGGGCCCGTCGTGGTATTTGATGCCGGATGTATTTAAGACATTCTTTAATCTATTTGGAAAAGAACCAGAAGAATTTTATCCCCTCAAACGTCTCGACCCAGCATACAGAATATATTTCGAAAAAAATTCGTACGCTGATATTGCCTCAAGTCTGGAAAAAAATTTAGCGCTGTTTGAAAGCATGGAGCCAGGCGCAGCCGAACAGCTCAAAAAATATTTGAAACAATCGGAATACCAGTACAATGTATCCATCAACGAATTCTTATACAAGGACTACACGTCACTGCTTCAATTTTTTAATCGCCGCATGTTGGTGGAAGGCAGTAAGCTCCATGTTTTTGAATCGCTTGATAAATATACTAAACGCTACTTCAAGAGTGACCAGCTGAGAAAAATTCTGGAATACAGTATGGTTTTCCTTGGTGGTGCCCCAAAGAACACGCCGGCCATCTATTCGCTCATGTCGCATATTGATTTCAATCTTGGAGTTTGGTATCCCGAGGGTGGAATTGGTAGCGTAGTAAACGCCTTTGAAGCTTTAGCGAAATCGTATGGTGCGCAACTACGCTACAACAGCCCGGTAAAGCAGATTGGCGTTGTCGATGGTGTAGCAAAACAAGTCATTCTTGAAAACGGCGAAATTATCGAAGCTGATGTGGTTGTGGCAAATGCCGACTATCATCATGTTGAAACCAGATTGCTTGAACAAAAATATCAAACCTACCCGGAAAAGTACTGGGGCAAGCGCACCATTGCTCCTTCTGCCCTACTTATTTATCTTGGTTACGATCGAAAGATTGCCGGTCTGGAACACCATACCTTATTTTTTGATAACGATTGGACGAAGCATTTTGATGCCATTTTTGACGATCCGAGCTGGCCAGAAAATCCTTCCTATTATGTCGCCTGCCCTTCCAAGACAGATCCAACAATAATGCCCGCCGGAGGCGAAGTGGTAACCATTTTGGTGCCGTTAGCGTCTGGACTTGAGGATACCGATGAAATTCGAGATGCTTATGTTGAAAAAGTTTTAGTTCACCTCGAAAAACTACTTGAACAAGATTTGCACAACCACATCGTGAAGCGTGTTTTCAGTCACCGTGATTTTTCTGGTTTATTCAACGCCTATCAAGGCACCGCGCTCGGGCTCAGTCACACCCTCATGCAAACAGCGGTATTTCGTCCACGCCACCAAAGTAAAAAAGTTTCCAATTTATTTTTTACTGGGCAATACACCCACCCTGGGATTGGCATGCCGATGACACTTATCTCGTCGCAGCTTGTCGCTGCTAGTATTAAAGAGATCTATGGTTAGCAAAACGATCTATAAAATCTTTAAGCGGGGCAGCAGAACTTTTTTTACCAGCAGTCTTTTTTTTCCATCGGCGGTCCGTGATGATATTTTTATTTTTTATAGTTTTGTCCGTATCGCTGATGATTTTGTTGACGCTGTGCCAGCTCAGCTGCCAGAGTTTTTTTCTTTCAAAGAACGCTACGCACGGGCGATGGCCGGCCAGCCAGCCAACGACATTGTCATAGACTCATTCGTAGAGCTCATGCACCGACGCGAGCTTGATCCAGCGTGGATAGAGGCCTTTTTTGTTTCAATGACACTTGATACGACAAAAAAACGCTACGAAACATTTGCCGAGCTTGATACTTATCTCTATGGTTCTGCGGAAATTGTTGGCTTGATAATGTGTAAACTGCTTAACCTTCCCTTGGAATCATATCCGTCTGCTCAGAAATTAGGGCGAGCTTTTCAATATATTAACTTTATTCGAGACATTGGCGAAGATGAGCAGCTTGGTCGGGTTTACTTTCCACAAGAATTACTGAAAAACAGCACCATGCCGATTGTTTCAAAAAAGATGGCTGAGACTAATCCTTCTGTTTTTAATTCTTTTATGCGGCAGGAACTTGATCGTTATATAACTTGGCAGAATGAAGCTGAAAAAGGTTTTGCGTTTATTCCTAAACGTTACCTCATACCAATTAAAACTGCCGCTGCCATGTATCGCTACACTGCCTGGGTTATTTATAATAATCCAATGGTGGTGTACACCAAAAAAATTAAACCGAGTTCTCTGAGAATTCTAAAAACAATTATATATAACATGATTTCTTTATAATCTATGGAGCTTTTTTTAGAACAATGTAAAGAAAAAATTAGTATTTTTCTTGACTCATACCTAATTGAACAACAAACTACCCTCCGCACAGTTAATGGTTTAGCGGATGATACTTTTGATCGTCTTAGAGCCTTTGTCAACAAAGGTAAGATGGTGCGCGGTGGTTTGGTGTTTACAGCCTACAGCTTGGCAGGCAAAAAACCAGACGAGACCTGCCTTAAGCTCGCTGTGGCAATGGAGCTAATACACACTTCCCTCTTGATACACGACGACATTATGGACAGGGATACTATGCGTCGCGGGGAGCCGACGCTCTTCAGACAATATCAGCTATGGTCCCGCAAACAGGGCTCGAGCGATAGCGATCACCTCGGTGAAAGTTTGGGGATTTGTGCTGGTGATATTCTTATTTTTTTGTGCTTTAATTTATTAAGCTCTCTACCTGCAAAAACACTGAAAATAAACCAGCAACTACTACACCTGTTCGCCTTAGAGCTTTCCAAGGTTGGTTTAGCCCAAATGCAAGACGTTTTCTCTGGGTCAACCAAAAAACCAGTGAGTCTTGCTGATATTCAACGGCTTTACCGCTACAAAACAGCGCGTTATACTTTTTCTTTACCGCTCATGCTTGGCAGTATTGCTTCGGGACAAAATCCTAAAAGCATCTCTACCCTAGAAAAAATTGGGGAATTACTGGGCTATGTTTTTCAACTGCGTGATGATGAGCTTGGGATAATGGGCGAGCAGAAAAAAATCGGCAAGCCGGTCGGCTCTGATATTCGTGAAAACAAGAAGACGTTATACCATTTTTATCTTTTTCAAAAAGTGACTGCTTCTGAGCGCAAAAAACTTAGCGGTATTTTTGGCAACCCAAAAATTACCAAGCAGGATATTACCTATATCCATTCGCTTCTAACTAAATATTCCATACATACTTTATTACACAAAGAGCAACTCTCGGTGATGAAACAAATTAACAAGCTCGTTGCCGCTCTTTCATTGCGCTCACTACAAAAACTATTTTTAGAAAAACTTATACTCTACAATACTAAACGTTCAACATGAGTACTTACTTACGCTTTTTATTACAGATATCCCGTCCTAAATTTTGGCTGTATTTAGCTGGCACATACCTGGTGGGCTATACCGCCGGAACAACCTCAGCCGCCGCTTTTTTTCAATTAGACTTTATAGTGTTCTTTATATATTTTTTGTTCCCTGCAAATATTTTTTTGTATGGTATTAATGATTATTTTGATCATGACACTGATCAGTTTAATGAAAAAAAGGGTTCTGCTGAACACTTGCTACTAACCACAGAAAGAAAACAACTCAAAATAACTCTTATTGGCATTACACTCGGAACGATTCTGCTATTTTTTATTGCTACCCAACTATCTCAGATTTTACTAGCATTGTTTCTATTCCTGTCTTTTGCCTATAGCGCCCTGCCGTTTCGTTTTAAAGCCAAGCCTATTATTGATTTCTCTTCTAACATACTTTATGGCATACCTGGGTTTATCGGTTATGCCCTCACCACTAATTCGTTGCCGACTTGGCAGATAGTGCTCGCTGTTTTTTGTTGGACAAGCGCTATGCACCTTTTTTCAGCTATACCTGATATCAAAAGCGATAGCCTCGCTAAAATAAAAACATCAGCAGTTTTTTTTGGACAGCGCTTATCATTGATTGTTTGTGGTATTTTATGGCTAACCTGTGTTGCTTTTTCATATACTTACTTTGGGTATCTCGCCTTAATTGGCCTGATCTATCCTACTATCCCCCTGCTTCTTTTGCGGGAACCGACTTCTATTTCTAAAGTCTATTGGTTCTTTCCCTATATTAACGCGCTAATCGGTTTTCTTCTTTTTATATCCTTACTATGAAAAAACAGCTTTCTGCTGGCGTGGCACACCGCGTGCCACCCGATCTACGAACGATGCTTGCTACCAACCCCAAAGCACATGCTATTTGGGAAGATATCACTCCCCTCGCCCGCAATGAGTGGATTTGCTGGATTGAAGAAGCCAAGAAGCTGGAAACGCGAGTTGGTCGAATCAAACGAGCGCGTGAAAATCTCACTGATGGCAAACGTCGGCCGTGTTGCTGGGCCGGCTGTAAACATCGTTAAATAAAAAACATTTTTATGCTTACCCTACGACCAATCCGCGAAAAAGCTTGTTTCTGCGGACCAGCCTCACTATCTATTGTCCTTGATTTTTATGGCAAAAAATTAAGCCAAGAAGAGCTCGGCCGACACGCCCACACCACCTTACAACACGGTACTTCGGCAAAAAATCTTCTCCGCACCGCCAAGCTCTATGGTTTTGACGGAAAAATTAAGAACAACTGTACTTTTCAAGATCTAGCTCAATGGCTCAAAGCCAAAATTCCAGTGATTGTTGACTGGTTTTCAGAAGACGACGGTCATTATTCTGTCGTTGCTGGACTTGATAAAAAATATATTTATTTAGAAGACCCAGAAATTGCTGGCATTAAAAAAATTGACCTCATCACTTTTAAACGCATTTGGTTTGATTTTCCCGCTGATTATATTAAAAACGCAAAAGACCTCATCCTTCGTCAGGCAATCATTATTATTCCAAAAAAAGTTTCTCGCAAAACATAGGTCATTGTTTTTCGCAGTCAACTACTGTATAGTTTCAGCATCTTATTCACCAACTCGATTTGTATGGGAACACTGCATCCAGCACTAGTCCACATTCCTGTGGGACTCCTCATCGTCTACAGCGGAATTGAAATTGGACTTCTTTTTTTTAGATCATACCGAGAACGCCTGTCTCTTGGTAAATATCTTATGCTTCTTATCGGTGTGATTGGGGGCTTTTTTGCTCTTCAAACCGGCGAAGCTCTTGAAGATGTCTGGGGTCACAGCGCCCTCATCGAGCTGCATTCCACTTTTGCAACAACGACCTTTTGGATATACGCTGTTATCTTGCTCATGTTTACTATTGATTTTGCTCGAACTTCTAGCAAAGTTGTTGCCTACGTTCAAAAAACAGCTTTCACACAATCGTTGTGGAAAGCGCTCGTCACCGTCTCTACTTTTACCCTCAAACAGCCTATCCTCGCTCTACTCGCCCTGCTTGGCGGAGTAGCTCTCACTATCACTGGCGCACTTGGTGGCGCCCTTGCCCACGGCCCAGAGGCAGACCCGGCTGTATCTTTTATTTATTCTCTCTTTTTCTAATCGTATGGAAGAAACCAAAGACTGTAATGGTAATCTGCTTATCGCCGGAGACTCCGTCCAGCTGAACAAAGACCTCAAACTCAAAGGATCGTCAACGACGTATAAAATTGGTACCGTTTTTAAAAACATTCGCCTCACTTCGAGCCCTGAAGAAATTGAGTGTCGCGATGGAAAAACGACACTGGTGCTCAAAACGTGCTTCCTAAAAAAGAGAGGCTAGCTCTACTATAACAGAGTCAGAGTAATCAAAAAACCACCACTCTCAACGAAGAGTGGTGGTTTTTTATTTGCATTGTATGATTAACGAGCTAACCCGTTTAAGACTGCTCGTGTTGGTGTATCAACCTGGCCTGTCTGTGCTAGTTTGTATTTCTTTTGGAAAAGCATCAGTGCGCTTTTTGTTTTTCCAGCAAAAGTGTCCGACTCCTTGCCAAGCGACCCAGCATTTGTCTTTGAAACAATGAAGCCGTGCTTGTTGAGTGTTTTTTGAAGAGTTACTACTTGCGCATCAACCGAACCCATCTTGAGCGTCTTCGTGAAAAGAGGTGTTGTGATTATTTTCTCCCCTTCTACCTCTTGAATTGGCGTATCTTCTTCAACAGCCAACTCTTCACTCCACAATCTATTGAGAAGCTGTCGTGTTGGCTCATCCACTCGACCGACAGCTCGCAGACCATACTTTCTCTGGAATCTAAGCAAGGCGTTGTAAGTGGCTGGCCCAAACATGGTGGTTTCCTTACCTGGCGACCCAGCGCCCGAACGCGCGACGGTGAAGCCGAGTTTATTGAGAAGCTGTTGCAGATATACAACTTCGCTGTCTCGTTTATTTACCACTAATAAACGCGTGAAGCGCTCGGCCACTCCCCCGTTTTGCATGCCGTCATTTGGCGTAGTTGGCGGAATAACTGGTTCTGGCTTTACAATCACCTCTGGAATAATAGGCTCAACAACTAGTGGTGTTGAGGTAGTGGCAACGGGAAGCGTGGAGGTGGCAACTGGTGGTGTTTCTATAACCACTTCAACAACCGAGGACATAAGCGGTGGCGAGTACCCTGGACAGCCAGAGCTTGAAGCGCCAAATGATGTAGTGCCTGTTTCTATGAGATCGCCATTACGAGCTTTAACACTGTATTGAAACGTCCGACCACACGACAAACTGGAATCGTAAAAAAGAGTACTGGTTGTCCAACCAGAAGTGTTGCCAGTGGTGGCGTTGGTGGCCAAAAAGGCGGTAGTAGATGGATTCGTGCTTGACCAGGTAATAATGCCGGTATTTGAGCTTTGACCAATCTGACTAAGACCACTCGGACTATCTGCCAAAGTAAAACCAACCAGTTCAGTGGTAGCAGTTGCTGAATTACCAAAAGTATCAAAGACCCAAATGTTAAAGACATATTGGGTGGAGGTGGTAAGACCGGTGACTGAGGTAGTGGTGGCTGAGTTAAAGTTTGCTGAGGCAAGATTCACATCCGTTGATGAGGTGATCGCGGTGTCAGCTTGGGTAACAGTTGATGTACCAGCTTTGTAGAAAATTTTGTAATGACTGAAATTGGAATCGGTGGATGAAGCACCAAACCGAACAACAAACCCTTGAGTAGATGTACTGTAAAAACTTAAGTTTCCCGGAGCTATTGGAGCGGAGTTATCGAGTGTAATGGTGGAAGACACCGTTGTCCCACTCGTTGTACCGTCGTTTGGAGTGACAAAAAGACAGTACTGTCCGTCGGCTGATGGCAAGTTGGCTTTGGAGTTCCAGGTATAATAGACTGTATTAGCTCCCGAGGTTGTTTTAATCGCCGTCAGCTGATAGCCGTCGGCTGCGTTATTATTAAGAGCTAGGTTACCCGCCGAAAAAGTAGAGGTGATAGCCGATAACAGTGTTGTCGTAGCTTGGCCAGTGTAGGCGGCACAGGTGCCCGCTTTATATTCTGTCTTAATTTTTACATCGTTGGTGTCGGCGTCGGAGGCTTGAACAGAGATACTCACATAACCACTACCTGTAGATGAAGCGAAGACAGATAATAAACTCAAGGCTGGCGCAGAATTAAGTTGTAAAAAGTTAGCTGCACCAGCTGACCCAGCTGTACCGCCATTTGAAGTAGAGCCGCCGGCTACAGAAAAATAACCGAGCGTTGAACTGATAGCATTGCTAGTGTAATACCCAATAAAGACGCAGCCGCCACCACCTCCACCGTTACCACTACTATCACCAACCCCTGTAGCATTAAAGGATTGTGGAGTACCGGTCACGACGCTCGCAATAATCTTTACGCCGCCACCAGCACCGCCACCGCCGCCAGCACCGCCTTTAGCGGTAAGATTACCACTGAGCGTGAGCGTCCCGGTTACTGACATTATAATTAAACCACCACCAGTACCACCGGTTGAGACTCCTGAAACACTACCACCACCGGAGCCAATCGTAGACGGGCTTGAGGTGGTGCAGTATCTGGTACCACCGGCGTTAACACCAAAACTACCAGCGCCACCATTACCACCGTGTGCACCACCGCCGCCACCAAATGATCCTGAAGCTAAACCAGCTCCTGGACCAGATCCAGCAGTATACCCTCTTGCGTCCACATTAATATGCCCACCAGAATTAAGAGTAACTGTTGTAGCCGACAAATTGACAATGTGCGATTGGACTGTTGTATTTGCTGTGTGGGTGATAAGCCCTCTGTTAGCAACCACGATGGTTGAGGCCTGATTAAAAGAATTTGTTGAAGTTGAAAAACCGCTAAACTCCATTGTTGAAGAAACACTACCATTACCAATCGTGAGAGTGTTCACTGTAGTAGACGAAAACCGTATGTTTGGACTAACGCGCAGTAAGCCATTGTTAACAGAAATGGTTTCAATGGTTTGGGATAAAGTAGAGCTAGCGCCCATGATTAACGTAGAGCTACTATTAATATTGAGGGAGGTGGTTACAACATTAAAGACGGTCGAAGTGGTGAGCGTGAAGGAACCACCGGAAAGATTGAGCGTGTTCACTGCAAAATTTGAATACGTGACACCCGAATTAATCGTCATATTACCACCCAATATTGATAAGGTTGTGAGTGGAAAATCTACATTTGAGGTGCTATTTAGTGTCACCACAGACGAAGTCACAACGGATAGTGCTGTAACTGAATCGCCGTGTAGTAAACCGCCAGCTAGTACAGTGATGGACGCACCATTTAAATTAAGCGTACCAGCTGTAGAGATGGTGGTTGAAGCCCCACTTCTAATACGCAGAGTCCCAGAGGTTGTACTCAAAAACGGTAAACTGTTACTCAAGATTAAACTTCTTGTTGATGAAACAAACAGCGTTGAGGTGCGCAGAGACAGTGTTGCAATCGTCAGATTTTCATTAAGTGGCGTTTCGGCCCCAGATAAAACTGACGATGACCAGATAGAGCCGGTTTGACCAACTTGTTTGATATACGTAATACCAGCGCCGCCATTTTCAGATGATGACCCAGTAGCGCCACCGTTCATTGAATAGTATGACGCTGTTGTAGATACTGAATTACTCGTGGTGTATTCAATATACACACAGCCACCACCACCGCCGCCAGCACCGCCGCTGCCATCAGCGCTACCAGCAACACTAAATGTTGACGGTGTGCCCGTCACCACGCTTGCCACAATTTTTACGCCACCACCAGCGCCACCACCAGCGCCACTTCCCGCCGTGCCGCCTCGAGCAAGAATCGTCCCATTAAGTGTCGTTGTGCCGGTTGTGGTAATGCTAATTAAACCACCGCCGGGACCACCTAAAGTAGCACTATTACTGAGGCCGCCGCCCGATGAACCGACTGTTGCTGGTCCAGAAATTGCACAATACCCAACACCACCAGCATTAACACTGAACGATCCAACACCACCATTTCCTCCGTGTCCTCCACCAGATCCACCAAATGCCCCATTAGCAGCTCCCGCCCCCGGACCTCGACCAACACTACTAACCGGATTGTACCCTTTGCTATCAACATTAATCGATCCACCGGAATTAACCGTGACCGTAGTGGCTGAAAAATTAATCGTACTTGTTTGCGCTGTCCAATTTCTCTCGTGTGTGAGGGTGCCGCCGCTTTGAATCAAGAGATCACCAGTAATGCTTTGCGCACTGGTCGTCGCAAAAGATAGCGTGCCACTCGCCGCAATAGTAATATTTCCACCACTGGAAATACTTCCGCTTAAAATGAGTGTATTTGTGGCATTAGCCGCTCCACCGATAGTGAGAGTGCTAAAAGCAACCGTGCTGGTCGCTAAAACAAAATTCTGAGTGTTGCTGGCAATAACGACATCTGAAGTGCTGGAGGGCACTTGACCAACATCCCAGTTGGCTGGACTATGCCAACTACCATTACTTACACCAACCCAGGTCACCGTGCCAGCGTGCACCTGATTGATAGTAACAAAAAAAGACGCTATTACTAACGAAAAAAGGGTCAAAAAAAATGTTGTGACTCGTTGTCTATTCATCTTCTTGGAGTATACATGATTTTTCTGACAAAAACCAGCCTTTCTGTTCACATTTTTGTCTTCTTTTACACTACCAGTTAAGGTGGTGGACAAGACCTCCCTATCTGTACTACAATACCTTGGTTCTTATTAAGAAAATTACAAACTTTACTGTATGAAATGGTACAAAAAACAACTCGATCAGCTCAAAGCCGAAAAACACCTCCCCTCTTCATCTGATGAAGACGCTCCAAAAACCAGCCGACAACGTATTGATACCAACAAAATGCGTTTAAGAAAAATTCCTAAACCGGGTGAAAAACGCAGTCGTCCAAAAACTGACGCTATCTCATAACCCTATGACCTCTCGCGCGCCAAAAATAAGCATTTACAGCTTGTGGCCTGAGTTGGTTGACTACGCCAAAAAAAAATTACGTTCGCTCCCCTATTCCATTCACACCGCTGCCCTGAGCGACGCTATTCTTGACCCCAATACTGAAATACTGGTGGTTTTTATTGAATCTCCCGTCACCAAACAGACTATGGTCAAGCTCCCCAAACTTAGACACATCATTACCATGAGCACCGGCTTTGACCATATTGACCTCAAAACAGCCAAGAAACGCGGTATTGCTGTATCAAACGTCCCAAACTATGGCGAAAATACGGTGGCCGAGCATACCTTTGCTCTCATTCTTGGTCTGACCAGAAAAGTATTTGAATCAGTGAAACGTGTTAAAGAGGGTGTGTATGATTTCCATGGTCTTCGCGGTAGTGATCTCAAAGGAAAAACGCTTGGCATTATTGGCACCGGGCGAATTGGTGCTCATGTAGCTCGTATTGCCAAAGGTTTTGATATGAACATTATTGCTTATGATGTTCACCCCGACAAAACCCTCGCCCGAAACCTTGGTTTGGTATACGCTCCCCTAACTACTGTTTTTAAAAAGGCAGATATTCTTACTCTACATACCCCACTACTCAAATCCACCGAACATCTTATTAACAAAAAAAATCTTCAACTGATGAAGCCGGGGATTTTTTTGGTGAATACCGCTCGTGGCGGACTCGTTGACGGCGAAGCGCTTCTTGAAGCCCTCAACAGTGGCCATTTGGCCGGCGCTGGTCTTGATGTTTTGGAAGATGAAAATTTGCTTCAGCACTACGAAGAAGTGATGAGTGGAAAAGATGCTGGCAAAAAAGTCAAAATGTCATTGGTCAATAACTTGCTGATTGATAGCCCAAAAACTATCATCACCCCACACAACGCCTTCAACAGCACTGAAGCACTCCGGAGAATTATTGATGAAACAATCACTACTCTCAACGCCTCTCTTGATGGCGAAATACTCCACCCGGTAGTCTAACTTTCTAAACTATAGCTAAAAACAAAAAACCGACCGCTTTCGGCGACCGGTTTTTTAATTGAAAGATTATTATTATTTTTCAGTTTCTCCATTTTCATCAGTGTTTTCAACGTAGGCATATTGATCGCTCGACATACCCATGAAACTCACCTGATTACCACCATGCTGGTAGATAAAGTAGAACACGATGTTACCTTTTTCTGCTACGACACCACCATAGGCTTCATCTTCACTACCTGATGTTTGTGGTGCTTCACCATCAAGAATGTCATAGCCGGCACTCTTGAACGCTCGTTCAACAGCTGGCTGCTGACTAGCATCGGCTTTTTTAGGCAAGGTATAGATAACATCTACACCGCCCTTTACGATAAAATCGTTAGTGGCCTGACCACTGAGCTTGATACCGCTACCAAAAATATCTGTAGCGATTTTTTTCGCATCACTAATTGCTTTTTGACGATCTGAAGAAGAAAGCGCTGCATCTTTGTCGCCTGTGCCGCGAAGTTCTTTTTGTACTGATTTCACTGTGTCGCCAAGCGATGCGCTCTCGCCTTCACTGCTCGACATACATCCTGCCCCAGCAAGAAGTAAGAAACCAACCAACGAAACCACTGCCAACTGTTTTTTGACCATACAAATGGGTTAATAATAGTAGGAGTACTATAGCGTATCTAGGGTTTTTTGTATATTTTCTTGTCCCCAGCTTAAGCAACTGCTTTAATCGTGTACGAAACTTCTTTGCTTGCGAGCTTGACCGTCACCGTCTCCCCCAC
>CAYZGX010000015.1:0-13925 GCA_964478235.1 uncultured Gammaproteobacteria bacterium
ACTGGTGTGTTTGGTGTTAATACGAATACTCCGCAATACACCATGTCTGTCGGTGGCACACTCGGTGTTGGTGGCTTGTCTAGTTTGCAAAATGTCACCATGACTAATGCGACAACTTCTAATTTTAACGCTTCAACTCGAGCAACTGTTGCTCGTTTGGGCGTTGCTAGCTCGTCTCCAAATTATTTGTTGTCTATTTCAAGCACGACGTATTTTGATGAAAGAGGTTCGCTGATTATTGAGAATGCTGATAGTGGACGAGGGGTTGGGGCGAACGGTATTGTCCTTATGTCGCAAGGTAGCTTGGGTGCAGGTATTAGAATGTCTTCTGCTATTATCCCATCTTCCACTGCTTGGCAATTTTTCACCAAAGCACAGGGTAGTGGTGATTTCTTTATTGGTCGTGGTAGTACTCGAGATAATATGGTGCTCGGGGCCGATCAAGCATCAGTGTTTTTCCCTGGTCCAAATACTGGGGTAGCTATCCCTGGCGGTAATTACACCCTTATGGCTTCGGCTGGTACCGACGCTTCGTATGTACCAATTATTGCTCGTGCGGCTATTGCGCAAACTGGTGATTTAACACAGTGGCAAAATGGCTCAAGCTCAACCATTTCAGTTATTACCAAGGATGGCTTCCTTGGTATTAACACATCTACTCCGGTTGCGGTGTTTGGGCTTCAGGCCACTTCTAGTCGCAATCCGTTTGTTATCGCCACCTCTTCTGGCACTAACATTGTGACAGTACTCACTACTGGTTTGTTTGGTGTTAGTACTAACACTCCGCGATATACAATGTCGGTTGGTGGTACATTTGGTGTCACAGGCGTGTCTTCTTTGCAGAGCACCACAATTACCAGCCTAACACTTCAACCGGTTGGTTTTGATGATGTTTTACTCCAAGCTAATTATAGCGATTCTGGATCAATGGCCACACTAGCTTCTTCGACGGTAGCTATCTTAAGTCGTTCAGGCGCGATTGGGCCAGCCGTTACAGGATCGGCTGCCTTGACTTTGGGTGAATCTACTTCTCGTCCAGGCGTCTTGAGATTATACGGCGGCGCTGTGCAAATTTTTGGTAATAACAACGTTGTTTGGGGTCAGCTAACTGGTCAAGATTTGGTTTTGTCTAATGATGGTAGTGGTAATACAACGACGTACGCTAATGATTCTATCGTTTTTAATCGAACTAATAATACTTCTGATGGTGTTTTTTCTGTGAACTCTGTCGGTAGTTTGTCTTCGTCTGGTACACTTCGTGTCTACAGTTCATCGACATTGGCTACTACGACAGTTGCTAATCGATTGCGAATCGGCACACCTTCAGCGACCGCTCCAGAGTTTCGCTTAACTCTTGAAAATGACGGTAGTATTATTGCTAAGGGTGGTACGTTTGGACAGTTAAATACTGGTGATGTGCTTACGACAACTGGCGATGGTGTTCGGATGATTTGGTATACGCGTAAAGCGGCTTTTCGTGCTGGTGTAGTCCAAGGAGCGCAGTGGGACGATGTCAATATTGGCCTTGCTTCAGCGGCGTTTGGGTATGAGGTGGTCGCGAGTGGTGACACGTCTTTTGCGTATGGTTCTAACGTAACTTCAAGTGGTAACAGCACTTTTGCTGGCGGTTATGGTTCTCAGGCGTATGGTAGTGAGACCTTTGCTCAAGGCCAGCTTAACTATGCAAGTGGTAGTCAGGCGGTGGCAATGGGTAATCGTGCTCGGGCTGAAGGCGAGGCTGCTTTTGCGCTTGGTAAAAGTGTAACGGCAACAGCTAACTATGCATACGCCCTTGGTCAGAATATGTTGGTGAGTGGGCATAGCTCGTTTGGTATTAACGCTATTAACGGCAATACATCCCAAGCAACGCAAAGTATCACAGACTCAGAAGTCATTGGCTTATTTGCTCGTGGTATTGGTATGGGGACATCCACTTATCTTGGTAGTGGAGCTTTTGTGACCATTCAATCCTCGAGTACTAATCCAGTAGTCCTTAGTTTGCATGATCAAAGTGCCTCTACTTTGTTTACAGTAGCTTCAACTTCTATTTACGCCTCTGATCCGGACGGCTCTAATCCTACTTTCAACGATAATATAGCACTTGCTAAGTTAGGTGCATTAAATGGTAAATACGGCATTCTCCAAATGGTTAACGGGGCTATCATCTTTAATGATGGTACACCTAATAATGTGTCTGGTCAGTACTCTGGTAGTTATGCCATGATGACACTTGGTGGGGCAACGACCTCATATGCTATTGATAACATTACTTTCTATAAGACAGCCTCCCAAAAAGCGGGTGTGTTTACGGTGAACACCTCTGGTGATGTGACCGCCTCTGGTTCGCTGCGGGTGTTTGGTAGTCAAACAGGACCCGCATTTCTCGTTAATTCCACTGGTGCGGTCAGTGTCGGTACTACTACGGGTAATAATTATTTGACTGTGCGCGGTGATGGTATTTCAGCTGCTCAAATTGGTAACCTCGGGCTTACTAATTATGTCGGTATTGGTTTTGCCAGTACTTCAGCTATGACCTCAGCCAATTACAATATTATGAGTGGTTGGTTTGATGCTAATTTGTATATTAACCGAGCAGCAAGCGGGTCAATTCGTTTTCGTGAAGCTAATACTGATCAAGTAACTATTGCTGCCGGAGGTAGTGTCGGTATTGGAACAACAACGCCACAATCGAAGTTGCATTTGGCTGGCGGTACTATTTTAAGTGATACTCCATCTCCTGTTTTGACAGGTTCGTCTACGTCGACAGCTTCTTTGAGTGGTGTGTATGTATCTGGTAAATATGCGTATGTTGCCAATTCCGGATCGTCAACTATGGGTGTTTACGATGTGTCAAATCCTTCGGCTCCACTCTCTATCGGTACATCAACAGCAGTTACTTTTTCTGGTAACGGTGATCTGATGGTGGTTGATAAATATGCCTATGTTCCAACTATTGATAACATGCGTATTTACGATGTGACCAATCCTCGGGCTCCAGCGCTGGTTAGTGTTTATTCAGATGTTTCGGTGGGTAATCAAATATACGTTTCTGGTCGGTATGCTTTTTTGTCGGCCAACGGTGATGCTTTGCGCATGATGGATATCTCCGTTCCATCAACTCCGGTAAAAATTTCATCATTTACTACTTCTACCAATAAAGCGGTCTTCGTGTCTGGTAGATACGCCTACTTGGCGGCGCAAGCTTTTTTGTATGTTCTTGATACTGCTTCTGGAACCTTGTCACAAGTTGGTTCGGTTGGTTTGACGAGCGTTAACGGTGAAAAAGACATCCATGTTTCTGGCGCGTACGCTTATATCGCTGATAATAGTGGTGGTTTCAGAATTGCGGATATTTCTAACCCTACTAACCCAGTTTTGATTGCTTCAAGTAGCTTGTCTTCGGCTACTGCTATTCAGGTTTCTGGTCGGTATGCTTATATTGGTGATGGATCTGTTTTGCGCATTTATAATGTTGCTAGTTCAACTGCTCCGGTTCAAGTCGCTTCGTATACGGCTCCTAGTACGATTAATGGGCTTCAGGTTGTTGGTAGATATGTGTATTTAGCTACCAGCGTTGGTTTGAAAATAGTTGATATCCAAGGTATTAGCACCCATGCTGCTAGTATTAGCAGTCTTGATACGGATTCTTTGACTGTTTTTGATAATGCCGAAATTGGTAACAATTTGTATGTACGCACCGGTATTAATGTAGGCGCAAGCGGCATCTTCAGTAATGGTATGCTGACGGTTAATCTACCAACTTCGTCGCCTGGCTTATCAGCTAATTATGCCGCTGCTAACTTCATTAGTAATGGTAGCAGCACCGTTATTATTGCTGATAAGTACAATTCAGATGGTATTTTAATGTCATTCCGTCGTGGCGGTACTGAGCAGGGCACGATTGCTGTTGGTGCTGGCACTGTTTCGTACAACGCGTTTACCGGTTCTCACTACGCTCGTTTACCAGACAGTGTGTCTAATATGCAAATGGGCATGTTGATGACAATGACTGGTGCTAACGATTATCTTCATAACGATGCATCATCTGAAATAATTTACGGCGTTACTTCAACGGCGGTAGCTAACGATTCCCGTGTGTTAGGTTCATATCTGGCTTTGCAAACTCCAGGGTCATACGCTTCAAATAATCCTCATATGATTATGGCTGTCGGTAACGGTGTCATGTGGGTGGCGGACAAAGGTGTTAATATTGAACCGGGCGACTACCTTATTTCATCCGATGTCTCTGGTCATGCTATGAAAGATGTTGGCGAGTATGATTTGAGTTATATTATTGGCCGCTCAGCCGAAAGTATTGATTGGTCAGCGATTACCTCAACGATTGATGGCGTGAAGCATGCGAAGATTTCGGTTTTCTACGAAAATTTTACCAAAGATAATCGTTTGGCGAAGACCTTCACGATTGATACTGCTTCTACCACTATCACTCTCGGCACTTCCAGCTCTACCTACGCACTTAAATTGAAAAATAGTTTATCGTTTACCGATCTTGGCGCTAGTGATATTGCCTTTGCTGGTAACGCTCGTTTCACTTCGGCTTTGCCAGATTCTCCAGCAGCTCGCGCCTTTGTGTTCAATGCTCTTAATTTGGCCGACCCAACTGCTTCCGTGGTTACTGTTCAATCAGCTAGTCAAAATGTTTTATCAGTGAAAGCTAATGGCGATTTAATTGCTTCCGGCTCAGTGACCGCGGCGCAGTTTATTACCGGCACTAGCACACTTGATTTAGCTGAAAATTACCCAGTTGATCCGACTTGTTCGGCTAATGGTACTTGTCCAGAAGCAGGGGATACGGTTTGTTTGGTTGACGGCGCTGTTGCTACTGTTCAAAAATGTTCATTACCATACAGCGATAAGGCAATTGGTATCGTTTCAACCAATCCAGGCTTCACTCTCGGTGGGGCTGGGGACGCCTCTACTCGTAAAATTGCCTTAGCTGGCCGTGTACCACTCAAGATTTCTACCAAGAATGGCGCTATCGCTGTCGGTGATAAACTTACTACTTCAGATGTTGCTGGTGTCGCTATCAAAGCAACAGCCAGTGGCCCAACAATCGGTGTGGCGTTAGCTGACTATTCTAGTAGTGAAGATGGTACGGTCCTCGCCTTTGTTCAGATGGGTTGGTGGGCGCCGTTGGCTATTTCTGCGCCAACTATCGCTGAAACACCTTCATCAACTTTGAGTGTCATGGTTTCTGGCGTTATGCAAGCGCTTGAATCGTTTGGTGTCTTCATTCAAAATGGTATTGTTCGAGCAACAGGCTTTATTTCAGCAACTATCACCAGTGATCAAGTTGATACTAAGAAATTATGTGTTGACGGCGTCTGTATTACGAGTGATCAATTCAAAGATTTGTTGGACAAGAATAATGTTTCTACTACTCCTTCATCAACTATTCCAACTTCAACATTACCAGTAGGCGAACCGATGCCAACTGATCCAACCACTTCAACTGAACCGGTTGTAGAAGCGCCAAGCTCAACTCCAAGTGGAGGCGGATCTGAAACTGCTCCTCCGCCAGCTCCTGAGCCTGCTCCAGAAACAACTCCAACAGCCACTGAGCCACCTCCAACCACCGAAACACCACCGACAACAGAACCAGCTCCAGCTCCCGAACCAGTACCGGCACCATAAAAAAACCTCTATCGCAATGATAGAGGTTTTTATTTTGTAGAAGTATTATTCTTCAGGGAAGATTTTTTTACCCTGATCATCGTAGAGAAGAACGGCTAATACTGGACAGGATTGAGCGGCCAGCATGATTGTATCTTCGTCGGTTGAATCTGGGTCAACGACGTAGGCGAGGTTTTCATCATCAAGCTGAAAGACACCGGGAGCGACAGCGACACAGGAATTGGCGCCAATACATTTTACTCGATCAACAACAATGCGACGAATGCGACCGCCAGCGCGGATTTTTTGGGAGATGTTGGCTGGTAAATCGGTTGGTAGGGCGATGTCTGACATACAATTAAAACTCTAATAATTCGTTTAGTATAGACTCCTCGTCTAATTCTGGCAAGAGTAGGCCGCTTTTTGCTTCAATTCTATTAACAATATCTTTGATACGGCTGTGTTCGTACATTTTGCCGTCAGCGACTACGTTGGGGCCATTGTCGCAGTTATCCAAGCATTGGCAAGTGGTGACGTCGGCTGTACCTTTGTAGGCGTTGGTTAAGTGCTCAAGAAGCGGTTCGTGGTTGTCTCGACACACTCGTCCTTGGCACACTTTGATCTTTTTTTTCTCTTCCATATTATATACCAAGCGTGGCTCGGAGATCGTCGGGCATCGTGTAGGGTGGGTCAAAGGTGAGGGTGATATCTACTTTTTCAGCGCCGAGGCTGCTTTTGAGGGTGGTAATAATTTCGTCGTTCAATTGAGGACCCCATGGGCAGAAGGGGGTGGTGTAGGTCATGGTGATGTTGATAGTTTTACCAACAATTTCAATACCATAAATTAACCCCATCGTCCAAATGTCGAGGTGAATTTCTGGGTCGTTAATTGTTTTTAGGACGTCGATGACGTCGTCTTTGGTGAACATAGTGTTTAGGCAGTATACTTGGCGTAGCCATTTTTTTCAATTTCTTTGGCTAGTTCTTTTCCGCCGCTTTTTATAATCTTTCCGTTATACATGATATGAACAAAATCTGGTTCAATGTATTCAAGAATACGGTTGTAGTGGGTAATAAGAAGAACGGCGTTCTTTTTGGTGTGATAGCTGTTAATACCTTCGGCGACAATACGGAGTGCGTCGACATCAAGACCAGAGTCGGTTTCGTCGAGCAGGGCGTATTTTGGAGCGAGCATGGCCAGCTGAACAACTTCTAAGCGCTTTTTTTCACCACCAGAAAATCCGGTATTGAGATAGCGTTTGGCAAAATCTGGGTTCATTTTGAATTCAGCGAGTTTAGCAACAAGTTCTTTATGAAAAAGCACTGGATTAACAGGTTTTCCCGTCTGTGATTTGGTGGCTAAGCGTAAAAAGTTGGCAACAGTGACGCCGGGGATTTCCGGTGGATACTGCATAGATAAAAATAAGCCAGCTTTAGATTTTTTGTCGGGCGACTCTCCGGTGACATCTTTTTTATCAACAACTATCTTGCCTTTGGTGATAGTGTATTTTGGATGACCCATGACAGCATTCGCAAGCGTTGATTTGCCTGAGCCGTTCGGGCCCATGATGACATGTACTTCACCTGGTTTAATGGTGAGGCTCAAACCAGCGACAATTGCTTTCTCGCCTACAGAGATATGGATGTTGTTGAGTTCAAGTGACATAGGGTTAGAGAGCTTTTTTAAGCGCTTCAAGAGCTAAGGTGGAGCAACGTAAACGAGTGGGGTTTAATTTTTCAAGACCAAGGAGAGTAAGCATGTCGTTTCCGGTCATAGTTTTGACTGCTTTAGTTTTTTTGCCTTTGACCTCGTCGGTGAGAAGTGATGTAGCTGACTGTGAAATAGCGCAACCATCACCTTGCCAACTAATGTCTGTAATTACATTTTGCTTGTTTACTTTGATAAACAACTCCACCATATCGCCACAAACCGGATTGTGTTCTTGATGGCGAACATCAAAATCCTTCAACACTTTTTTGTTGAGGGGGTGCTTGTAGAGATCAAGTAACATTTCGTGGTAGAGTGTGTCCATATTAGGCAAACATTTTTTTGATTTTCACCAAACCTTTGACCAAGGCATCAATATCTTTTTTGGTAGTAGAGAGGCCGATTGAAGCGCGGGCGGTGGCGGTGAGGCCGAGGTGGTGGTGGAGCGGTTCGGCACAATGATGGCCGGCACGAATACAGATGTTCATTGAACCGAGAATATCAGCAATGTCATGCGGGTGAATGTCGGGAATAGTAAACGAAATAACGCCAACACGATTTTTTGTTTGGCCAATAATGGCTACTTCGGGAGATAGTTTCTGTAGAGCATAGTTCATCAGATTTTTTTCGTGTTGCTGTACTGCTTTGAAACCGATTTTTTTAATCCAAGCCAGCGCCGATCCAAGACCGATAGCTCCGGCGATGTTTGGTGTACCCGCTTCAAATTTGGCTGGAGTTTCTTGCCAGGTGCTTGAAGTGTAGGAAACTTCTTTGACCATGTCTCCGCCAAAGAAAAATGGTTCGAGCGATTCTTCGAGAAGTGTTTTTTTGCCGTAGAGCACACCGATACCTGTTGGGCCGTAGACTTTGTGACCAGAAAAAACCAGAAAATCCACGCCGAGCTTCTTTACGTTGATCGGCAGGTGGGCGACAGCTTGCGCGGCGTCAATAATAGTGAGTGCGCGTTTGTCTTTGGCTAGAGTGATAATTTTTTGAGCCGGAGCGACACAGCCGAGCACGTTGGAAACAAGCGAGAAACTGACAATTTTAGTGTTAGTGTCAATAAGTTTTTTGGCTGAAGCGATGTCGAGTTCGCCTTTTTTCGTAAGTTCAATAAAGCGTAAACTAAAACCATAATGCTTGGCCATTTGTTGCCACGGTACGAGGTTGGCATGATGCTCCAAGCGGGTAAGCACCACATTGTCGCGATGAGATAGGCGAGGGGAGAGGGAGTAGGCAAGTTGGTTGAGAGTGTGGGTGGTGCCAGAGGTAAAAATAATTTCTTCAGGTTTGGCGCCAATGAAACTAGCCACCTGTTCGCGGGCCTGTTCGTAGGCTTCGGAGGCTTTGACAGCACTTGGATAAAGACCGCGGTGAATGTTGGAACGATACTTGGTATAGTAATCATTCATCGCTTGAAGCGCTGGTGCGCAGGTTTGCGAAGAAGCGGCACTATCAAGATAGACCAGGGGGTGGTTTTTAGACAGCGATGGAAAGTGTTTGGTAAAATTGGTCATATTTTTTAGCCGACAGCATCTTCCATTTCCATTTCAATCAGCTTGTTGAGTTCAAGAGCATATTCCACTGGAAGTGCTTTGACAATTGGCTCAATAAAGCCAGAGACAACCAAACGAGTGGCTTCTTCTTCGGATAAACCGCGAGATTGTAAAAAGAAAATTTCTTCTTCGCCAATTCGACCAACGCGCGCTTCGTGGGCCACGTTGACTTGGTCGTTTTTAATTTTTAATTCTGGGATGGTGTTCGCAATGGCGTTTTTACCAATAAGCAGCGCGTCGCAGACCATAGAGGCGTTGACTTGAGTGGCGAGTGGCATGATTTTAATCAAACCACGGAAGGTGTTAATACCGCCGTCAACCGAAATAGATTTGGAAATAATCGTGGAGCTGGTGTTGGGGGCGGTGTGAATGGCCTTGGCGCCGGTATCTTGGTTCTGCCCTTTGCCAGCAAAAGCGATACCCAAACTATCGGAGCGAGCGCCACGACCGCGAAGGATAGAGCAAGGATATAGCATAGTGGTGCCCGATCCCATATTCCCATTAACCCATTCAATTACCCCATCTTCATCGACGAGGGCGCGCTTGGTGTTGAGGTTGTAGGTATCTTTGGACCAATTTTCAATAGACGAGTAGCGCAGACGGGCGCCTTTGTGAACAAATAATTCTACGCAACCAGCGTGGAGCGAGTTTACTCCGTAGCGGGGGGCGCTGCAGCCTTCAATATAATGAATATTAGAGCCTTCGTCGGCGATAATGAGTGTGTGTTCAAATTGTCCGCCTGATTTAGCGTTCATGCGGAAGTAGGCTTGAAGTGGTAAATCAATCGAAACATTTTTTGGTACATAGATAAAAGTCCCGCCACTCCAAACGGCAGCATGAAGCATGGCGAATTTGTGGTCGTTGATCGGCACGCATTGCGTCATGAAGTATTTTTTGACGAGCTCCGGATATTTTTTTACAGCTACGTCCATGTTTTCAAAAATCACCCCTTGTTTTTCCCAGCTCGCTTTTAAATTGTGATAGACAATGTCTGAGTCGTATTGAGCGCCGACGCCAGCGAGGGCTTTGTGCTCGGCTTCGGGAATGCCCAAGCGGTCAAAGGTTTTTTTAATATCTTTGGGAACGTCTTTCCAATCAGTCGCTTCTTCGGTATCAGGACGAACAAAATACACGATTTTTTGTAAATCGAGTTTGGTGAGATCGGGGCCCCAAGCGGGGAGGGGAGCTTGCTGAAAGAGTTTGAAAGCTTCAAGGCGTTTTTTGAGCATCCAGACTGGCTCGTTTTTTTGCGCGCTAATTTCGCGAACGACTTGTTCGGTGATGCCTGGAGTGGCCTTGTAGCGGTTATTTTCTTTGTTAGCTGTGCCGTAGACAGCGTGTTTTTCCGCAGTAAGGCTTTGGAAGTTTTTGGAGGTTTTTTTCATAGAATGCCCTGCTTAAGGCCCGGGTAGGGGCGAGGGAGTCCTCTTTTGTTCGCAAAAAGAGAAGGTTAATGAATAGATTGTTCGTTGCCAAAGGCGGGTCGGTGTGCTAGAGTGAGTCGTATCTACAGCCTTTTTGAATACCCTGAGTATATCAAAAAATGGCTAATTTGTCAACAATACTATGCCTGAACAGGTTTTTCGCCCTATTCGTCTTTTGACCAAGAAAACGATCGCTCGTGACGTCATTGAACTTCGGTTTACCAAACCAGAAGGGTTTTTGTTTGCTCCAGGGCAATTTGTGCAGTGCCGTATTCCTGATGGCGACAAACAAGTGCTTCGCAGCTACTCTATTTCTTCAACGCCAGACAAAGAGTATTTGGAATTATGTGTAAAAGTTTTGCCTGAGGGCAAGGCCTCGGCTTTTTTTGATGCTTTAGCTATTGGCGGTGAAGCTTTTGTGAGTTCGGCTAAAGGTATGTTTGTAATAAAGCCAGAACATCAATCAAAAAAATATTTTGTGGCCACTGGGACAGGGTTGGCGCCGATTATGAGTATGGTAGAAGCGCTTCCACACGACGTTACTCAAAAAAATGAATTGTTATTTGGAGTGCGTCATCAGGCGGATGTGTTTTGGGTTGATCGTTTGGCTCAGGTTGTTAAAAATAACCCATCATTTACGTTTCAACTCACGTTGTCTCAGCCGGATGAACCATTTGATACTTTGCGCGGGCGGGTGACCGAGCATGTGTTTGCTGATATAGCAGGGGAGTATTATATTTGTGGTAATGTAGAAATGGTCAAAGAAGTGCGCGCTATTCTTCTTGAAAAGGGTGTCCCGGCTAAAGCCCTTCATTTTGAAATTTTCTAGGTTATCCACAGCGCGGATGGGTTGACTTTTGGTCAAAATCGCTATATACTTTGTGCGGATTAGTCGTTCTTTTTAGCGGATGTAGTTGAAGACAGGGTTCCTGGGGCATGAGCTTCTCCTAAGAAAAGAGATAGGCAATAGATTTATCTGTTGATTATCTCGTTTCGTGGGGGATTCCTTTCCAAAGGAATTAGTATCGGAAACAGTCCGGTCGCCCTGCCTTCTTCTTTCATTCTTTATCACCCTCAGACAGAGGGAGAGGTGCTCCGTGCGTGCGCTCATCGTGTTCGTGGCAGTTGTGTGTTTTTCGGTTTCATCTTTTGCCTCCGAAGAGCACCACTGTCATCCGACGTGGTCTCTCGGAGCTGGTTTTTCGGTCGTCGAAGAGCCTCATCTCCACGGTGGCGGAATGCATCAGTCGTTTGATTTTGAAGCGATTGGTGTTCTCAACTGCCCTCTCGCTGCCAGTCTCGATTTTTATCTCGAGGCCGGTGTCGGCATCACCAACCAGGCGGATCCGTTCGTTCCAATTGGTGTTGGTGTTGTTTTTGAAATCAATGAGAAGGTGTTTCTCGGTCTGGCCGGCGCGCTCAACTTGCACCCTGTAGTGCGGGGGGCGACGCTTCTGGTTGGTCCAATGATTCAGCTTAATCTCTTTGAGGGGTTCTCGTTTGTTATCGCTCCGGGTTTTGTTCTGCACACGACCGGGGTCGATGTTGTTCGCGGTGGTGGGGGAACCTTCCATTTCGAAAAGACGTGATCCCAACTCTGTTCTGATGGTGACGGAGGGGGTAGCTTCGGCTGCTTCTTCCCAATCCATTTGTCCTCATAATCGGTTTTTCATGATTGTGGTTGCAAATAATAAAACTATCCTATGTGGGGTAGTTTTTTTGATTGTTTTTTTAAGGTAGTATGTTACAATGGCTATACTTTATATATAGCTCTAGTGTGTATGCGTGAGTCGTCTGGTCGGGAGGGGATATTCAAAAAGTTTGTTAAAGAGAAAAAAGGAGTTTTGGCGGCGGCTTTTGTGTCGCTCGCGGCGCATGCGGGGGCGTACCTTTCTTTCAACGAAGGCGCTCGTCATGATTTGGAAAATGACACTGCTGAGATTTCTCGTACGCTTCGTGAAAAATGGCAGATGGCTTTTTCTTCGGAACAATCTGAGGAAGAATTTAAAAAACAGTTATTGGAGTTAGAAAAAGTTGATGTTGGGGCAGCGCTTCTTAAAATGGAAAGCCTGCATGGTTTTTCTGAGGCAGAAACAGAGCAGGCGATTCGTGAGCTGTCGCGCATTCGCGAAGAATACGATCGGGCGAAGACCGGCCTTGATTTGGAGCGAACCGGTTTTAATTTGTCGAAAGAAGTTGGTCGCTATGATAGTGAGAGTACTTCTCTCATTGATTTGTTGAATAAAAAACAAGGTAATTGTGTAGCGCGGGCTAAATTCTATGCAAGTGTTCTGCCATCGGTATCGCGGACAGCTTCTAGTGAGCGCAACGTGCAGTTGCAGTGGTTTGCTGGTGATGAACAAAAACCACCGCATGTTCGAACGCTGTTTAAAGATAACGCCGGGATAGTTTGGTATGCTTTTGAAGCTGGTTTGCCAACTACACTAGCCCCAGCCGACTTAGCGGGCACGGTGACAACCGATAGCCGAGCGTTGCTGGGCGATGCTTTGGTGACTTCGTTTGAAGAAAAAAATTTTACTGATTCCAAAGAATTGTCAGCGCAACCATTTTTGATGCCGTTAGACGCTAAAGCGAAGACGGTGGTCACTTTGCCACATGCTCCGACACAGGTATATGAAGGTGGAAATGCTAAGCTGGAATCGCAAAAAGATTTTATTGCTCGGCAAGCAGTGACGCTCGACGTAGCTCGGGCTCAGCAAGCTGAGCGAGTGAAATCGTCAAAGCGATTGCAGGTGGAACTTTTGACGCCGGATCAAATTGCTGAACGTTTTGGTAAAGACGCTTTTTCTAAAAAAGATACGACGAAAAAAGGTGAGAATAGAGAGGTGGCACAGCCTCTCTCTGGCGAAGAGCTGACTAATGTGGCGCTTAGTGGTAAGTTTTCTTTGTTTTTAGGGGGTGATTCCCAAGCACCAACTGACCTCTCGCCGTTGGCACCCTTTTCAATTACCGAGGTTATTGTTGCTGTTTTTGATGGGGCTAAAAAAGTTACCGGCTGGGAAGCTTTTCGCGGTAAAGAAGTTTCCAGACTTATGTTGAGTGGCTTAGAGATAACTGATGAAGTGGTGCAAAACTTTGCTGACTCACCTCTTAAAGATGTAGCACTCAATGTTACTTCAGTAGTTGATGTGAGTTTTTTGAAAGGCAAAAAATTAGATTCTCTGAGTCTTAAGCGGTCGCATGATGTTGATTTGCGCACGCTGCAGGGAGTGACTTTTGATAAATTGTCTTTGTCGTTTTACGAAGGAATGGATCTGAGCCCGATTAAAGAGTATGTGGATTCTAAGCGTGAGAAGGTTGCTAAAGAATATGGTGGTCTGGTAGAAATTGATGCATCATATCGGGTACATTTGCTTGATCCGTCGAAGAGCGGCATTCCAGGTATTAAGAAGGCGGTTGAGCTGGCTAACGAAGGCGATTCCGCAGCTATACAAGAGCTTCAAAATCTCAAAATTGTCGATTTATAGGCGGTTTTTCTGTCTTTCGCCTTGGGCGACCCCTAAGACCTTGCTTTAGTGGGTCTTTTATGCTATACTAGCGCCCGATAGCGTATCTGCTGTTTCCGGCAGATTTTTTATTCCA
>CAYZGX010000016.1:0-12914 GCA_964478235.1 uncultured Gammaproteobacteria bacterium
TGGGACTTGAACCCACGACCTCATGCACCCCATGCATGCGCGCTAGCCAACTGCGCTACAACCCGTAGAGAAAAAGTACAGGCACGCGGTTGTCAGGCGCGTGCCGGGCGGAGCTGGATTTCACCACTTCAGCCAGTATCGTCGCTTGTGGGCGCGATATGATCGAGGTGGGGAGGGACAGTGGTGAGATACTTCTCGATTGCGTCATACGGAAACCTGGTTTGACAGCCAACGCATTCGCCTTCAGTAGTAATTGGCGGACCAAGACCATTCGGGAAGATCTTAGCATAATATTCCGCAGATCCACATTGAGGACAAACGGTGTTTTTCGGGTAGACCCGTGTTTCCCACATGATGACCTCCAAGCCCGGAACCAGCTCCAGGATAGGTGTACCATAGCACCTTTAGACCAGCTTTTCAATGGGTTACCGGTATGATATACTTACCATATATTTCTTAACTACTTCTATGGCTTCAATCACCGCTTTATTTAAAGATGCTATCAAGCAAGACGCTTCAGATATTCATCTGATTGGTGACGCGGTGCCGGTGGCTCGCATTGAAGGTGCGTTGGTGGATTTAGACAATAAACCACTCAAAAACAAAGAATTAGAAACAGCAATTTTTGGCCTGCTCAGCAAAGAACAAATTAAAAAATACCAAGACGAATTAGAATTAGATTTTGGTATGGCAATTGACAATGTTCGCCTGCGCGTGAATATTCATCGTCAAAGAGAAGCCATTGGCCTCACTGCTCGCCTTATTCCAGCTACTATTCCAACCCCGGAAGATCTTCATTTTGAAAAACCACTGTTGGAATTTGCCAACCTGCTCGACGGTCTCGTTTTGGTCACCGGGCCAACTGGTTGTGGTAAATCCACTACCATTGCTTCTATTATTGAAGAGATTAACAAAACTCGCCGTACACATGTCGTAACGGTTGAAGACCCAATTGAATTTGTCTTTGATAACAAAAAGAGTATTATTGAACAACGCGAAGTGGGGAGTGATACCAAATCGTTTGGTAACGCGCTCAAATATGTCTTGCGTCAAGACCCAAATATTATCTTTGTTGGTGAAATGCGCGACCCAGAAACCATTGCGACGGTGCTCACGGCTGCCGAAACTGGTCACTTAGTTTTCTCCACGCTCCACACTGCGAGTGCGGCCGAGGCGATTGAGCGTATTGTGGACGTCTTCGAAGGCTCCAAACAAAAACAAATTTTAATCCAGCTCTCCTCGGTGCTCCGAGGTGTGGTGGCGCAGCAGCTTATCCCGTCGACCGACGGCGGGCGAGTGCCAGCTCGAGAAATTTTGGTAAATACACCAGGCGTTGCCAATTTAATTCGCGAGAACAGCGTCTCACAAATTAAATCCGCTATTCAGACTGGCGCTCGCGATGGTATGGTGTCTATGGAAAACTCTATTAAACAACTTCTCAAAGAAGGTTGGATCGACAAAGAAAACGCCGAAAATCGATCTGGCCGAGCTAGAAAAGTCTAACTTCGTTATGAAAACAGTACAAGACGTATTTACGGCAATTCTTTCGACGAGTGATACGCTTGGCTGTGAGGTATCAGTTGTCGGGGGATATGTGCGCGACCTGCTTCTTGGTCGCCCCTTTAAAAAAGATATTGATTGCGTCGTGGTCGGCAGCGGTCTCGTTTTTGCACGCGCCTTTGATACGCAAGTAGAAAAAATTGGTCGCCTGATTGAATTCCCTGATTTTGATACTGCCCGTTACCTTATTCCGCTTGGTGATATTCCAGTCGGCGAGCCGGGAGCTGAAGTATTAGAGCTTGAATTCGCTGGCGCTCGGAGCGAAACCTACGACCCGACTTCTCGAAAGCCGGTTGTTTCGTCGGCAACACTCGAAACCGATATGCGTCGTCGTGATTTTACTGTCAACGCTATGGCGATTCCGGTGTCGGTTTTGGCCAAGAAAAACTTGCCGAGCCTCACTGTTATTAAGAAAGCGGTCTTTGATCCGCTCGGCGGGCAAAAAGATTTAGCCGAAAAGGTGCTCAAGACCCCGCTCGACCCTGATGCCACGTTTAGCGACGATCCGCTTCGCATGCTTCGCGCTATTCGTTTTGCTTCACAACTTGATTTCACCATTGATGGGTCTACGCTTGAAGCGATTCATCGTAATCGTAAACGCTTAAGTATTATCTCCGCAGAGCGTATTCAAGAAGAATTATTTAAATTACTCGCCACCAAGACGCCGTCAATCGGGCTTTTTTTGCTGTTCCAAACGCACTTGCTTGATGTTTTTCTCCCCGAAGTCTCGAGCCTCGATGGTGTCGAGGATGTCTATGGTCACCAACATAAAAATAATCTCATTCATTCGTTTAAAGTCGTTGACAACATTGCTGAGCGCTCCGACAAAGTTTGGCTTCGTCTTGCCGGCCTGCTGCACGACATTGGCAAACCAGGCACCAAAAAATTTGTAGAGAAAATTGGTTGGACTTTTCACGGCCACGAGCATCTGGGTAAGAAAATGCTTTATGCCATCGCTAAACGCCTTAAATTTTCCAAAGATCTCACCGAGTATCTGGCCAAGCTGATTCGCTGGCACCTTCAGCCAATCGGCCTTATGGACGACGGGATTACCGATTCGGCCGTTCGCCGTCTCATTGTCACGCTCGGCCCAGAGATCAACGATCTTCTGATTCTTGGTCGGGGAGATATCACCACCGGTAACCCGCACAAAAAAGAAAAACGACTGAAAAATTATGATTATTTGGAAAAGCGTGTCGCCGAGGTCATTGAGCGCGATAAGCTTATGGCTTTCCAATCACCAGTCCGGGGCGATGAAATCATGTCATTGTGCGGCCTGAAGCCCGGGCCAACGGTTGGTAAGTTAAAAACAGCGATTGAAGAGGCAATTTTGGATGGTATAATCCCGAACGAATACGAGCCAGCCAAGGCGTATTT
This sequence comes from uncultured Gammaproteobacteria bacterium, assembly GCA_964478235.1. Taxonomy (GTDB): domain Bacteria; phylum Patescibacteriota; class Patescibacteriia; order Magasanikbacterales; family GWA2-37-8; genus 2-02-FULL-45-10. The sequence goes on from CAYZGX010000016.1 coordinate 2,938, forward strand.
TGAGCAAATTAAAGATGCCTATCTAGCCAAAGCTGAGAATTGGGAGAAAGTCTAAGATGGTTGACGAAAACAGTCAGATAGGGTATGGTAAGTAGGTCATTTCATATTTATCATATTTATGTCAAAACCTCCTCGAGGAGACGATTTTGCTGGCACCGCTGTTCTCGGCGAGCGTGGGCAAGTCGTTATTCCTAAAACCGCCCGCCAAAAGCTCAAACTTAAAACCGGTGACAGTTTTGTTGTCATGGTCCACAATGATGCGATTGTCTTTTTACCAAAAAAACGAATGGCCTCAATTATTAAGCAATTAACTGAACATTTACCTGTTTAAATCTATGACTAAGAAACGAAAAATTATTTTGGGCGTAGCGGGTGCCCTCCTTGTCCTTGCTATCGGCTACCGCAACTACCGTGCAAATAACCAGCCAAAAAAATATGAGACAGTAGCAGCTGCTAAAGGTCAGCTTATTCAAACAGTTGATGCTACTGGTAAAATTACCTCTGAAAACGGGGTCAGTCTTCGTTTTGAAGTACCAGGCGTTTTGTCAGCGGTCAACGTCCGCGAAGGCCAGCCGGTCAAAAAAGGTGCAGTCTTGGCTAATTTACGTCTCGCTGAGCTTAATGCTGCTGTCGCTCAAGCCCAAGCTAATTTAAACTTAAAACTTGCTCCAAGCACTGATCAAGATATTGCCTATTACAAAGCAGCTGTTGATTCCGCTAAAGCCGCTCTCGAACAAGTTGAAAGTGGTTCAAGTTTGCTCGTGAGCCAAGCTTACGACTCGCTCTCGGCGTCACTCTCGGCAACTGCTCCAAAGCTCGACGATGCTTTGACCCAAGCTGATAATATTATTGCCTACGACAATACTTTTGCGAACGAAAGTTTCCGCACTGCGTTGTCTATTCTTGATCCAAATCAAATCGGGTTGGCAAGTATGCAGTATCCTGTAACTAAAAATGCTATCAAAGCTTACAAAGACAAAGTCAGCCTTCTCACACCGGGAGCTAGTGAAGCGGCTATTGATGAAGTCGTCACTCTCGCTTTTACAGCGGTACAACAAACTTCGCTGCTTCTCAACAAAGTATCTGATGTCCTCCGCGCTTCTTCTCCACAAGGGTCGCTCACTCAAACAAGTTTAGATACCAAAAAAACCACTATTGAAACAACTCGTATTACAGTGAATACACAATATACTACGCTCCTCACTAATAAACAGGCTGTAGCTACTGCTAAAAATACGATTGTAGCTAAAAAAGCTGCCTATGATCAAGCACTCGCTAATTATCAGAGCAAAGTCACCCCACCTCGCGAAGTTGATGTAGCGTATTATCGTGCTGCTTTATCTCAAGCTATCGCTAGTCGCAGTAAAGCGATTATCGTCGCTCCATTTGACGGTGTCATTACCAAGATTAATAAAAAAGTTGGTGAAACAATGAGTAGTGCTGATGCGGCTATTGAGCTCTTGTCACCACACTACGAAGTGGAAGTAGATATTCCAGAAACCGACGTCTCCAAAGTAAAAGTAGGGGACATGGCCGCCATCACGCTCGATGCGTTTGGTGATGATGTGCCATTTGCTGGCAAGGTTGTAGAAATTGAACCAGGCTCAACTGAAATTCAAGATGTTGTCTATTACAAAATCACGGTTAGTCTCGACGACACCACAAAACCAATTAAACCAGGTATGACTGCTAACGTAGCGATTGAAACTGCAAAAAAAGACAACATTCTCTCTGTTCCACTTCGCGTTGTTCGTACTCGCGATGATGGTAGTAAGTATATCCGCCTCCTCGTTGATGGCGAAGAGCGAGAAACCACCGTCACGCTCGGTATTCGTGGCAATGAAGGCAAGGTAGAAATTGTGAGCGGTATATCCGAAGGCGATTTAGCGATTATCTCTGTTCAATAATAGTAATGTTATGGCGCTGGTCACTCTTGAAAACGTTACCAAAGAATATAAAAACGAAGAAGTCGTCACGCCGGTACTCAAAGGGCTTAACTTTAGTATTGAAAAAGGCGAGTTTCTGTCGATTATGGGTCCGTCTGGTTCAGGCAAATCGACTCTTATGCATATTTTAGGTTTTCTCGACACACTTTCCACTGGTCGGTATTTGTTTGAAGGCAAAGATGTGAGCGGGCTCAGCGACGACGAACTCGCTATGATGCGTGGGAGCAAAGTTGGCTTTATTTTCCAAGCGTTCAATTTGTTACCACGTATGGGGGCGCTCGAAAATGTCATGATGCCACTCATGTATTCCACTATGCCGCCATCAGCTCGTCGCGAACGAGCCAAGCAGTTGCTTGAATCGGTGGGGCTAGGACATCGTTTGGATCATACTCCCAACCAACTTTCTGGTGGTGAAAAACAACGTGTCGCTATCGCTCGCGCTCTGGTCAACAATCCCGAAGTTATTTTTGCCGACGAACCAACCGGCAACCTCGACTCCAAATCTGGTTTGCAGGTTATGAAAATTTTACAGTCACTCAATGACGAAGGGCACACGATTATTCTCGTCACCCACGAACGCTACACCGCTGAGCACGCTAAACGTATTTTGAACATTCGTGACGGTCTGATTATTAAAGACGAAAAAATCACCAACCGCCAGATCGCTAAGGCAACTGACGAGTTGGCTAAATAATATGCCAATTTTTGACACTGTTCGAGAAGCTTGGTCAATTTTGACCCGCAATAAAGTGCGGTCATTTTTGACGATGCTTGGAATTATTATCGGTGTCACCTCGGTGGTCGTTATTATGTCAGTTGGCGCCGGAGCGCAAGGCTTGGTGCTTAATCAGGTGAAGAGTTTAGGCTCTAATTTGGTCGGTGTCTTGCCGGGTAAATCTGATGACAACGGTCCGCCAGCGTCGGTCTTGGGTATTATTGTCACTACACTCACCACCGAAGATTCTGAAGCCTTTGTTGGCCCGGAGTTTCCTTACGTCTCGGCTTCAACCCCATATGTACGGGGTAATGCCACCTTTACTTCTGGCGACAATCAAACTGACGCTAACTATGTTGGTGTAGCGGCCAGCTATCCGCTCGTGGAAGAAATCACCGTTGCTAATGGCCGATTTTTTACCGCCGAAGAGGACAAAGGTGTAGCGCGAGTAGCGGTGCTTGGAAGTGAAACCGCCGAAAAACTGTTTGGTGATCTTGATCCAGTCGGTCGTTTGATTAAAATTAAACGCGTTTCATTCCGGGTAATTGGTGTGGTTGAAAAGCGTGGAGTCAGCGGTTTTCAGAATCAAGATAATCAAATTTTTGTCCCAGTCACCACCGCTCAAAAATTATTACTCGGTATTAATTATGTGAATTTTGTACGCGTCAAAGTCTCTGACGCTCAGTACGTTGATCAAACGATTGAAACCATGAAAGAAGTTTTGCGGGCGCGTCACGATATTGATAAACCAGAAAACGATGATTTTTCCGTGCGCTCCACCAACCAAGGTTTGGAAGCGCTGACAAGTATCACGAACGCTCTTAAATTTTTCTTGGCAGCAATTGCTGCCATCTCGCTCATTGTCGGTGGTATCGGGATTATGAATATCATGCTCGCTGCGGTCGAAGAGCGCACCAAAGAAATTGGTTTGCGCAAAGCCGTTGGCGCGACTAATCGGATTATCACCCTCCAATTTTTAATCGAAACGATTACGATTACCTTTGTTGGTGGAGTGATTGGGATTATTCTTGGTACCCTCATTTCTGTGCTCGTCGCAACTGTAGCGCGCAGCCAAGGGTATGTTTGGGATTTAGTGATTACGCCGTCATCTATCATTCTTGGCTGTTCAGTGTCGATTGCTATCGGCTTGATTTTCGGCATTACCCCAGCTCGTCGCGCTAGTCGCCTTAGTCCTATTGAAGCTTTGCGCTATGAATAACTTTAAATATCTTATTGAAAATAGTATCCAGCTCGCCTATGGCGCGCTCAAGCGTCAACGAGGACGAAGTATCTTGACGATGCTCGCGATTAGTATTGGTATTGCGGCGGTGATTACGATTAACGCTGCCGGAGCTGGTATTCAGCGCTTTGTACTTGGTCAGCTCGATGTTTTTGGTGCTGATACTCTTTGGATTGAACCTCGGGTACCAAGCAATCGCCAGGGGGCCGGCTTTGGCGATGTTGGTATTACCATTACCACCATGAAAGAGAAGGATGTCCGAGATATTTTGAAACATCCTAATGTGGTGACAGCCTCTGGGGCGGTCAACGGGCAAGAAGCGGTAAGCTACCAAGGACAAATTAAAAAAATTATGTTGATGGGGCGAGGCGCTTCCATGCCTGAGGTGGAAAAAGTAGAAATTATTGAAGGCCGTTTTTATACCCAAGATGAAGAAGATTCGCTCGCGACAGTGGTAGTTTTAGGTTTTAAAGCCAAAGAAAAATTATTTGGCGACAGTGAAGCGGCTGAAAAAACTATTTATATCGGCGGTAAAACCTTTCGCGTGGTTGGTGTATTAGCTGAGCGGGGGAGTGCTTTTTTTATGGATATGGATAATGTAGTTTTTGTCCCGACCAAAACCATGCAAAAGCGTATTCTGGGTATTGATTATTACCAAGGTATTCAGGTGCGGATGCGTGACGGAGCAAAAACCAAAGAAACGGTAGAAGATATTCAGGCGTTGATGCTTGAGAATCATAATATCACCGATCCAGAAAAACGAGACTTTGAAGTGCAGTCAACGGCTGACGCTCAAGAAACACTGACGACCGTCACTGGCGGGCTCACTTTACTACTTATTGCTCTGGTCTGTATTTCGCTCATTGTCGGTGGGGTAGGGATTATGAATATTATGTATGTGTCGGTGGCGGAACGCACGTTTGAAATTGGGTTGCGCAAATCGCTGGGCGCTACCAAAAAAGCGGTGCTCTGGCAGTTTTTGGCCGAAGCAGTGCTGATTACTCTTGGCGGCGGCATTGTCGGGGTAGTTATTGGCACACTCTTGGCCGGCCTCATCTATCTTATTGCGACCTCGCTTGGTTTCAAATGGGTTTTCTCTATCACTGCGAGCTCGGTGTTGTTGTCAGTTGGCTTTTCGGCTGTCATCGGTTTTATCTTTGGTCTCTATCCGGCCAAGAAAGCTGCTGAGCTGAATCCAATTGAAGCTTTGCGTAAAGAATAATAAAAATAGAAATAAAAAAGACGCTTTCAAAAAGCGTCTTTTTTTCTACTCTAGAACCATACAAGATGGTTGCAAAGTAGTGCTGGGCCACTCGGCGACGGTGTATTGTTGCCGGTGACCCCGTGAGGGTGGGTGGAGCTGTTCACTCCTTGTAGTACGGGTCGAGCTTGCGGCCGAGGCGCCGGAGGAGGATTGCTCCCGCTCCAGAAGCGATGGCGACAACTGATCCGTACATGGCCCGATCGAGGTGATACCCACAGTCGGGATAGAGGTGGGTCATGTGACCCATCTCGTTCTCGATGAACGTCCAGCCGACAGCTGCGATCATGACGAGGGTGAGGAACACGGAAATCATAACGAAGAACAATCCGACCGAGATCCGGAGTTCCTCAACGAGGGTGGTGTCTTCCGAAACAATTCGTGACATGGTGGCCTCCTCAGCCGTTGGGGTTATTCTCGATGGTAGTCGAGACCTCTTAGCTTCATCAAGTGAAAGTAAGAGGTCTTGGCAGGAGGGCGGGGTGGGATTGTCTCCACCTGCCCTCCTGCTGGTGGGGGTGGAGACTTGGCGCTAGTTCGGGTAGCGGCTGCGCTGGGCGCCGGCCGGCCGGCTGAAGGCGAGGACGCGACCGCCGTAGTCCTCATGGGGAGGCAGCAGGCTTCCCTGCTCGGCGTCGTACTCCTGGATCCTCCTGAGCTGTTCTTGCATCCTGTCGTCCGACAGGCAGGTCTTCATCGTCTCGAGCTCATTCGCCCGACGTTCCCGCTGGTTCTTGCTGTTCCAGCGGGTGATGACGAACACGATCGTCGTCGCGCCGAGCACCCAGGTGAAGATGAAGCCGAACGCCGTCGGCTGGACCTCGCTTCCCAGGATGGTCATGAGCAGGATTGCTCCGATCAGGAAGGCGAAGATCTTCGCGCGCTTGAACTGCTTCTGGAACTGCGTCTGGTGCATTGTCGTATCCTTCTTTCTCCCGTGTGGGGGAAGGTGACCCGAGGACTTATGCAGCGATATCCGCCTGGATATCTTGGGCACTCTCCGGAATGGACAGAGCCCTTTTGCACCTCAATGTCAGAACAAGCGGTTTCCCAGCTTGTCGTTACCCAATAAAACAGGCTTTTTGGCTAACGACAGGGCAGGAAAGACGGTAGCTACTAACGACACAGTATACCACAAAACAAGGGTTTTGTCAAGGTTGCTTTTTACCGCGACTATGCTACAGTAGGCACACTATGACGGACACCCAAACAATCAAAGACAAGCTTGATATCGTCCAGATTATAGGGGAGTATATCACACTTAAAAAGGCGGGTGCCAACTGGAAGGCTAATTGCCCCTTTCATAACGAAAAAAGCCCGTCATTTATGGTTCAGGCTGAGAAACAGATCTGGCATTGTTTTGGTTGTAGCAAAGGTGGAGATGTTTTTACCTTTGTACAAGAAATTGAAGGATTAGATTTTCGAGAAACGCTCAAACTCTTGGCCAAGCGAGCCGGGGTGGAGCTGTCCAAGAGTTATAACGAAACTGACTCCTCCGAGCGCAACCGTCTTTTGGCCATTAACACCGCTGCTGCCTATTTTTTTCACCGTATGCTTCTGGATATGGACGCTTCCAAGCCGGCGCGTGATTATCTAGAACGTCGAGGGATGAAGGCTGAGACAGTTGAAGCCTGGCAGGTGGGGTTTGTGCCCGATCAATGGGATTTACTGACCAAGTATTTATTGAAAAAAGGTCATGGCATTAACGATCTTGTTACCGCTGGCCTCACTATCAAGCGAGACAATGCTGACCCGGCTAGTGGGCGAGGCTACTACGATCGTTTTCGCGGACGGGTGATGTTTCCAATCTGTGATGTCCACGGTAATGTTGTTGGTTTCACCGGGCGCGTTTTGGTGGAGACAGAATTTTCTGGTGGCAAATATGTAAACACCCCGCAAACTCCGCTCTATGATAAATCGCGTGTGCTTTATGGTATTCATAAAGCTAAGACAGCAATTAAGTCCGAAGATTTAGCAGTGCTGGTTGAGGGGCAGATGGATGTGATCGCTTGTCATCAGGCCGGCATGGCCAATGTTGTCGCCGCATCAGGGACAGCCCTCACCGCTGAACAAATTAAAATTCTCAAACGATACACCACCACCGTCGCTATGGCCTTTGATGCTGATAGCGCCGGACAAAATGCTGGCAAGCGTGGCGCTGGTGTCGCGCTCGAAGAAGGTATGAACGTTAAAGTTATTCAAATCCCGAGCGGGTTTGCCAAAGACGCTGACGAATGTTTAAAAAAAGACAAAGCCGTTTGGTTCAAAGCGGTGGCCGGCGCTACGAGCGTCATGCAATGGTATTTTGATCTTACCCTTCGCGGAATTGACCGACATGATCCCAAGAAAAAACAGCAGGTCGTTAATGTGCTTTTGGCCGAGATTAGTCGGATTCCGTTTGCGGTGGAGCGCGATGAATGGCTCAAGCGCTTGTCTGATGAGCTCGCGATTGATATAGATATTTTACGAGCCGAAAGTCGCAAAGTCCGCCCAACCACTATTCGGCCAGTGAACCAAACACCTGTCCCCGAGGCGCCAAAAAGTGCAGTCGTGATTCCGGTGGGAAGAATTGAAGCGATTGCCGAAGATTTTTGGTCGGTGGTGCTCAAATTTCCGCACAACTATGGGGCAGTTCGGGAGAAACTGAAACGAGCCTATTTTAGCGACCCGGCCCTCCTAAGCCTTTACGAAACGGCCGAAACATTCTATACTAAGGAAAGTCAATTGAATATCGATGCAATTCGGCACTATTTCGCCAAGGAAGGGGTCGAAAACAGCATTGATATCCTGCTCCTCCGCCCGTATAAAAACTATACTGAGCTGGCTTCTGGCGATGCGGAAAAAGAGATTATTTCTCTTGCTGTCCGTCTAGCCGAAGAATGGACCAAAGAACGACGGAAAAAAGTCACCCACGAATTATCGGTGGCTGAAAAAAATGGTGATCGCGCCCGAGTTGATGAGCTGATGCGCGAGCTCCAAACCCTTTAAAAATTATTTATTATAAATCTAAGGTCATGGCTGCCAAGTCATCTGCCCCTAAAAAAGGCAAGACAATCAAAAAGCCGGTGGCGAAAATCGCTACCAAGAAAAAAACAGCTCAGAAGGCTGTTTCCAAGAAGACGACGTTCTTCAAAAAAGATAGCAAAAAATTTGCTCAGCCAAAAAAACTAGTCGCGCACAAAACTAAACCAAACACCTTTGTACCCGCCGTCGAGCCAACCAGCGATATGCTCTGGGACTTGGTGAAGAAGGGTCGCAATCGTGGATTTGTCACGGAGATTGAATTACTTCGTGTTTTGACGTATCCCGAACAATATCTCGACCTCTATGAGGCGTTCTTGGAGTTGTGCGACCGTAACGGTATTACGATTGTCGAAGGGGCCAGTAGCTTGCTCGGCAACAAACAAGAATCATCGGATAAATTAAAACAATTCCAAGGTGAACAGCCAGATATGGATGTGCCGTTTGATTTGGGTCAGATCTCCTCTGACTCTATTCAGATGTATTTACGTGAAATTGGTAAAATTCCTTTGCTCTCGGGCGAAGAAGAAGTTTCACTCGCCAAGCGCAAAGAGCGTAACGACAAGGCAGCCGAGCGAAAATTAGTAGAAGCCAACTTGCGTCTCGTAGTGTCTATTGCTAAAAAATTCGTTGGCAAGAGTTTGTCGCTTCTTGATCTTATTCAAGAAGGCAACATTGGCCTCTTCCGCGCGGTGAAGAAATTTGACTACCGCAAAGGGTTCAAATTCTCCACGTACGCTACCTGGTGGATTCGCCAGGCGATTACTCGCGCTCTGGCCGACCAATCCCGCACCATTCGTATTCCGGTGCACATGGTGGAAACGATTAATCGTTTTCAACAAGTGCAACGTCGCTTGCTCCAAGATCTTGGTCGTGACCCAACTCCAGAAGAATTAGCCGCTGAAATGGGTGAAGAAGTCACCAAGATTCATCATATTATCAAAATCTCTCAAGACACCATGTCTTTGGAAGTGCCAATCGGCGACGATGACGAAGATACACAGTTGTCTGACTTTATTGAAGATGTTAAAAATGTTTCGCCAGATCGCTCGGCTGGTCTTCAGATTTTGCGCGATTATGTCCACCAGGCCATCAAAGATTTGGCTCCACGCGAACAAAAGATTTTGGAGATGCGCTTTGGGCTCGCTGATGGTGTCACCCACACTCTCGAAGAAGTGGGTCAAGAATTTGGCGTCACCCGCGAACGTATTCGTCAGATTGAAGCCAAAGCTCTCGAAAAGATTCAACATACAGATATTATTACCAAACTTCGAGATTATTAAGTCTTAATCTCATGCGTAAAATCATTCTCTCTGGCGGGGGGACGCTCGGCCCAGTCGTGCCTCTTCTCGCAGTAGCGGAAATGTACAAAGCCCAAGCGCCAGACACGGTATTTGTTTGGGTGGGGACCTCTCGTGGCCCCGAGCGTGAGCTTGTGGAAGAGGCGCATATCCCGTTTATTGCTTTGTCGGCCGGCAAATGGCGCCGTTACTTCTCACTATTAAACATTACGGACACGTTTAAAATACTCGTGGCTTTTTTTCATTCCCTGATTATTCTGACCAAAGAAAAACCATCGGCTGTGGTGTCGTGTGGCGGATTTGTCAGCGTTCCACTTCATTTAGCAGCGGCGTTGCTTGGGATTCCAGCGTGGGTGCACCAGCAAGATGTGCGCCTTGGCTTGGCCAACAAAATCATGTTTCCGTTTGCTAAAAAAATTACCACCGCTATTCGAGACACGGTGGGTAGTTTGCCCGAGAAAAAAACTGAATGGATTGGTAATCCAGTGCGTGA
>CAYZGX010000017.1:0-12278 GCA_964478235.1 uncultured Gammaproteobacteria bacterium
AACCCGGGACCTTATCCTTAAAAGGGATCTGCTCTACCAGCTGAGCTACCGACCCGGTAAACTCATAACGAGGGAAATACTATCATAGCGTCCGTAAAAAATCAAGACAAACCTTTCCACACGGTCAAAATCGCCCTACTAGACCGTTGCCAAGCCAGGGGAGGGGTGGTAAAATAGCCGTATTCATAGCCCTAGACCAGCCTTAGCTGGCCAGGCTCTCAATCTCTGTATGATCAATAAAAAGTACTTCCAAAAAGTTCGCCAAGATCTCCTCTCTTATGCTGAAAAGCGCCGAGAAGTGATTAAGACTGCCGGCGACGCCCAACATCTCTCTAAACGGGCTATTTTTGCCCTCCAGCGCGACGATCGAAGTGAAGCTGATGAAAGCCTGTCCAAGGCCGAAAAAGCCCTCCACGAGCTCACCCGCAAGTTTGCCAAAGATGTCCGTATTTTTGATGAAGGGTCGTTCAAGGCTTCTCTCGAAGAATACACTGAAGCGGTCCTTTTTAAGCAGTTTTTGGATGGTAAAGAAATCGGTGAAATCAAAGGATTCAAACTGGATTCCGACGCCTACGTCTCCGGTCTCTGTGACGTTCCGGGAGAAATTGTCCGCTATGCGATTAAATCAGCCACCGAGCGCGATTACGACACGGTAAAACGCTGCTACGCAGTTTCTGAAACAATTGTCGCCGCTTTGGTAGATATGGATTTGACCGGCTACAACCGCCAGAAGTTTGATCAAGCTAAACAAGCGCTCAACAAGCTTCAACAAATTGTCTACGAAGTTAGTCTGAAAGCGTAAGCGATCGGTATGTATAAAAAATACGTCCACTATCTACTCGCTCTTCTAGCCTATCTCCGCTACGGCCGACCATCGCGTCAGCTGATTGTTGTTGGAGTCACTGGTACCAAAGGAAAATCCACGACCTGTCGCCTTATTGCTTCGGTCTTGGAAGCAGGTGGCTACAAAGTTGGCTTGCTTTCCACAGTAGAGTTTCAGGTGGGAGAGAAACGCTGGCTCAATGACAAAAAAATGACCATGCTCGGTCGTGGTCAAATCCAAGGCATGCTTCGAGATATGGTGCGGGCTGGCTGTCAGTATGCTGTGGTCGAGACGTCGTCAGAAGGTATTTTACAATACCGTCATATTGGTTTGAATTATGATATCGCTGTCTTCACCAATCTTGGCACCGAGCATTCCGAGCGTCATGGTGGTTTTGAAAATTTGCGTCGCGACAAAGCTAAAATGTTTGGAACACTAGGCAGCCCTCGAAAAACGTTGTGGGGTCGCCCGATTAAAAAAGTCAGCGTGGTCAACGAAGATGATGCGAACGCTCCTTTTTATGCTTCACTCCCAGCTGATGAAAAATGGGGAGTAAGTTTGGAGAAAAATAATCTAGCTCAGGTGAATCATCATTTGGTTGGCCACATTACCGATCATTTTTCGCACGGTACCGGATTTACTGCCAATGACAAAAAATACGAACTCTCTATCCTCGGAGATTTTAATGTCCAAAATGCCCTCTCAGCCATTGCTGTTGGCCTATCACAAGGCCTTGATCCGGAAGCGATTAAAAAAGGTTTGACCAGTGTCACGGTGGTGTCTGGTCGCATGGAATTTATTGATGAAAAACAATCGTTCAAAGTATTAGTGGATTACGCGCATGAGCCACTCAGCCTCGAAGCGCTCTTCACCGCGATGCGCCAGATGACTGGTGTTGGCGGCAAAGTCATTGGTGTGATCGGTTCTGACGGAGGCGGACGCGATGTCACTAAGCGCCCAAAAATGGGAGCGATTGCTGGTCGCCTATGCGATCTCGTGGTGGTAACCGATGTGAATCCGTTTGATGATGATCCAAAAGAAATTATCGAAATGCTCGCCAAGGGTGCGCGCGAAGCTGGAAAAAAAGATGGTGTCGATTTGTTCCTCGAAGTAGATCGTCGAGCCGGAATTAAAAAAGCCTTTGCTCTCGCCGGCCCGGGCGACGTAGTGGCTATTACTGCCAAAGGCACCGAGCCATGTATTGTTGTCGCCGGAGGCAAACGCCTTCCGTGGGACGATCGCACAGTCGCTCGTGAAGAATTACGCGCTCTGCGCTAATCACTATGTCACTTCAAAAAAAACTACAACTTGGTGAAGGTGAAGAAATCTTGGGCGTCATTCGCTCGGTGTATGCCACCCAGTGGCTTATCTACACGCTCGGCGCGCTCATTCTCGCTGGTATGGCTTTTGTTAGTTTTTGGCTTTTTGCCAAAGGTCCGCTCGGCGTTGCTTTCTTTGTGCTTGGGGTGGTGTTGGGTATTTTTGTCCTTATCCATGCTTATCGCTACAACCAGCGACTCTTTTGGGTGATTACCACCGACCGACTGATTGAAATTGAACAACCAACTTTTTTGCAACAAAAAATTACTGCGCTTGGCTATGATGAGCTCGGCGAAGTGTCCGTGGTGAAGCGCGGGCTCGTGAGCGCTTTTCTTAATCATGCGACTATCGTTGTCCCAATTGGCGACACGGGAGAGGGGATAGAGATGGAAGCGGTTCGTCAGCCACATTTTTTTCATCAGATGATTGTGGAGCGCCAGCAGTATAATCGCGAAGCGGTCAGTGTTCAAAAATTAGCCAATGTTTTTACTGCCTTTCTCGACGCCCTGCCTAATTTTTCCGAAGCTCAACTCCTTATGATTGAAAAACGAATTGACGAGCGCTTAAGTCAGGTGGATAACGAGCGTAGTCGCGCCCTCTAAACAATGCTATACTATTCCTAACTATGGGCAGATCATCCTGGACAAATTTTTTAAGTTCCCGCTGGTTTATGAGCCTAGCGGTTTTTGCGCTGCTGGCACTTGGTGTGGCGTATAGCCGAGCTTTTTATCAGAATTATCATATCCAAGAAGAGATTAAGCGTCTCCAAAGCGAAGCCGAACGACTAGAATCCAAACGTTTAGAAACGCTTGATCTTTTGAATTACGTAAAATCTCCGGCGTATGTTGAGGAAAAAGCCCGCACCGAGCTCAACATGGTCAAAGAAGGCGAGCAAATGGCCATCGTGAATACCAAAGTGGGCTCGGCCAAAACCAGTAGACAGAGCTCTTCGCCAGTGTTACAATCATCACGTTTAGATAATCCACTCAAATGGTGGAACTATTTCTTTCATTAATTAGTTAGTGTATAGGTATGCAACATACTGAAGAACAGGGAGTAGAAAACAGTGCGCCAATTATTGATGTCGCGCCAATAGCAGTTGTCTCAAAAAATAAAAATATTATGCTTGGCGCCGGAATTGGCGTCGTTATTTTTGCGCTTATCGTGACGGTAAGCGTCGCTGTATTTCGCGTCTATAAATACCAAGCAACCGATTCTTTCACCACCGCTGTCGCCTCGGTTCTCCGTTTGCGCGCTCTCAAGGTGAACAACACCACTATTTCCTACGCCGATTACGTCAAAGATCTAAAAGCTATCACCGTTTTGCGCGAATATGATCGCAAAAATGGCGGTGAAGCTGCTAATCTCACCGACGAAGGCTTGTCTGATCAGGTGCTTGTCCGTATGGTCAACAATGCTCTTGTGGAAGAAACAGGCAAAGAAATGGGTATTACGGTTGCCGACGAAGATGTGGCTGAGGTAAAAGCGGAGATGGTTACTAGATTTGAAACATTTGAAGCGGTAGAGCAGGGTCTCGTTGAACATTACGGCTGGGATTATGCCACCTACGAAAAACGCGTTCTCCGCCCGCTGATTATGCAAAATAAAATTGCTGAAGTAATCGCTGCCGATGCCCCAGCTCGCGAAGCGGTCAAAGTCAAAGCACAAAGCGTGCTTGATCAAATCAAGGCAGGTGGTAATTTTGAAGAATTAGCCAAACAGCACGGCCAAGATGCCACCGCTAAAAATGGTGGTGACCTCCCTGATTTCAAAAAAGGGGATATGGTGCCAACATTTGAAGCTGCTGCTATTGCTCTCAAAAAAGGCCAAGTATCACCAGAATTGGTGGAAACTATCTATGGCTATCACATTGTTCGTCTCGATGATGTGCGAACCGAAAAAACCAAAGATTCCGCAGGAAAAACTATCAGCGAGCAAGTTTGGCACGCGCACCACATTTTGTTCTTGTATCCAAGTATCAACGAGAAATTGAAGGGTAAATTGGAGCAAGCAAAAATCAAACTCTTCATCAATGTTCACAATCCGTTTGGCGCTCTCCTCGGACAAGAATAACGATTGACTTCTGGCGACGGATGTACTAAGGTATATCCGTCGTTTTTATGAGATGGGTCTCTAACACCTATCCCTACGCGGGTGTAGTATAGTGGTAATATGTGACCTTCCCAAGGTTAAGCGACGGGTTCGATTCCCGTCACCCGCTCAAAAATAAAATACCGCCATTGGCGGTATTTTATTTTTTTAAATTTTGTCTATTTATCCTGAACCCAGGTCGGAGAAGTTTCTTCGATAAGCTTTAAAATTGCGTCACGAGTAGCTTTTGTCTCTGGATCAGTGGTTTCTGTTCCGTCAATTACTCTTTCGGCCCAAGAGGTGTAGTCTAGGCTAGTAGGGCGTTCAGCAATACCAAGCGGTGACAATTGTGGCATTGGCAAAGGTGACCAGAATCGAAGATGGGTGTCATTTCGGAATGAATGGTATTCCAAGTAATATTGTCCATCGTTGGCTGCGACCGTGACTGCTGCTACAAAAGTAACACCTGCGACTGTGACAGTTTTTTCTTTCAAAACAACAGCTTCATCGTAGTTAAGACTCGCTTTGCCAAGAGTAGCTTTTGTAAATGTCGCTTCAAGAGCTGGCCAGGTCGGCATACGGCCTCGTCGACGTTCGGTGTACTGTTCTTTGGTTTCTGCTTCATACATCGCCTGCTTTTCGCCAAGCACCACACCCTCAGAAGAAGTTGGTTGGTTTGAAGCTGTTTCGTTTGGTTTTGTTTCTGGTGTAACTTTTCTACCAAAAGAGAGATATAGCCCGGCGAGCACTAAAACTAAGACGAAAGCCGAGACAATCGCGTATTTTTTATTCGAATCCATAGGTATTTGGTTACTAATTTAACTACAGCTACTGTACAGGCTATTTTCTGGCCACGCAAGCCAACCTCCCGCTGAAGAGAAAAATATGCTACAGTACTTACGCTTGTCGTATGTTACCCAATCTTTCTCCGTGGCTTCATCAGCTCAAACGAACGCGCCCTTCGGCGCAACTTTTGCATAACAAACATACGCCGGTGGCGATTGTTGGTGGGGGAATTGCTGGGGTCATGACCGCTTATTTTACTTTAAAAAATACCAACCACAACGTTGTAATTGTAGAAGCGACTAAAATTGCCCATGGCGCGACAGGGCACAATGCTGGCCAGTTGGTGAGCTATTTTGAAAGATCATTTACCGATTTATGCCGTGAATTTGGCGTGGAGCTTGCGAGCGCGGGGCAGTCGGCGGTGGAATCGGCTTGGGTGCTACTCGAAGAAGTACTGCAAGACACCAAACTCGCCACCCCGCTGTTCCAATTCACCGGCTACGCTGGGTGCAAAGATCTGGCCGAAGTTCTTGTCCATCTGGAAGATAACTGGTGGCGAAAAAAAGGCGGACTACCGCTCGAAAAAATGTTTATCGCGAGCGAGGCGCCTTATTTAAAACAGCTACCTGCAAAATACGACACGCTCTACAGCGTCGTACCGCATAAAAATATTACGGCGCTTCTTGAAACCAAAGACGCGAGCTACACCGCCACCTTGGCGTCACGCAAAGGTTGTATGAACAGCGCACTTTTTTGCGAAGAGTTGGTGCGGTATATGATTGCTCAGTTTGGTGACCGGTTCACGGTGTATGAGCATTCGCCAATCCACCAGGTGGTGCTGTATAAAAATCATGCTAATCTGGTAGGGGATACCTATACTATTTTTGCCGATCAAGTCGTACTGTGTACTAATGGTTTTGAACATTTTACGATTGAAAACAAGAGTGGGGGAGATATTGATGGTAAATTTCACCATTTGGTGCGCGGAGCAGTCGGCTATATGGCCGGATTTTTGGCGCCACTCGATAAATCACCAACGGCAGTGAGTTATCTCCCTAAACACAAAGACAATGCTTCGCCTGAATATACTGGTGAACCGTATTTTTATCTGACCCGTCGCCCTTTTGAATTAGAGAAAAACGAAAAACATAATCTGATTTGTATCGGGGGCCCAGAAACTGTGATGGACGATACCAATAAGTATCACAAAGAACATCCCTATCCCGAAGAAGCTCAGCGAGCAATTGACGAGTTTGTTCGCACCACCTATAAAGATAGCCCCAAAAAGATTGAGTACGCTTTTCAGTGGCATGGCCTCATGGGGTATACCCCAAACGGCGTGCGTTGTGTTGGTTTTGAGCCGTGCAACAAAGTGCTCCTCTATAACCTCGGCTGTAATGGCATCGGTATTTTGCCATCTATCTATAGCGGGAAGAGAATCGCCGATCTATTGGATAATAAACACCTACCGCCATCTATTTTTGACCCGCAAGACAGGCGTTGTGTGATAAAGAAAAAATAAAATACACCTTTGCAAGGTGTATTTTTTGGAGCCGATGACCGGGCTTGAACCGGTTACCTGCGGTTTACGATACCGCCGCTCTACCAGGTGAGCTACATCGGCAAACTGTGCGGGTCATTGTAGCGATTTGAATAATCGTTGTCAACCAGCGGATTTTTCAATTCTGTCCACATTATCTGGCTGGTTTGAGTGGTGGACAGCAGAGGCATGTGGTATACTAGAACCTACTATGATTACTTTACACGGCGTTTCCAAATTCTATTCCAACACTAATCCGGTTTTGAAAGATGTCACTGTTACGATTGATCCCGGGGAGTTTGTGTCTATTGTCGGTCAAAGTGGTGCTGGCAAAACCACTCTCGTGAAGCTGCTTATTGCCGAAGAGCGCCCAACCAAAGGGCGTATTGAAATTGGTGGTTGGGATATCACCCAAATAAAAAGCAACGTTGTCCCATATCTCCGCCGTCAAATCGGGGTTATTTTCCAAGATTTTCGTTTGTTGCCACAAAAAACCGTTTCGGAAAATGTTTCCTTTGCTCTTGAAGTAGCGGGGGAGCGTAGTGGCCGTATTGAGCAAATTGTTCCGCAGGTGCTCCAGATTGTCGGCCTCGGTAACAAAGGCAATCGCTATCCAGGGCAACTCTCTGGTGGTGAACAACAACGTGTAGCCATTGCTCGCTCGCTGGTACATCGCCCAAAGGTTTTGATCGCTGACGAACCAACCGGCAATTTAGACGCTATCAACACCGATGAAATTATTGAAATTTTGAAGAAAATTAACGAATTCGGCACCACGATTATGCTTGTGACCCACAATCGCGAAGTGGTGAACCGTCTTCGTCGTCGGGTGATCACTCTCGCCAACGGCCAAATCGTCAATGACGAGTCGGCTGGTAAATATGTTATCTAGTCTATGACTTCTTTTGTTCGCATTCTCAAATTTGCTTTGCAAGATATCTGGCGCAACCTCGGGCTGTCTTCGATGACCGTCTTTATCCTCATTCTTATGCTCTTGTCGGTGAACACACTCCTCGCTATGGACGTCACCACCAAAGAAGCCGTCCATTTGGTCAAAGATCAGGTCAATGTCAGTTTCTATCTATCCGAAGACGCAACAGATAAAAACATTAAAGACCTCCAAAACTATATTGCTGAATTTCCTGAGGTGGACAGCGTTAAAGTGGTAGCCAAAGAAGATGTCTTGACTGCTTTTCAAACTCGCCATCAGTTTAGCGCCGAGGTGCTCCAGGCTTTGAGTGAGCTCGGTGGTAACCCATTTGGCCCAACAGTGATTGTTAAAACCAAAGAGCCAGGCCAATACCGCAAGATTATCGAAGCGCTTGCTATCCCACAATATGACAGTCTGATTGAAAGCAAGAGTTTTGACGGTCACGAAGAAGCGCTGGACCGTATCCAAGCGATTACGATGCGTATTGAGCAGATTGGCTTCGGGCTATCTGTCTTATTTGCCCTTATCGCGTTTCTTATCATCTTCAACACAATTCGCGTCACTATTTATAGTCAACGCGTGGAAATCAGCATCAAGCGCCTCGTAGGGGCTAATAATTGGTTTATTCGTGGCCCGTATCTGATTGAATCCGTCATCTTTACTCTCATTAGTATGGTCTTTACTATGGCCATTGTTTTCGTCGCTGTTGACCGTCTCGACCGGTATTTGGGGGTAGTTTTCCCAAACGGCTTCTCCTTGACAAATTACTACACTTCGCATATGCTGTACGTGTTCGGTTTGCAGACCCTAGCAGTACTTCTCCTCACTATTACATCTAGTAGTTTGGCGATGCGTCGGCAACTGAAAGTCTAACCCCTTCACCCATGAAGGCACACTCCGAGGTCGTCTAACGGCAGGACAGTGGCCTTTGAAGCCGCTTATTTTGGTTCGAATCCAAACCTCGGAACCAAGCAAGACGGAGCGTATTCAACGCTTCGTTTTTTGTTTTTTATCTTGATTAAATAGGTAAATTAGTCTATAGTACGGAGTATTATAACTAATCTTTTCTATGAAAATAAATTTTGTAAGAAAATTTATTGCGTCATTTGCTACGCTGTTTGGCGTGTTTGGTTTATTTTCATATGCGCAAGCTGGGGGTCCGAACTGGGACATAACATTAATTTGCACCGATAAACAAACACAGCTTCCAGTTGAATTCGTTTTTCAGCAAGTTAGAGGTGATGCGTCACCTGCTTTTGGCCCAATGATGTTTAAAATGGTAGATAGCGACCTTAAGGAGGAGAAGTCTTCAGATCGTATCGAACGCTTTACTAAAAAATTTGTTGCTTACAAGGAGATTTGTATTGAAGATTTAAGCACCCTGCCATCCTACACACCCACGCTTTTAGACAGTTGGGTAAAAAGCACGTTTAGCGGAAGTTTTTCTGAATTTGGTGGATTTGCAATTGTGCCAAGTAGAGAAAACATCACATCTAATTTATTTGATAGTGTTAAAACAAAAAAAATTACTAAACTTGGAGAAAACTGGGAGCTTTATTACACACCGGTAAAGACTTCGTTTGGTTGGAAGCTTGGGTGGTATAAATTTAAAAACTTTCTTTCAAGTAAAAAACAACTATCTATTCCTAATTTAGAAATTTCTAGTTCGGAAATTAGTACAGTCAGAAATTTTAAAGGTGGTAATGTTTTAAAAAAATCTGTATCGGCAGAAAAAATGGAAATGGAAAAGAAAGAAAAAACAACCAACTCTGAACAAAAGTCGAATCCAGCTGGGCAAAAACCCACTCTAACATTTAGAGTACCAAAGGGATATGCAAATTATGGAACTTCAGATAATGTGAATATCGCTAAAGAAGGTATGGTATTGCCTGCAGGAGACACTGATGCTTTCAGATACGCAATCACCGTTGATGTTTCACCTTATGATCTAAACAACGGACCATTTCGTGGGTTAGATATAGTAAGTACTAAATCGAAGAAAGTTAGCAACATTCTAGGCACTGAATATACATGGCTGAACGACTTTGGTGGCCAAAAAGAACTTTTGCTTGTCCTCCCTCTAAGGGGGTACTATATTTACGTTAGCGCTGAGCCGGGTGTTGATATGAATATTTATAACGATTTTGTGTCGAGTCTTAAAATTAAGTAGTCCTTACTTCATCCACGACCCCAAACCAATAAAAACACCCCATATGTACGGGGGTGTTTTTTTATTGTATACTTATCTGTATGCGGACTGTTTTTTTGGCTCACAATGGCCACAACCTTACTATCTATCTACGAGACGAAGCCGACGAGAGTGTCATGGCTGAAATTTTTCGTTTGCGCGAATATCGCCGAGCCGAGGAAACAATTGAATCGGCTACCGGAGCGATTGTCGATGTTGGCGCGCACAGCGGCCTTTTTACCCTCTACGCTCGCTCACTTAATGCCACCGCTCCGATTGTCGCTGTTGAGCCAGAGAAAAATAACATTATCCTTTTTAAAAAACACTGTACAGACAACAAGCTGTCTGGTATCACACTCGTGGAAGGGGCTCTGGGGGGCGCCTACGCCAAGCAACACCTCTTTGTGACCGACGACAGCCACAACCACCATTTGCTCGATGTGGGCACGCCAGGCGACGATACCGAGGTTGTTCAAGTCTATCCGCTCGAAACGATTCGCACTCACTGTCCAGGCGGGAAAATTGCCTTGCTTAAAATGGATATTGAAGGCGGGGAGTACGATGTGTTTGCGGGAGCAACCGACGACGACTTCGCTTCTATGCAAGCGATTATTATGGAATACCACGATTCTAAAGAACATAATCACAAAGAATTGGAACAAACTTTACGGGAGCACGGTTTCGGCGTACAAACTTTTCCGTCGCATTTTGATCGTACTATGGGATTTTTATGGGCCACCAACAAACGCACCATCTAAAACACCACGAAGCCTGGGTTGTTACGGTGGATATGGGTTATGGCCACCAGCGCGCTGCTGACCCGCTTCGTCATCTCTCGCCTGATGGTCAGGTGATTATTGCCAACGACTATCCCGACATGCCAAGGGCTGATTATCGATTTTGGAATTACGGTCGAAAGTTTTATGAAACAGTCTCGCGTCTTCAGGCACTACCGCTTATTGGATCGATGGTTTTTGCTGTCATGGACAGTTTTCAAGTTATCAAAGAATACGACCCGAAGCGTCGTGATCTGCGCCCATCAGCTCAGCTCCTCCAAAACTATATTGCGATTCGAAATGGTCGGGGCAAACATTTAATACAACAGCTCAACCATCGCGACATTCCGCTCGTCACCAGTTTTTTCACGGTCGCCTATATGGCCGAAGAGCATCATTTTAAAAATGACATCTATCTTGTAGTCTGCGATACAGATATTAGTCGCACCTGGGCACCGCTCCACCCTGAAAAATCTCGTATCAAATATGTAGTACCAACTGAGCGAGCCAAAGATCGTCTTATCACCTACGGGGTCAGACCAGAGAGCATTTTTCTCACCGGCTTCCCACTGCCACTCGAAAACATCGGTGGGCACACGATGACCACTCTCAAAAAAGATGTGGCGGCCCGCCTCCACAATCTTGACCCAAAACACAGCTACCGAAGTACGTATAAGGATGTGATTAAAAACATTTTGAAAGAATACGACCACGAAACCCCAACCCATCCGTTGACCCTCACCTATGCTGTCGGTGGAGCTGGTGCGCAAAAAGAAACTGCCAAAGATATTCTTCACAGTCTTCACGACGCGATTGTTGAGGAAAAAATCAACCTCTGTTTAGTCGCTGGTACTCGCTCTGAGGTAGATTGGTATTTTAGACGAATCATCGAAGAAGAGCGTCTGCAAAATAAGCTCGGCAAAAGTTTACATCTGCTCTACAAACCAACCAAGCAAGCCTATTTTGAATCGTTCAACCAACAATTGCGCATCACCGACGTACTTTGGACTAAGCCAAGTGAATTAGTGTTTTATTCAGCACTCGGTATTCCAATTATTATTGCTCCAACGCTCGGTTCACAAGAAGAATACAATAAAGCCTGGCTTGAAAAGAATGGTGCCGGCATTGTGGCAAGCGACGCCAAGCGAACGCATGAATGGTTTTTTGAGTGGCTTGTTTCGGGCGCTCTCGCCTCTACAGCTATGAATGCTTTCATGAGTGGGGAGAGTCGGGGAGTGGAGCGTATCAAAGAAGTGGTCTTTGGAAAAAAATAGACAAAAAAACAGCCTGGTTTCCCAGACTGTTTTTTTAAACTCTTTAGAGAGTTAGGCGCGTGCTACGTTGATAGCGCGAGGACCCTTTTCAGAGCTCTCGGTATCAAAAGTAACGGTGTCGCCGGATTTCAATTCAGAGAATTGAACGCCGACCAAGCCTGAAGCGTGGAAGAATACGTCTTTTGCACCATCTTCTGGGGTGATAAAGCCGAAGTTCTTATCTGCTACGAGGGTTTTGATTGTACCTTGCATAGTAATGTGACTAGGCTGAATAAAATAGATCGCGGCAGAAATTCGACTCTATTTCTACGTAGGATTTATTGGATAGTAGTGTACCACGTTTACCCTGAGGGGTCAAACTTTGAGTCCGGCATGCTCGCCAGCTAGTCGCCCAGTGGCCCAAGAAGCCTGCAAATTGAACCCGCCAGTGAAGCCGTCAACATTCAAAATCTCACCAGCAAAGAAGAGGCCGGGGCAGAGAGTGGATTCCATTGTTTGCGGATCAACCTCAGACGTCTCCACGCCCCCAGCGGTGACAAATTCGTCACC
>CAYZGX010000018.1:0-11705 GCA_964478235.1 uncultured Gammaproteobacteria bacterium
ACGTTTCCGGCGTCACGAACCTCGCCAACACCACGATTACCAACGCTACCACCACGAATCTGAGTACTGGTCTCTTTGGTTTCACTTCAGCTACTGGCACCAATCTTAGCTTGGCAAATGGTCTGACATTCCTTAATGCTACCGGCACTAATGCCAACTTAACAGGTGGTTTCTACCAAACCGGCTTAACTGATTGTGATCTCGACACTGCTGCAGTTATGTACGATCTTGCAACTGGTAAATTTACTTGTGGTGATGATGATACCGGTGGGGCAGGCACAAGCGCCTTTACTACTGCCGTCACTGTTAGTGATGGCTCTACGACCTCCAGTCTTCGTGCCGACGGCATCTTTATTGCGACCTCCACCGCGAACCTTAACGGTTTATTCTTTGCCGACTCTTCTGGTAATGTTTCTGCTTCAGGTAGTTTACGCATCTTCGGTTCGGCTACCACCACTAACTTGAGTACTGGCCTCTTCACTTTTACCTCAGCTACTGGGACGAACCTATCCTTTACCCGTATTGAAGGCACAAGTATTACTTCCACAAACCTGCGCGTATCTGGTCCAACCAGCCTCGGCAACGCTACTTCCACTAATTTTAATACCACACTCTTAACTTTCACTTCAGCTACTGGCACCAACTTGAGCCTCACTAACGCTTTGACTTTTGCCAGCGCAACTGGTACGAATCTTAGTATCTCTGGAAGTTTCTTTCAGGACGGATTCTCTAACTGTAGTGCTGAAACCGACACTGTTTTGTATAACGCTACGACTGGTAAATTTTCGTGTGGCTTAGACGGAACAAGTGGCTCAGCTACAACCGCTTTCACAACGGCAGTAACTGTTACTAATGGTGGTTCGGGAACGACTTCTAGTCTCCGCGCTGATGGTATTTTTATTGCCACCTCTACAGCTAATCAGGATGGTTTGTTCTTCGTGAACAATGAAGGCGACATCAGTGCTTCCGGGACCTTGTTTGTCGGCACTAGTTTTGGGACAACCTTTGGTGGCGCTTTAGCTATCTTCTCGACAAGTACCAACGGTTATGGTCAGGTGGTTGTTCATAATGATAATAATGGCTCTAATGCTTCATCTGACTTTGTGGCAACTGCTGACAATGGCACGGATTCTACATTCTTTATTAATATGGGTATCAACAGTTCTGGCTACAACGACTCAGCCTTCTCTATTGGTGGAGCTAACGACGGCTATCTTTATATACATGGTGGTGATTTAGCGATTGGTACGGCAACATCGGATACTTCTACTATCATGTTCCATCTTGGTGGAACTCAGATACAAAATGCGGTGATGCGCATGACTACCTCTGGTTTTGAATTTTTTAGAACATCAACCTCGGCTGCCACTAGTTCTATTATTTCTTTCGTAACCCCTACTTCGACTACTTTCGCTATTAAACGATCCGGCTCAACCACCAGTACTCTTCTCGAAGTGAAAGATTTAAGTCAGAACTTTGGTGCGGCTGTTACAGCTGGCGCATTCATCAATCGAAACTCGTATTTTGGTGAAGAGTATAACGTCTATCGTCGTGGTAGTTGTGCTTCGGCAACAACGGTCTCTGGTACACAAATGCGTGGTGACGACGGCAACCCAACAGTCTCTGCTTGTGCTGCTTTTGGTGGTACATGGTCTTTGGCTACAACTACGGTTAACCCATATACATTCCCAGCCGGTGCCACTGGTACGCGCGCCATCCCAAACGTTCAATCGTTGCTCCACGTAGTAAACGGTATCGAACGTTTGCAGGTTGTGACGACAGCCGCCAACTCCTCAACAGGCATTATGGAGTACTATGGCGGTACAGCCGGTGGCGGTAACTACTTGTGGGCAACAAACACCCTGCCTCTCATGACCGCTAAAGTTCGTCCAAATATCGTTTCATCAACCACCTCCACAGTTCGTTATTGGATTGGTATGTGGGCAGCTCCTACAGCTACTCAGGCGATTTTCGCCCCAACATCGTCACCTAACGGCATCTTCTTTACCAACTGTAAAGATGCTGCTAATACACCATCTTGGACATCGCTTAACACCGCCGGCGCGGGCACCTGCAACTCATTGTCGTGGATTGGTATGGTGAAAAATGGTAATAGTATTGCCACTACTTCTTGTGCGTTTGATGATCCATATACCATTTCTTCGAGTACTGGTTTTAATTTCTTGCGCATTGAATTTGTTAGCTCTTCAGCCATTCGTTTCATGGTAGATAGTAATACAGCCAACGGTGTTGATGAAGTGAGTTGTGGCGCGCCGATTACGGTTAATCCTGCTAGTTATTCTGGTTGGGTCAACTTAACACCATTTGCTGCTTTAATGGTTTTCAATCCAAGTCTTAATGCTGTCCTTGATATTGACTACATGCGTATTTGGCAAGATGAAAACGAAGCTGGTGGCGGTGGTGGTGATCCAGCCCTTCTGTCTATTCCTGAAGTTGTCACAACTACTCCAGATCTCGTTAGTCTCTCAAGTCTCGGTCAGTTGTATCCAGCAGGTCAACAAGTTAAAGAATTGCCTGAGGGCACCCTCGTCAGTCTTGATTCTGTGGCAGGGGACGGCAGTGTCACCTCAAGTATGGGGTCGTATGATCCTAACTTGGTGGGTGTTATTATCCCAAGTAGTGGTTTGACCCTCACTAATAATACGGTTGATGGTGTGCAGGTCACTTCTCATGGTCGAGCTACTGTCCGTGTTTCCACTATGAATGGTCCGATTAACTTTGGTGATTATCTTACAACCTCCCCAATTCCTGGTGTGGCCATGCGCGCCACAAAAGCGGGTACAGTGCTCGGTCGAGCTTTAGCTACGTATGTTGGTGAATCAGAAGGCTCTATCCCAGTAGTAATTTCAGTTGAACATTACACAGGTAAAGTTGGCAGCCTCATCACTGTCTCTACCGCTGGTGGCTCTAACTCTGCGTCTGACCTTATTTCATCTCTTGTTAACGCTTCCAGAATGACTGTTCCAGGTTTTGATATTGGTCTTTCTTCTTCAAGTAGCTTGTCTGAAATGTTTTCCGATTCCGTGGTTGCTTCTCTGTCGGTTACAGCTCCAACTATCAATGCCCGTGACGCTTACTTGTCTCGCTTGAACGCGCTGTCCGGCACTGATCTAGGAGTTTCGCTTGACCCTGCTGGTAAGTTTACTATCGGTACGACTGGTACTGTTGCCATCTCTTTTGATGCGCTAGGTAACGCTACTTATACTGGAGAAATCACCGCTAAGAAATTTGTTGGTGAAGTGGTTGGGATGAATGAGCTCCAGGCCGCTGTTCTCTCAATGGATACAACGATGCAGAGCGTACAAGCTCAAACTTCCTCGACAAGTGCAATCATCGCTCAGTTACAATCAGAATTTTCAGCGTTCATGAATCCGTTGACCACTTCGTCGGTTTTGACTGTCTCCAACTTGTCAGTTAGTAACACTTTGCAAGTCGCTGGTCTCAGTATCTTCAATAACGGCTTAAAGACTGATACAATTAGCTCTCTTGGTGACATTCTCACCTTCATGAATGATGTTTCCTTCTTTGGTCGCCCTTACTTCAATGTTGATACCGCTGGTTTCGCTGTCGTCGCTTCAAGCACTCAATCGGTTGATGTTGTCTTTGATCAAGAATATCTCGAGCAACCAATTGTTAACGTTACGTTGAGTCTCGAAGATACAACTTCGACCGAACAAATGATGATCGATACTGATGTCTTTGCTCAGGATATCCGCTTTGTGGTTACCAAGAAGTCTGCGAAAGGCTTTACCATCCTCCTTAATAAGCCAGCGAGCGCTCCGGTAGTGTTTAGTTGGACAGCCTTTGCGGTAAAAAATCCTAGGATTTTCATCTCAGTACCGTCTACTTCAGCTGCAAGTACACCACAGGTGATTATTGTACCTGATCAGGAAATGCCAACATCTCCTGATGAAACAACCGCCTCGTCTACCGTTGGGGTAGGGGATAGTGGTAGCTCTCCTACATCACCAACCTCGACAGATGATGGTGTCTCTGAAGGACAAACTACCCCACCGGCTCAAAGTGAGTCAGTAGTCCCTCCTATTGAAGAAGAATCTCCTCAAGCACCAGCTTCAGAACCCGCACCAAGTGCCCCCGCTGAGCCAGTGGCTCCAGCGCCTTCCGCCCCAGAGCCAGCACCCGCTCCAGCCGAATAAGTCATTGACAAAAGTGGATGAAATTGCTTGCTTCGTTGGTGAGCTTCATGCTATACTAGCACTACTTTAGTATTTATTATTTTATTTTTCTATGCCAGAAAAAAGCCTTGATACGCAGAAATTAGCATCTCTTGGTTTGCTGCTTTTCGCTGTTATTTCAGTTGTTGCCGCTGTTTATTTGTATAAACAGAATGTTGAATTACGCCGAAATTCTCAGGCGGTTACCGAAAGTGAAATTAAAGATCTCATTGCTAAAGTCGGTAAATTAATCATTCTTCCATCTGGCGAGCAACCAACCATTGCTACAGTAGCTGACCCAGATAAGCTAAAAAATCAATCATTTTTTGCTAATGCTAGCAAAGATGATAAAGTGCTTATCTATACCAATGCTCGTAAAGCTATCCTCTACAGTCCTTCACAAAATAAAATTATTGAAGTTGCCCCAATCAACATTGGTCCAGCTCCTGAAGCAGCAGCTCAATAATTTTTCCTAAGTAACGCTTGTTATAACGCTGCAGCTCCTTTACGTGTTGCGGCGTTATCTGTTTTCTATGCGTCGAGCGCTTGTCCTCATTACGCTCTTATCTCTGGCTATCGTTGCTAAAGTTACGGCAACAGATTTTGGATCGTCAAATTTTATCGTGCGCGATCCAGTGGTGACGGTATCTGGCGGTGTGGCGACTTCGTCAAACTTTCAATTAATTAGCGGTAGTGGCCAGGTAGTAATAGGGGAAAGTACCAGCACCAATTTTATTGGTCGAGCTGGTTTTTTCTATTTCCCGTTAATTACTAGTCCGGTACTTTCGGCGACCGGTGGTACCACACAAGTATCGTTGTCATGGACATCGGCTAATGCTTCATTAGGATACGTAGTTTCGGCTTATCAGGTAGGGTATTCTACTGTTTCTGGTGGCCCTTACACCTATGCTTCGGCCGGTGCCAGCACCTCCTATACAGTTACCAGCCTTACTGGTGGCACCCCTTATTATTTTATTGTTCGAGCTCTCGATGGTTTGAGTGAATCAATTGTAACCTCAACGGAAGCAACAGCAACACCGTCAGCAGCCAGCTCAGGTGGAGGCGGTGGCGGAGGTGGTGGGGGTGGAGGTGGCGGTGGCGGAGTTTCAAATACAACTGCGATTTTTAGCGGTCGAGCGTATCCAGGTAGTACGGTGACACTTCTTAAAGACGCTCAGATAGTAGCCACCTCTATTTCTGGTCCTGATGCTAAATTTCAGATTACTGTCACCAGCCTCACTGCGGGTAATTATATTTTTTCGGTCTATTCCGAAGATGACGCTGGTCGACGCTCTAGCTTGGTTACTTTTCCAGTAGGCATCACTGACGGCGCAACCACCAATATTAGCGGTATTTTTTTGGCTCCAACCATTGCCGTTGATAAAAGTGAGGTGAAGCGCGGTGATAATATTGCGATTTTTGGTAAATCGAGTCCGGTCTCAGACATCGTCATTACTGTGAATTCAGAAGAAGAAATTTTTGTAAAAACCAAAGCCGACACCAATGGCGTTTACCTCTATAATTTTGATACGAGTCCACTTGAGATCGGCAGTCACTCAACGCGAGCTAAAGCCTCTATCGCCGGCGAAATTAGTGGGTATAGTGGCGTTGCTGGTTTTAAGGTTGGAACAAAATCTGTTTTGAAAGATGATGATGAAATTGGTGTTTGTGGAACATTGCGGGCTGATCTTAATGCCGATTGCCGTGTTAATCTGGTAGACTTTTCTATCGCGGCGTACTGGTTTAAGCGCTCCCTCATCGGTAGCATTATTCCGCTCGAAAAATCTAAGTTAAACGGTGATGGTAAAATTGATTTAATCGACTTTAGTATCATGGCTTACTATTGGACAGGCTGATATGTTTACTTTTTTGTATCGTTCTATCGGATGTATGGTGCTCGTTTTGATGAGTGTGTTTTTTGCTCCACATTCAGCGCGAGCAGCTAAGATGTTTTTGGAAGATGGGGGAGTGGAGTCGTATGCTGGATCTAATTATCTTAAAGTTAACGCTTTTGTAGATACCGAAGGAGTTCTTTTAAATACGTTTGGCGCTCGGCTTGTTTTCCCAACGAGCACCCTTATTTTTAAAGATGTTAATAATTCTCAGTCTATTATCAATGCGTTTGTGGAAGCTCCCCACCTCACAGATGGTGGTGTAGTGTTTTCCGGAATTACTCCTGGTGGTTTTCAGGGGAATCGTGGTTTTTTGTTATCCTTTCTGTTTGCTCCTAGCGCCCTTGGCACTGCCCGTCTATCTCTAGACTCGCTCGAAGCATATCAAAATGACGGGCAGGGGACACCGGTAGCTGTTGTCACCAAGCCGCTATCTCTTAAAGCTGCACCGCTTGCTACGTCGACAGCAGTGCTCGAAACGATTATACCTGAACTGTTTACTCCGGTTATCTTCCAAAATACCTCTATTCCTGATGCCCCATGGATGGTGGCTTTCACCGCTCAAGACAAACAATCGGGGATAGCGTACTTTGAAGTGCAAGAAAATCTTGAAATAACTCCGAAAGAAGAGGCGTGGCAGCGAACGGTGAGTCCGGTTGTTTTGACTGATCAGTCGCTCAAAAGCTACACTTTTGTCAAAGCTGTTGATCGTCACGGTAATAGTCGGGTAGTAGTTCTCGCTCCGCTGGCCAAAGCTTGGTACACCACGTATTTCTCAAAAGTCGTTTTTTCGTGTATACTACTAGGGCTTGTTATAATCATTGTTAGGGTATGTTTTCTGCGAAGAAAACAGAAAGGAAGCAGTCGTTAGTTAATCATTTTTTTGTTGCCGTAAGCCTCATTATTGGTGTGGCTTTTTTTATTTTCCCAGCCACTGCTTCGGCCGCTACGTTATTTGCGACTACACCAAAAACAAATTATTCGGTCGGAGAAACTATTCCGGTCACTATCTATGTTTCGGCTGGTGGACAAGCAATTAACGCGGTTGAAGGGCGGGTCAGTTTCCCATCAGATAAATTGTCAGGGGTGTCTGTCTCAAAATCTGGTAGTATTGTTAATTTGTGGGTGCAAGAGCCAAGTGTCAGTAGCTTTACCGGTGTTATTCTTAATCCTGGTTATTCTGGTTCACGCGGCCGGATTCTTACTGTTAATTTGCGCGCCCGAGCGCCAGGTGAAGCGACAATTAGTCTTGGGTCAGCGTCGGTTTTGGCCAACGATGGTTTGGGGACGAATGTTTTGACTGGGGCGAGTGGAGTTAAAATAGTAATTGGCGATGCTCCAGATAGAGATGTTGAGCCGGTTGATTCCGTGCCTGGCCTTTTAGCCATCTCTTCCCCTGATTTTATTGATCAAAACCGTTGGTATTCACTCACTAGTGGTAAATTGACTTGGAAAATGCCAAGTGGGGTGACCGGGGTGAGTTATTCTGTGGCAACATCGAAAGAAACTCCTGATACTGTTTCTGAAGGTGTGGTGACATCGTATTTGGCTACCAATTTGCGTGATGGGGTGCAGTATTTTACCCTTCGCGCGCAAAATAAAGCTGGTTGGGGTGGAACTGCTTCCTATACGTTGCGGGTAGATACGCAAGCTCCAGAATCTTTGAACGTCACAGTAAACGACTCTGGTTCAACTGTTCAAGCTTCGGCTGTCGATATGTTGTCTGGCGTAGCCCATTACGTTGTTTCAGTTGATGGGGTGTCATTGGGTATCATCCCAACTTCTAGTATTGAGCGTGTTCCATACACTTTTGCATCAGCACTATCTTCGGGTGAACACACTATCATGCTTCAGGCAGTTGATGCTGCTGGTAACAGCGCCACTCTTCGTCGTCAGGTGACTGTCAAAGCTCCGCTTATTCCAGTTGTCTTCGTAGAGTCTCAGTTTAGTCGCATGCTTACTCAGTTTGAAGATTACCTCATTGCTCTCCTGCCGTTCTTGAGCTTCTTTATCGCTCTGATTATCTTGATTGCTTATATGATGCATCGTATCTCTAAGCTCAAGAAACGAGTTCGTCGCGATTTGGTTTCATTTGAGCGCAACTTAGATCATATCTTTGTAACACTGCGTGAAGATATTCGTGATCAGATTGCTTTCTTTGAAGATAAAAAAATAAAACGAGGTCTGACATTACAAGAACGTAAAATTATGCAACGCTTACAAAAGCATCTTGAAGAAAGTGAAGCGGTCGTCAAGAAAACGATTCACAATATAGAAGATGATGTTAGCTAAAACGATATAAAAATGACGAACCCCTGCGCGTTAAAAACGGCAGGGGTTCTGGTTTGAGAGAGTGGGCGACGGGCCCGGCCTAGTAGATCGGTGTCGGCGCGAAGAAGTCGGGCCGGTGACCGAGCGGGCTTCCGACGCTGTCGGTCAGCAGCTTCTCGAACGTGTCGCGCTCGGGCGACGACTGCCCCGGCTGAAGGTCGCGCTGGTAGACAGCGTACTTCGGCAGAATGGCCAGCCGCGGCATCGAGTAGACAACCTCGAGCGTCAGGCTGTTCATGGTCGTAACCTTGGCCACGAAACAGGGGAAGTGATACTTCTTCGACAGGTCGACGACCTCATGGACGTCGGGGATTACCGTGCCGGCAGGCAAGTACTTCTTCAGGTTTTCGACGAGCTTTTCGGCGTTCATGTGGAACCTCTCTTGGGGTGGGTGGGGGACAGCAGGCTTATGAAAAAGGTCTTTTCGTAACTCTGCTATCCTCGCACCACAGGGCTATAGGGTTACTATAGTGGCCACAGTATACATGATTTTGCCCATTTTGTCAAGATAAAAACAAAAAACTACCCCTCACGCACTAGATATAGATGAGTATCTCTAGTAGGTGAGCTGAGGGTAGTTTTTTCTACCACACAGCCCATAGAGCAGTGTGGTACATTTGCTTTAGTTCTTCTTGTCTCCTTGTTCGGCGACACCGATAGCCTGCAGGCGCTCGGCGAGGAATTTTCCGGCGGTGAGGCCGGTCTTTGGGTTCACGATGACTTCGGCCCTCGGGTGGAGGAAAAAAGGCATCGACAGACGTTCGCGGTCGTTCAGATGCGCACCGTTCACCACTCGATGAGTGGTTGAGACGAGTTGACCACCGGTGTACTCTTGGAGCATGTCAGCGACATTGACCACAATACAGTTCGGTTCTTCATCAACAGGAATCCAGAGACCTTCGCGGGTTTTCACCTGAAGATCACCTTGGCCTCCGCCAAGCGCCCCGACGAGGAGTGTTATCAGATTGACGTCTTCGTGTTCGGCCGAGCGAATAGAGCCGGCAGTTGCAAAATTTTTCGGCATGGGCGGGTAGTGGAGCAGGCGAGTCAGCGAATGCCCGTTTTCTACCATTTCCGTGAGGGTATGGCGCCGGTAGCCGAGGTACTCTTCGACGAAACTAAGCAGATCAATACCGATTCCCTCGAGCTGACGATAGAGAACAGGCATGACCTGGCGCATTTCTGGCACTTCTTCTGGCCAGATGTTTTCATAGTACCCGTCGAGCTTTCGGTAGGGGTGACCCTCCGGACATTCCCGACCGATAAACCACGAATGCTTCAAATCGCCGAGCGTCCGATCCTTCGCTCCTTCCACGCCAAAGCTCGAGTAGCCGCGCTGGCGATGGATGGCCGGAATTTCGTAGCGACGGAGCGTTGCTTGGTCGAGGTGAAACAGTCGCCTGGACTCATCATACGCGAGCATGATGAGTTTGTGGTCGATGGGGTGACCCACGATCACAATAAAACCAATTTTTACAAAAGCGTCACCGATTTGTTGCACCAGCGCGCGTCGTCCCTCCGGAGACAATGCGTTCGCATAGAAATTTTCCAGTGAAATTGCAGGAACCGTTCGATTGTGTGATCTCAAAGAACTACCCTCCGTTTGGCTGGGCGGGAGTGCCCAGAATAGCAATAATAGTATGCTCTTTGTCATCTATTGTCAATATAAAGAAGGGGAATGGAGTGGGTTGCTTAATTACCCTATTTTCCTTATACTAGAGGGGAAATTAACTATTCTCTATGCCACTACTTACTCTCGACGCTATCGGTATCTTTCTTATTCTGGCCGGCTTTAGTATCGGTCTTGGAGCGGTCACTGTGATTGATCTTCATGGGTTTCTTGGTCGACGTTCAGCCTATTGGACCGAAGCGACAATTCGTACGCATAAAATCACTAAACCCCTCATTTGGATTGGTATGTTCACTGCTTTGGCTGGCGGGTTGATTGTGTATCGTTATGTTGGCTTTACTCCGCAAACACTCGTTCAGCTAGTGTCCGCCGGAGTTATGATTCTTAATGGCTGTTTCCTGAGCTTTGTAGTGAGTCCGTTTCTTCTTCGCCAAGAAGCACTCGGTAAAGCCAAAGA
The DNA here is from genome assembly GCA_964478235.1 of uncultured Gammaproteobacteria bacterium. Lineage (GTDB taxonomy): Bacteria > Patescibacteriota > Patescibacteriia > Magasanikbacterales > GWA2-37-8 > 2-02-FULL-45-10. The sequence continues at coordinate 10,507 of CAYZGX010000018.1, forward strand.
ATTATTACCAAAATCACTTCAAGTAAAGATTACGCTTAGTTTTGTTATTTCATTCATTGGTTGGTGGGGGAATGCGGCGTTGTTCGCGCTCTATATCAGTAACCGTTAATTATTTGTATGTCTCTTATTTTTCTTGACACCGAAACAACTGATTTAGAAAAACCTCGTTTGGTTCAGCTGGCGTATAAAGTAGCTAGCACGGGAGAAGTGGTAAATGAATTATTTAAACCACCAGTGACCATTTCGTATGGGGCAATGGCGATACATCATATCACCAATGAAATGGTAGAAGGCAAGCCAGTTTTTTTGGGGAGCGAAACGTATCAAAAATTAAACAGTCTTCTTGCGGAGAGTATTGTTGTCGCTCACAACGCTCCCTACGATTTAATCGTTCTTAAAAATGAAGGTCTTACTCCGGGCAAAGCGATCGATACGCTTAAAGTCGCTCAGCACACGATTAAAAGCGAGCAATACAATTTGCAGTACTTGCGCTATTCTTTACATATAAACGTCTCTGGGACGGCTCATGATGCCTTAGGCGATATTGTGGTGCTCGAGGGAGTGTTCAATTACCTCAAGCAGACAGTGGGGGAGATGTATCTCCTCACCAGCGACGAAGCAATTTTTGAAAAGATGCTGGAATTATCCGCGACACCAGTGCTTCTTACGATGATTACTTTCGGTAAGCACAAAGGAAAGACCTATGAACAGCTCGCTTCAACTGAGCGAAGCTATTTGGAGTGGCTCTATCGCAGTGAATCTGAAAAAAAGCCAGAAGAACAAAAAGCGGATATGATGTATACTCTCAAACACTATTTAGCTCTTCCGTAACGATTTTGTGGCGACGCTTCTTCAAATTACCAATCTGAGCAAAGCCTATGGTCCGCGGGCTTTGTTTCGTAATGCCGGAGTGACAATAGGGGAGAAGCAGAAAATTGGGGTGATTGGGCGAAATGGGGCGGGGAAATCCACACTTCTACGAATGATTGTTGGTACCGATACCCCAGATAGTGGGGAAGTAGTCATTCACGCGCCAACTCGACTGAGTTATCTCGATCAATACGATCAATTTTCGCCGACGGAGACTGTTTTAGCTTTTTTAGAGCGGGTCACCGGCAAACAATCGTGGGAGTGCGCCAAGGCAGCGATGCGTTTCCGAATTGATAAAGCCATGCTCGAAGCGCCAATGGGGAGTTTGT
>CAYZGX010000019.1:0-10098 GCA_964478235.1 uncultured Gammaproteobacteria bacterium
CCGTGTTCAAAATGCTCCACCTTGGAGCGAATTTCTCCAGCCAATGTTGGGTGGTCTTGCTCGCTTTCGGCCAATTCTTTGAGGTGATTGAGTGTCCCTCGTATCTCTTCTAAAAGAGCGCCAAACTCTTTGACTCGTTCGAGATATTTTTTACGTTGCAAACCAATCACTTCGCGCTCAACATACGATCGTAAATCGTGCTGCATCTCTACCAAGCGCACACACAATTCACTCCGCTCTTCTTGATTAAAATACTGAGCCGGCTGACCAGCATGCAAATCACGAAAGGTCCCACCATATTTTTTAAAATCATGATATTTTTCTTGAAGCCCTTTAGACAATCTCGGCAATAAAAAATGTTCGCCCATATGCGACTCAGCCAGCGCCAAAAACTCACGGTAGGCCTGGTTCCACGGCCACAGCTCGTAGCCAAAAGTAATCATGGTCTGTTCAATCGCCTCAAGCGTCACGGTCTGATCGTTTTTGAGGTGCGACAAAGCATGCTCCATTTTGTCTTTTACTTCTGGAGGAAACAGCGGTGGACAGTGTTTGTATAAATGCTCAAAGAGAGCGATGGTTGATTGCATACTACTTGAGTGTACCGAGCGCCTGGCTAATGTAATACATCGCCACCCCGCCAGCAATACTAACGTTGAGACTATTTTTAATGCCTTTCATTGGCAAATGGACAACGGCATCACAGTGTTTGAGCATCGCCGGAGTGATACCGGTTTTTTCGTTGCCAACAATCAGCGCGACAGATTTTTTTGGTTGCCATTTGTATATGGTAACACTTTTTGGGGTTTGTTCCAAGCCAACAATCTGAAAACCTTCGGCCTTTAATTGCTTCAAAAGCGGCCCGATAGTTTTTCGGTGTTCAAAAGGCACAACTTTTTCGGCTCCAAGCGAAACTTTATCCACTTGCGGATGTGGCGGGACTGGTGAGTAGCCCACTAAGTATACTTTGGACACACCGGCGCCGTCAGCGGTACGAAACATAGCGCCGACATTGTGCCCGCTTCTGATATTGGGAAGGATTAGAACACATTCTGCTGTTTTTTTCATAGCTTATAGATTAGTTGTCCAGAGTTGTTGCCCCGAGGTGAGGGCAATAGCGAGAGCGTCGGCGGCATCATCTGATTTAATTTTGCCTTTAATCCCCAAACTCACCGCGATAAGCTTTTGCATCTGAGGTTTTTCAGCTCGGCCATAGCCGGTGAGCGCTCGTTTGACTTCGAGCGGAGTAAATTCATCAATTGGTAGCCCGGCTTCATAGCCAGTGAGAAGAATTACCCCTCGTGCTTGACTCACTTCCATACCGGTAGTCACATTTTTGAAGAAAAATAATTCTTCAACCGCCATGCGAGTTGGTTTAAAGCGCTTAATCACTTCGAGCAGGTCTTCGCGAACGTCAGATAACCGCTCGACAAATTTTTTCTTGGGACTGGTTTCAATACAACCATAGGCCACCGCTTTCCAAGTGTTCGATTTGCCCACTTTTTCAATCACGCCATAGCCCACTCGCCCAAAACCAGGATCAATTCCGAGAATACGAATAGACATACTAATTGGCGTTCGTAAAATAATCTTCGACATCATCATGTTCTTCGAGCGCCGAGAATAAATCGCCCAAGGTCTCTTCGATTTCTTTGGTAATACCAATCGTGTCCTTGGCAATCCACTGGATGCCTGACGACTTCGGCTCAACACCGTGCTCTTTGAGCACCGTCAGCACTTTTTGGAGATTCTCCACCTTGGTTCGGATATCTATTTCCCCTGCTTCACCATCTTTCATATCCTCAACCCCCGCTTCAATAAGTTGCATTTCAAAAACATCTTGGTCGGCCGATATTTTGGTAAACTGATCAGCGGTAATCGCAATCATTCCCGACTGCCCAAACATCCATTGCACACTGCCCGAGCTGCCAAGGGTGCCTCCGTGTTCAGACAGAATATGTTTTATCTCTGGGACAGTGCGATTTTTATTATCCGTCACTGCTTTGATAAGAATCGCTACACCACCTGGGCCATAGGCTTCAAACAACACTTCTTCCATCTGCACACCAACACCATCTTCGCCGGTACCGCGTTTAATAGCTCGTTCAATATTGTCTTTGGGCATGCTTTCCGCCTTGGCTTTGTCTATAGCAATGCGTAACGAAAAATTGGTGGCCGGATCTGCCCCACGCGCTGCTGCCACCGTAATCGCTTTAGCCAATTTGGTAAATTGACTACTGCGCTTGGCGTCTTGTTTGCCTTTGTGCGCTTGAATATTGTGCCATTTGCTATGTCCTGACATACTTAGTTAAGTGTTATAACACCGTCTTCCAATGCCGCTCCTTCAAGACGGCTGTTTTTCTTCATCCAGTCTAAAAAAGTCTTTCTTTTTTCGCCGGTCATGAGTTCCACCTGCGAGCGTGCTCCGAAAAACGGGAAAAGATGTAGAGCTGACACACGACCTTCTTTGAAAACCACGCCGACACTCAAACCTTCTTGCGTATCTTTGGAAAAATATTGATCAAAAACAAAATTACCGAGCGAATAGATAATTGGTTTGCCTTTATAGATTTCAATTTCTTGAACAACGTGCGGATGATGCCCAACAACCATCGTCGCTCCGTTGTCGATGAGCCAACGATACATCGCTTGTTGCCCAGTTGAGGCTCGGCGCTGATATTCAATACCACTATGTACCTGAACAACAACATACCGCGAAGCTTTTTTAGCCGCCTCCAAAGCTTCAATTAGTTTTTCGCGGTTGGCAGTGCGTCCTACCTCTTCAAAACAAACAAACGCGACTGGTTCGGGCAATCCAAACGCCTCGCCAAGCACCAGATTGTATTCTTTTCCTTCCGTAAACTGTCGTCCGCAATAGGCGATGCCCGCGTCAGCGAGTGTTTTCTCGGTAAAGGCGACATTTGCTCGCCCCATATCCAAAGTGTGGTTGTTGGCGAGCGAGACTACCCCAAAACCATACGATTTGAGCTGTTTGGCCCATTTAGGGTCAAACCGAAAAGCTATCTCTTTGGTAGTAGCAATTCGGCTTGGCGCAAAGGCCCCTTCCAAATTAGCCATTAATAGATCGGCACCAGTAAAAAACCGCTGTTCTTGGCCTTGCAGTTTAGCAAAAAGATATGAAAAACCTTTATCTCCCATTACTCTGGCCACGCTTCGGTCGATCATAATATCGCCAAAAAATTGCATCGTTATGACCCGACTAGCCCCTTCTGAAACGCTCGGAGTGAAGTATCCAAGCACGTGGCTCGTGGTTTCGAGCCACTCTGGCTTGCTGGCAATCGTTGCGCTGTTGCTCTTGGCTACCAGATGCCATTTTTTTGCCCCTACAAGCTCGTTATAACGCAGTAATGTGTACAGTGAGCCTGGACTGTCAACTTCAGCCTTTGGCAATCGTAGCGGGCTTCCTGAGGCCAAAATATCTTCGGCCAAAATATCGTGGAAATCAGCGACAAATGACGGTAGATAGTGTGAAAAATCAACGCTGGCGAGCACCAAGCTGTCGGCTGGCAGATTTTTGGAGAGCGCGAGAGCCAATTCGTCGAGCGTTGAAGTTGTCGCGGTTGATTTAATAATCAATGGGACAATTGTGGCCTCTGGCCAGGTGTGTTTGATGAATGGCACGATTGCCCCAATGCTCCATTCTTGCCCGACAGCGTTTTCATCAATAGCTACCTGCTTGCCAAGTAGTTTTTGGCGTACTTCATCGGCTGGAACAATGTCTCCAGAAGAAGTTTTCCAAGCATATTCGCTGGTGCTGATCGGCGAACGCCCCCGATTCAGATGATTGGGCCCAATAACTACGACCACTTTTGGTTTTTGATTTTTAATAGTTTCAAAAAAAGTAGCCATCTGAACAGCGGCCACCAGGTGATGCGGAATCACTCCAGAAACCACCTTTTCTTGAGTGGGCGTCGTCGTTTTTGCCGAGGCAAACACTGTTTCAAACCAATCAGCTTCTAGGAGTGTCGCTCGATGACGACCGGGGAATGATCGGCCTCGCTCTTCGGCCACTACTTCCTGTTCTGGCCGACTCACAAAAACCCCTACAGCCAGGGCGGTAGAGAGGAGGAGAAACCCGATACTGAGGTGTATTTTTTTAATCATAGCTATGCCTAGTGTAGCTGTTTTTGAGATAAAAAACAACCCTGCACCACTATGGTACAAGGTTGTTTAAAAAGACAATCTTTAGCGCAAAACTCCACCCCATTCAACCACAGTAAAGCCTTTACGTTTTGGGGTTTTAATTGTATACCCCTTAACGGCGATAGGCTTATCAAGTGGTTTGAAATCCATCAGAATACGGATAACTGTGTCTGGCTTTGGCTCAACGGTGAGTGGAGCCAACGTGTCCATCGTGCTGTTACCCATAAAGGTAACGAAATAATATGGTTTTTCGGTCATGCGCTGGAGCCAAAAGTCCATGAAGTCAGCAGTTTCGTGCTTATTGAGACCAAGCGCTTTGAGCTTGGCTGGCAAGAATGTTTTGAGTTGTGTTTGTTTGACCACCCAACCTTGTTTTGGTTGTTCATAAATACCACCACGGCCTTCCCAATACAGGTATGGGTATTCTTTGTTGGTGCGTAAATCGGTCAAATGACCGTTTGGCTGTGCCTTAACTTTCCAACCAACCACGTATGGCGGATCGGTGTAGGTAAAACCACCTTGCGGCTGAACATAAACATTGGCTTCAATGGTGCTGGTTGGGTAGAGGTAAATAACCGGCTTGCCACATTCAGCTTGTGGCTGGAATTTAGCACTGCGAAGCCCAATCGTCCGACCAAATGGATCAACCCAGAAAACGAGCGGACGAGCTTTGATAAAGGCCTGATAGTCGGTTTTTTCTCCGGCTATATGACTATAGTCGTAGATCTCTTTTAGAAGAGGGTGCTCAGTATTTTTGAGCGCATAAATGGCGTCTCCTTGAGCAGTTTTACCAACCACTACCGTTTCTTTTTTCAAATCAACCTCTTGTGTGCTAACGACAAAGGCATAGTTAGAATAACCACAGCCGCCGACTCTTTGATAGAGGTACTCTCCGTTATTTTTTTCACCGTCATTCCAAGTAATGTTGGTGGTGTACGAAATTGGATCAGTTGGCGAAGTGACTGGTGGATAAATATCTGGGATAAGTCGGTAGACACCGATGAGTGGACTTTTTGTTTGAAGAACAAAGGCATTAGTGGTGGTGTTCGTGCGAACCATTCCCAATGAAGGCACAGCAAAAACATCGCGCTCTGCTGGATTGGTGTATCTGGCTACTTGGTACTCATCAGTAGTATCAACAACATCCGCCAAAAAGAGTTCTTGGCGAGCGCTTGGGCCAGTAATTTTAGCTGGCAACAACAATTCTTTTATTTCAGAAGCATTGTCGATGGTGAAAGCAGTGCGAAGCATCCCCTCTCGGCCATAACCAGCTTTTACTAGCTTTTCGTTGTCATCTCTATCCCCAGACCAATCATGTAACTTATCCGAAACTCTTTCTAAAAACGTTAGACCAGAGCTGTTTTTAATAAAGAAGTAGCGAGCTGTGGCACCACCCATATCTACGACAGCGGCTTTCACCATGACGAGTGTGCTTGGTACACCTTTGTAGGTCAGACTACCAACAGAATAATAGGAAATGAGCAAATAGCTTTCTTTAGCCACCCTTTCACTGGCTGGCTCAGCGAAGATAATTTTTTCTGTATAATTAGTATTGTTTTCTGTAGCTGGATAAAACAATTTGAGTGATTCTTTTTTCTGTGGCGCACTCCAGGAAACGCTTAAGGTTTCCACCACTACTGGCTTATCGTCTTTGATAGCCGGCCTTGCTGTTGATAAATACGCGCTTGATTGCCCGAGCGAGCTACCAAGCAAGAAACCGAACAGCCCAGTCATGATAAGGGTGATGACCGCGCCGAGCGAGACTAAAAATGCGACTTGTTTTGTCATAAAAAAATATTAATCACTATGCACTCCAGCATACACTTCTTCCGAGATTCTCGCAATAACACTAGCTAGTTGCTCAAAATTTTTACCTCGGGTCATTACGCAGAGAATGTATGGCTTGTCTGGATAATACACGATACCACAGTCATGGAGTTGCTTTGTCCCATCAGGCATATGTCGCTCACCGAATTTATGTGCTACGACTAGTTTTTTTGGTACCCCAGCGACTAGACCAGCTTTAAAATCTGTTTCTGATAATAATCGTAGGGCTTTTTCTGAAAGCTCTTGATTTAAGAACGTGCTGTTATATAAGATGCGGAAAAAAGAGGCGTACGTTCGAATAGAGAGACTGTAATTAGGTCTATCTGGAAACTCCACACCTAAATCAATAAACGTTTTTTTGAGGATTGTTAGATCTACTAAGCTTCCTAAAAACTTGGAGGCATTATTATCCGAGTGTTTGATCATCGACTGAATTGCTGTGTCTATTGTGTAAGTTACACCTTTTTTAATCTCGCTTTTCCCTTTAAAAAACTCACTACTATTTTCGTTTTCAAAGGTAGACACTTGTTCTTTTTTTAAGAAATTTTCATCAATCATAGCCTGTCTCAGCACTGCTATCATCATCGGAACTTTAAGCAGACTAGCCGGAAGAAAACCTTCTTTTTCATCAATACCAAACCATGGGCCATTGTTTAAATCACGAAAATACACAGCCACTGTATCAACGCCTTCCTTTTTAATATCTTCAATGTAGTTAGCTACATTGTCTCGAGTGGTAAGGATCGTTTTGTTAGAAACATTATCAATTTCAGTGCAATCGAGGAGCGGATTAGTAAGGTTAGAAACTTTACCACCTCGAAGAACATGATTTTCGCCATCTTTTTTAAACCGGGGGTGATACTGTCCCACAAAAAAACCGAGGCACAGAAGTGCTACCGCAACACCTACACTGAGTAAGTTTTTTTTGTCAGCAAACATTGTAACAAGAGTGTTATACTAAACGCTTTTCTACCACCGACCAGTCAATGGATTTAAAGAAGGTTTCGATATAGTCAGCTCGTTTGGTGCCATAATCAAGCATAAAAGCATGCTCAAAAACATCCATCACCAAAAGTGGCTGGCAACCAGTGAAGTGACCAACATCATGTTCGTTGATCCAGACATTAAACAGGCGATCAGCTTCAGCGTCAAAATAGACGATAGCCCAACCAATCCCTCGCATACTACCGACCGCTTTAAAATCTTTTACCCAAGCTTCATAACTGCCAAAATCTTTTTCAATTTTGGCAGTGAGGGTAGCATCTGAGAGGGCTACTCCCCCATTTTTCATATTACCAAAATACAATTCATGGAGACGCATCCCATCAAACTCCCAACCAAAGCGACGCTTGAGTTCGTTGTATTCTGGCGTACCAAGTGTGGTCATACCAGCTAGCGCATCAGCTAATTTATTAGTGTTGGTAACATACCCTTCATAGAGGGTGAAGTGGTTTTTGAGGAGCTGATCGCTCAATCCTGGTGTGCCGAGGAGATGGTCGTATTTTTTAGCTTGATACATAGAGTTTATTTAATCGGATGTAATGATTGTAAAATCGCACTTGCTTCTTGGTCAGCCTCAAGATATTCAAAAATTATCAGTTCGTAGCTACCGTGAGGTATGTAGATAAACCCATTTAGACGACCAGTCGGCTTGTCAACCAAGCTCACTTCCCAGCCAGAAAACTCATTGATAGTAATCTGCTTTGTTTTGACCGCCTTGTCGTCAAAATATTTTTTTGTAAGTTCCGCCAACTTGCTTTCAGGGTACACGGTTGATTTTATAAGAAGGAAGTTGAGGCCAATGGGTTCGATTGTACCTTTACGAAGTAAATCTACTGCCAGAGAGCTTGGCTGCACTGGATCGCCACCCGGAATCCCTATGAGATAAACAGTTTCTGGATACGAAAAAGAGTACTTACCCACCGTATTACTATACACAGCCATCGTCGCCGCCTGTTCAACGGTATTTTTTTGTTGAACAACCTGTTTTTCACAACCGCCACCAACCAGCACTAACACCCCAATCGCGCTAATAAGCAGTTTATTCATACACTAAATTTTACCAACTAGATCCATGCCTGGTTTGAGGGTTTTGGAGCCTGGTTTCCATTTGGCTGGGCAAACTTCTCCGCCGTGACCGCGCACATATTCGGCGGCTTGGAGTTTGCGAACCAATTCATCAGCACTGCGACCGATACTATTGTCGTGCACTTCAAAAGCTTTGAGTACACCATCTGGATCAATGATAAAAGTACCACGCAAGGCCAACCCTTCGTTTGGGATATAGACGCCCATTTCTTTGGATAGCGCGCCAGTCGGGTCGGCAACCATTGGGAATTCAATCTTTTTGATAGCTGGCGAGTTGTCGTGCCACGCTTTGTGCACAAACACCGTGTCGGTGGATACGCTCAATATCTCAACATTCATTTTCTTAAACTCTTCATAATGATCGGCGAGGTCTTCGAGCTCAGTTGGGCAGACAAAGGTAAAATCTGCTGGATAGAAAAATAGCACCAGCCATTTTCCCAGATAATCAGAGAGTTTAATTTTGAGCTGTTTATTGTTCTGAAAGGCTGAGAGTTCAAAATCGGCTACTTTTTGACCAATAACTGGGAGTTTGTTTACCGACACTTCTTCATGGTGGGACATACGAGAACATTAATAACGAATATACTGATTGTAACGGTCGAGAAGTGCTTCTGTCAAGCCAAAAAAGCCACCTGAGTAGGTGGCTTTGTCGCTATTTTAACGCAATTTTCGGTAAATCACCCGAGAAACATCGGCGGCAACTTCTCCTAAAACTTTGACGTTTGAACCTTTAGACATAACGCAGAGCAAATACGGTCGATTAGGTAGATAGACGATACCGCAATCATGTAATTGTTTAAGACCGGTTTTTTCATCTAACCGCTCTCCAAATTTATGAGCTACCGGCACACTACTCGGAACACCAGCCACAATACCATCGCTGAATTCGCTATTGGCCAATAAATAGAGGGCTTTTTCTGAATAGAACTGGTTCACGTAGGTGGCATTATACAGAATTCGGAAGAACGAAGCATAGGTTCGAACACTCACCTTATACTGATCGTTTTGAGGTACAGAGATGCCCAGATCCGAATAGCTTTGCTCCAGACGCTCGGCTTTGAGCACTTTAAACAAAGCATCAGCAGCACTATTATCGGAGAAACGAATCATGACCTCAACGAGCTGGGCAACGGTATATTTCTTGCCAAATTCAAGAGAGTTTAGTGGAGGGATTTCTTGTTTAAAACTTTCGTCTTTTTCCAATAAGACCTCACGTTCTAGAATACTCGGATTTTCCATAGCTTCTCGTAGCACACTAATCATGAGCGGAACTTTGAGCAAACTACCTGGAATAAACTCCTCTTTTTCATCAATACCAAACCACGGACCATTGTTTAAATCTCGAAAATAGACGGAGACTTTCTCTATTTCTGGCTTTTTTTCAAAATCATGAACAAGTACCGTCACCTCTTCTTTTATTTCATTAACCGTTTTATTAGAAACAGAATCGTAGTCCGAACACTCCAGAAGCGGACTCGTAAAGATTGCGGAAGCGTTTTTTTCTCGAAATTCTCTTTTTTGCGCTATTAGTGCGTTTTTATTTATGCGATTGCCGGGGCACGCATACCAGCCAATAACAATGCCGACGCAAACAGATAGTGCGATAAGAAGGCTTTTTTTAAGATGGTCTTTAGTTATCATAGCGATACTTTTCTGTAACAGAGTATACACGAAATGAATCTGTTTATTCAAGTGAATAAAAAACCTTCTGCAGATAAGCAGAAGGTTTTTCTCTAGACTAAGCCTATTTCTTATACCCAGTACCGGCTGGGATAAGGCGACCAATGATAACGTTTTCTTTGAGACCTTCCAGGTAATCGATTTTACCAGTGGAAGCGGTATTAATAAGGATACGAGCGGTTTCTTGGAACGAAGCGGAGGAGAGGAAGCTCTGTGTGGAGAGAGCAACCTTACTAACACCGAGCAAGAGCTCGCGAGCCGTAGCCAACTTCATACCATCTTTCTTAGCCTGGCGGTTGGAGAATTCTACCTGAGACTTCTCAACAATTTCACCTGGCAAGA
>CAYZGX010000020.1:0-7893 GCA_964478235.1 uncultured Gammaproteobacteria bacterium
ACCACCCAACATTGGCTGGAGAAATTCGCTCCAAGGTGGAGCATTTTGAACACGGACTGTGTTTGCTGGGTCCAGAGCTTGAATACGACGCGGTCTGCCAGTCCCCGGAATTTTTTAGAGGCCGACGATTAGAGCTTAACCGCCTACGAGGCATCCACGTTCCGCACGTTATTCCTTCATAAAATAAAAAACCCTGACGGTCTCAGGGTTTTTTATTTTAGAGTTGCTTAGAAGTATTTTTGGAAAACTTTTTGATCATCGCTAGTATGCCGGCGCGGTCGAGTAGGCCGGTTTGAGCGCCGTGTTGGCTTATTACTCCGGAGCTATTAGCGACACCCCATTCAAGAGCGTGAGGAATATCTCGACCAAGTGAGCGAGCGGTGAGATACCCGCTCGAAAAAGCATCGCCAGCCCCAGTTTTTGAAACAACTTTGACTGGATAACTATCCAGATGCCAGAGTTCTTCGGCGGTGCCAGCCCACGCGCCCCTCGGGCCGTCGGTAATGGACACTTCGTCGGTACCAAGAGCGAGAAGTTTGTGGACAAGTGTCGCGACAGTCTTTTCTTTTTCGAGTGTCGTGCCAGTAATCGCTTCGGCTTCTTCTAAATTAAGGATAAGAATATCGGAGCGAGCAATCACTGCCTTGAGAGCGCTCATACCAAAGGCTAAAAGGCGAGAGCTTGGGTTGACAGCAAGCGATGTGGACGGATGTTTGGCGAGGTAAAGGAGTAGTTTGTTTTGAATAAACAATTCCGGATCATTCAGGCCGCTATAGTAGATCCACTCTGTTGGCGGAACACTGTCTGGCCACTGGTAGTGTTTAGTGTCGGCGTACGAAAGAATCGTGCGCTCTTCTTTGTGATTGAGAATAATAGAGTAGCGAGTAGTGCCGTGTGGGTCGGTGGCTACCAAATCGGTGGTGAGGCCTTTGCCGCGAAGCTGATCAAGAATAGTGTGGCCAACACCGTCACCACCAATGGTGGTGAGGAGTGCTGAGGATAGGCCGAGCTTATGTGCGCCAACAGCAACGTTACACGCATTACCACCCAAGTCCTGAAAACCGTGTTCAATCGGAATTTTTTTGCCATATGGCAAACACAACTCTGATTCGCCAGCACTGTTGGTGCGATAGGCGGCGTTTTGACCATCAATCTCAATATGAATATCGAGTACTGGGTCACCAATAGTTATCAAATTATACATAGTTCCACTCCTTGAAGTTGGTTATTTGGTCGGATTCCACAGGTTACTATACTCTATTGCCGAGAGTGCCGCAACGATACCTTGGCCAGCGGCAATACCAATCTGCTTGTAAGGAATATCGGTGACGTCACCGGCGGCAAAGATGCCTGGAATGTTGGTACGACAGCGAGTATCGACAATAATTTCACCTTGTTTATTCTGATTAAGGTTGGGAACAAATTGTGAATTAGGGATCATGCCAATATGCACCATGACACCATCGAGCGCAATGTCGTTTGTGGCACCAGAAGCGTCGGTGTAGGTGAGACCCTCCACTCGTTTTTCGCCGTGAATAGCGGTTGTTTTACTTTCGTAGATAATTTCTACATTTTTTTCTAGAGCGAGTTTGTCTACCAGAATAGAATCACCTTTTGGAAAGCCGCCTTTGTTGTCTTTTGGATATTTAGTGAGGAGGTACACTTTTTTAGCAATACGCGCCATCATGAGGGCTGATTCCAAAGCAGAGTTGCCTGCGCCAATAGTAGCAGTAACTTTATTTTTGTAGAGCGGGCCGTCGCACACGGTGCAATAGGTAATACCTTTGTGCAGTAAACCGTCTTCGCCAGGGATAGCCAGGTGGCGGGGATGAATGCCGGTGCCAATAATGACCGTTTTTGTTTCGTAGGTGCGCTCTTCGCCGACAGCATTTTTGGCGCTCACGATATGGTAGTTATCTTTTGGAGAAATTTTAGTAACCATCCAGCCTTCATCAAACTCTACGCCGTAGGATTTGGCATGTTCGGCGAATTTTTTGGCTAATTCAAAACCTTGGATTTCGAGAATGCCCGGCCAATTGTTGACTACGCCAGACAAGGCGACTTCGCCACCAATATTATCGGTGACAACTTTAAAATTGAGTCCGCGACGAGCGGCGTAAATAGCAGCACTACAACCAACGGCGGCCCCTCCAATAATAATCAGATCGTACATAGATTTCGTAATGTTTGAATAGTATGAGTAAGGTTGTCAGTATTTTTGAGAGCACTGCCGACGTTAAAAATGTCTACTCCTGCTCGGCGAAGCTCGCCAATAGTTTTTTCGTTGACGGCTCCGTCGGCGCTACAGAGCGGGCGAACTTTCTGTTCTGTAAATTCATTAATTTTTGGCAGTACACTTGGCTCAAATGGCGCGCCTTGAATACCAGGATGAACGGTCATAAATTGTACCACATCCACCAGTTTGGTATAGGGAGCGATAGCCAAGAGCGGGGTTTCGGGATTAAGAGCAAGGCCTACTTGCCAGCAGTTACCACGGGCGGCGGTAATTGCCTCAGCGACATTTTTTGATTCCACGTGAATAATCACTCGGAAAACATTGGAAATTTTTTCAAATCGGGTGATGTAGTCGAGCGGATCGTTGACCATAAGATGAAGCTCGTATTTGAGGTCGGTCGCAACGCTGGCTAGAGAATCTATTTCAGTAAACGACGTGGTTTTGACAAATGATCCGTCCATAATGTCGAGCTGAACATAGGGAGCGAGAGATTCAAAGCGATGAATCTGTTTTTGAAGCTCAGCAAAACTGTTGGTGAGAATAGCGGGGATAATAAGTGGGGTAGACATACTATTCAAGAGCAGAAATTTTTTTAAGGCGACGCACATGGCGATCGGAGCCACTAAACGGTGTTTCGATAAACGCTTTAACAATAGCGCGAGCATGTTCGTCGGATACGACACGGCCGGCCAGGCAAAGAATATTAGCGTCATCATCTTTTTTAGCAAATTCCGCCGACTCAATACTGGAAGCGAGAATAGCGCGAACGCCTTTTAGTTTGTTGGCCGAAATACAGACACCATGACCAGAGCCACAAATAAGAATACCTAGATTGGTTTTACTCGCGGTGACTTTTTTGGCGACCGCTTCGGCAAAATCTGGGTAGTCATCGTTTTCATCGTAGGTATCAGCCCCTAAATCAGCTACCTCAAGCTTGAGCACCTTGGTAAGATAGGTGACCAGGGCTTTTTTGAGCTGGAAACCAGCGTGGTCGGAGGCAATATAGAGCATAGAAGCGAAACACAATAGTGCGGTCATTATAGCACGTCGCTCGGGTTTGGCAATACAGGGAACAGACATATTTGAGAGGGTGTATTGTATTTTTTAAGTGCCAGGTCTACTATACCTAGAGAGGGCCGTTGAGCCACCGTTATTCACATAACATAATGCCTATGAAAGTCCGAGATATAATGGAAAAAAATGTTATCACGGTGACGCCAGAAACGCCTTATGAAGAAGTGGTTCGCTTACTATATGCCAACAATGTGAGCGGTGTACCGGTCGTTTCGCCTGACGGCAAAGTGGTGGGGATGATTTCTGAAAAAGACATTATTCGCGTGATGTTCCCACATTATCAGAGTTATTACGAACACCCTGAAAGCTATACGGATTTTGAAGCCCGCGAGCACAAAGCCAGCGATATTAAAGATCATAAAGCCAGTGTCTTTATGCGGGTGAATATTGTGCCCATTCATCCAGAGGATCCAATTATGAAAGTGGGGGCCACGATGCTCGCCAAACATATGAGCCGGCTACCCGTAGTTGATGACGCGGGAAATATTGTCGGGGTCATCAGTCGCCGGATGATTTACCGGGCGATTATGAAAGAAAACTTTAAAGTATAGCAACAAAAAACCAACCGGTATCGGTTGGTTTTTGAACCACTAGGCTGAAAGATTTCAGAATAATGGTAGTGCACGGGCCGTGGAGGATTTTCTCCTCACGACCCGCGCATGTTCGCTCGCTGTTCAGACCCAGAAGAGCTTGTAAGCTCCTGCCAGGATCGTTGCGACGAGCCAGACCAAACCCACCAGCGCGAAGTATGCGGCCCCCAGAGCGGCAGCGACCACCGCGAGGATGGTTGCAAGGACGCTGAGGAGAGCGACGGGGTAGAAAATCATGTCGCCCGCGTTTTCCACCGCCTTCCGCAGGTGGCCTTTTTCGGTCACCCAGGTGGCGAGGGTAGTGCTGTAACTGCTACAACCCTCCGTCTCCCCACGATACTCATAGTATGAGACGCAGGGGTAGCGGTCGGTGAACGAGTAGAGCAGTCCGACCACGAAGAGCACAGCGAGGCCGACGAGCATGGTCCGCATCGGGCGAGCCACCTTGCGGTAGCGCTCGAGGAAGACTGCCTCGTCGGTGTAGCGATACATCAGACCGAACTTGACGAGCAGCAGGATGGCGAACAGGCCGAGGAACAGGACATAGAACATCCCCTCGGTGTTGTTGGCCATGAACTTCATGAACGAGGACTTTACAACCAGGTCAAACAACATGGTGTGCTCCGGGGCGCCGACAGGGGCGCAAGTGGGTTGGTGGTAGTAACGTTAGTCCTCGCAAAGCCGGGATTTTGGCTCTCTGAGGACTAACGTTTATTGTAAAGAACGAGATATCCTATCTACTGATAAGATTTATTATCAATAGAATGGGATTCCGGTCGACGTTGTTTTGTGACAACGCTGACCGGAAGTTTTTCCCACGAAGCTGTCTGGCGCCAATCTGTCTCTCGACAGTCAGGCGACTCAGGCAGTCGTGTTCCACTAGACGCGGGGGGGGGGCAGCTGCTGCGATCTTCCCGCAACTCAGCGCCTTGCAAAACTGGAAACCGTTGCTGCCATCGCGCCAAGAAGGATCATCACGTAACCCGCGACGTAAGCGGCTTCACGGACAAACTCCGTTTTCCAGTGAGGACGACCCTCGTAGACGATGAGCATGGCAATGCTGTAAGAAACAGCGAGGATGAGCAGGCCGATACCCGCAAGAGTGGTTGCGTCGTGAGCGCGCTTGGAATCGTCGGCGTTGAGCTTGGTGAACTGCTTGTAGAGCATGGCGATCGCCAGGCTGAAGAGCAGGATGGCGAAAACGGCGTAGAACGCCATTTCCGGCAGGTTGTCGAGCAAGAAGTTGATGATCCGCGCGAACATGGTGTGCTCCGGGGCGCCGACAGGGGCGCAAGTGGGTTGGTGGTAGTAACGTTAGTCCTCGCAAAGCCAGGGTTTTGGCTCTCCGAGGACTAACGTTTATTGTAAAGAACGTAAATGTACCTTACTGAAAACTTCAGTAAACTACAACAGCACAGTATACCACAAAAACGGTCTTTTGTCAAGGTGTTTACGGGTTATTTAGGCTAAGATAAGGCAAAAAAGAGGTGGTGACGACGAGGCTCTTTTTGACAAATACGCCTCATAAGCCTACAATAGTCTCTAGAAGCGCCAACCCGGCCATCACCCGGGGAGCTAGGGGAAAAAATTGGTCTTTTGGCCAAAAGTAGACCCCCTCGGGCAAGCCCGTTAAAGCTGTCATTAAGTAAAAGCACAAGATGGTACCGCCCTAAAGGGCTCTTGGCACGCAGTTTTAAGCGTGTTTTTTAATACCTATGTACAACGCTAGCCACGAAGAACAAGCCCTCCTCGCTTTTTGGGAAAAGGATAAAACGTTTGAAAAATCGGTCGCCCGCAAAGGTACGCCGTACGTTTTTTATGACGGCCCGCCATTTGCGACCGGCTTGCCTCACTATGGTCACATCGTCGCTTCAACCATGAAAGATATTGTTCCGCGTTATTTCACCATGCGTGGTTTTCAGGTTGATCGTCGTTGGGGTTGGGATTGTCATGGTCTGCCAATTGAAAATATTATTGAAAAAGATTTAAACCTCGCGACCAAACAAGAAATTGAAGCGTTTGGTGTCGCTAAGTTTAACGAAGCCTGTCGCTCCACGGTGCTTAAGTATGCCGGCGAGTGGAAAAAGACCGTGCGTCGTATGGGTCGCTGGGTGGATATGGAGAATGATTACAAAACCATGGACCCGGCCTTTATGGAATCGGTCTGGTGGGTATTTAAACAACTATTTGACCGCGACCTTATTTATAAAGGTCATAAAGTCATGCATATTTGTCCGCGCTGTGTAACAACACTTTCTAATTTTGAAGTGACACAGGGGTATAAGGACGTTAAAGATTTATCGGCGACAGCCAAATTTAAATTGGTGCCGGGAGCTATCACCAAAGAGCTCTTTGGTGGTGTTACTGGGCCAGTATTTGTGCTCGCTTGGACAACTACGCCGTGGACTTTGCCAGGCAATGTGCTCTTGGCATTGGGTCATGATATTGAATATGTACTCGTTAGCATTGAAGGCGAAGAAGGTAATTTCCTATTGGCGCGCGCTCGCGCTGAGCTCGTGCTTGCTGGTAAACAATGGAAAGAAATTGGTCGGTTTAAGGGCGCGCAGTTGGCGGGGATGAGCTATGAGCCACTATTTTCATATTTTAAAAATACTGAAAACGCTTTCCGCACCGTACTCGCTGATTTTGTCACCACCAACGATGGTACGGGCGTGGTGCATATTGCGCCAGCCTACGGCGAAGACGACTCGCAGGTTGGTCAGCGTGAAAAAGTGCCGCTGGTACAGCATGTCAGTATGGACGGACGCTTTGTTCCGGAGGTCACAGATTTTGCCGGGCAAGAAGTGAAACCAAAAGATGACGCGACGAAGACTGATGTAGAAATTATTAAATGGCTCGCCCACAACGGCAAGCTCTTTAGCAAACAAAAAATTGAACACAGCTATCCACATTGTTGGCGTTGTGACACCCCGCTTCTTAATTACGCCACCTCCAGCTGGTTTGTGCGAGTGACGGAGATGAAAGATCAATTACTCAAAAACAATCAGGATATTAGTTGGATTCCAGACCATATTAAAGAAGGTCGTTTTGGTAAATGGCTCGAAGGCGCTCGCGATTGGGCAATTTCTCGCAGTCGGTATTGGGGCACTCCGCTCCCGGTGTGGGAAAGTGATAATGGCGAAGTCTTGTGTGTTGGTAGTATTGCCGAGCTCGAAGCGCTATCTGGCGCCACAGTGACCGATCTCCACAAACATTTAGTCGATCCAATTACGATTGTGAAAGATGGCGTGACCTATCGTCGTATTCCGGAAGTACTCGACTGTTGGTTTGAATCGGGGAGTATGCCGTATGGCCAGATGCATTATCCATTTGAGAACAAAGATAAATTTGAAGCGACCTTCCCAGCGGAGTTTATCGCTGAAGGGCAAGATCAGACACGTGGGTGGTTTTACACCCTCCATATTTTGGCAACTGCGCTCACTGGCGGAAAAAAGCCAGCGATTACCTCAACCAAAAAGAGTGTGCCAGCCTTTAAGCATGTGATTGTGAACGGGATTGTGCTCGCCGAAGATGGTAAGAAGATGAGTAAGCGTTTGAAAAATTATCCAGAACCAGATTTAATCCTCGAAAAATACGGCGCTGACGCAGTGCGTTTTTATCTTGCTTCGTCGCCAGTGATGGAAGCGGAAGCGCTGAACTTTTCCGAGGCTGGGGTGCGCGAAGTCTACGGCAAAGTGGTGAACACCCTCGCCAATGTGCTCGAATTTTATACAATGTTTGCTGATGGTGCTCCAAAAAAATTGGCGCCAAAGCATGTGCTCGACAAATGGGTGTTAGCCAAACTGCAAGTGTTGGTGCGTGACGTGACACAAAGTGTGGAGGCCTACAAATTAGCTGACGCTACTCGACCTATCTCGGATTTTATTACCGAAGTCTCGCAGTGGTATGTGCGTCGCAGTCGCGATCGCTTCAAAGGTGACGATCAAAAAGACAAAGAGCAGGCACTGGCTACGCTGCACGAGGTGTTGGTGA
>CAYZGX010000021.1:0-7137 GCA_964478235.1 uncultured Gammaproteobacteria bacterium
AGCGGGCCAAGAGTGGTGCTAATAAAAAAGCACCGGTGGCCGAGGCGAGGAGGTAGAGGAGTGAAGTTTTGAGTAGTTCAATATACATACATTACACATGTAAACGACGTATTTCGAGGGTGTGCGCTTGCGCTGCCTCCCAATACGTCTCATTTTTATCATTCGCTAATTTTTTCTCTTCCCAAACTTGTTCTAATAATCCTTTGCTTGGTTTTTGGATAGTAATCGTACCGCGAGCGATACCGTGACCATACTGTCCTTCGCTGGTCCAGGCGCGAGCGTGGGCGTAGTGAATAACATCGCCTTGGATATCGGTAATTACCAAAATATGGTTGCGTTTGTGGTTGGGGCCGGTTTCAAGCATGGTGATGACATCTCCTGGAGCAAGTTTTTGAGCGTCGCACGCTTCGCCGTGGCCAACAATCACCCGGCTGTTTTTTGGATCAGTGTAGGTGCGAACGTTGATGTTTTCCACCGGGCGCAAGCGGGTGATGAGCCAACGGATAATTCGGCGTTTGGAAATAATATGTAGTTTTTTAGTGATATCTATTTTTTTTGTTTCCAAAAAATGCGCTCGGAGCACGTGGGTCACAAAACCAGAGCATTCAATACCGAGCTGGTGGTCAATTAAAAATTTTCGAATAGCATCAGTGGTGGTTGACTCATGAGCATTATGTAGGCAGCATTCACCCTCTTTGGTGAAAAGCCCAGCGTGGTATTGGATAGAAATGATTTGAGCTTCTTCTACAATTTCGTGAGGCAAGCCTTTGCCGATAAGAACACGAAGCTGACCGCGCTCGCGACTGCGAGCGTTGTTGTAATACGGACAACGAACCCCCTTGATACCTTTGAAGGGGAGCTCTAGATAGTCTTTGATACGTTGTTCAGCTTTAGGGGAGAGCATGTGAACTTATTTTTTGAGCAAGTGGACTAATATCGGTTTGAGCTCAGCTTGGCGAAGTGTCGCTTTGGTGAGTTCATCGGCGGTGAGCCATTGGAGTTCGTAATAATTTTCCGGACTGTTTTTCTTTTGTTCCGGGCCACCGAGGCGGGGAGTGCCGCTGACTTTTTTGGTAAAGTAATACAAATTACGTTTGTTGCTTTCGAGGGTGAGTGGTTCTTTGGTGGTGTCGATTTCAAAACGCAAATTAGTTTCTTCGCGACCTTCGCGATTGGCGACAGCGAAGAGTGTTTCAAAACGTTCTGGTTTGCCACCAGGAATAGAGTGATAATAAATACCCCCGTGACGACGTTTCATCAGGAGGATTTTTTTATCGCGAATAATAATCACACCGGCGCGATAGCCTTTTTTCTGGTTGGTGTCGAGGGTGTAGGCAATAGTCGTGCCTAGGGCATTAAAGACCGTCGCCTCTTTCATTATCCCGCGTTTGGTTTGGATACGCAAGAGATCGCTGCCTGGCTCGGTGTTGCGGTAGGGAGTGAGGGCGACAGGTAGGTCGCGGAGGCGTTCAAACAAGCCTTCCTGGATAGTTTTTCGGGTAGAGGTAACTCGTTGGATAATTTGAGCGCCAGTGGTGATGGTGGTAAGTGTTTCGCCAGATCGCGAGATGCCAAGGAGGGCAGCGAGGTGGGCTTCAAAAGTAGTAACAGACGTGGCGCTTTTTTGGCCAATTTCGTGTTGGAGGGTGGATTCGTAGGTGGTGGAGGCTGGTTGGCGAGCGTTAATTTCGAGTAAATAGAGTTTACCAGTGTGCTTATCTACAATAACGTCAATACCAAATAGCCCACGCCAACCGTCGCCAGCTAATTTTTTCCCAACAGCGGTGGCGATAGCGCGGTAGTCGTCACGTTGTTTTTGACTCAGCATTTTTGCTCCGAGCTCCCAGTCGTTGCCAATCGTGGCAAATGGCTTATCGGTGAAAGGGGAGAGTCCGGTAATTTGAAAATTAATATTACCTAAGAGAATATCGTTGCCCCAAACAACATTATTATTAGTGAGGGCTGGTCCGTCAATAAATTGAGTGACGCGGATTTCGCGTTTAGGGAATTTCTTTTTAATTTCTTCGAGCTGTTCGGCTGATTCAATTAAAATAGTACCAAGCCCGGTGTGTGCTCGGTTGAATTGGATAATATATTTTTCACCACTCCAGAGCAGATCTTCGCCAAGTTGAATATGATGCGGGGGGAGGAGATCGTTTAATTCGCCGAGCCAACGGACTTGAGAAATTTTTTCTTCAACTGTTGAAGCGAATTCAGCTCCTGGGTTGAGGAGTGTCCAGTTGTTGGTGGCGCAGATGGTTTCAATCTCGCGAGTGTTTTTGAAGACGACGATACGAGGGTTCACGAGGGTGTTTAAAAAAGCCACCGTTTTTGGGTGGGCGAGCAGGTCGCGAGTGTCTAACTTTAGTTTGTTTGGAATAACAATAATATTGGCATGTTTTTTGGCCAACTCTTTCCCAAATGGGGTACTGTTTGTTATAATGAAATAGTTCTTGAGGTGAAGCCCAGCAGAAGCCCGCTCTAAGTCGCGGGTGATATAGACGACAGGGGTCGTTTTTAGGGCTAAAATAAGGGACTTCATATTCCCTTAGTATACTAAAAAAACCACATTTTGACAAGCGTACCGTATGGATAGTCTGGCTAAGGAGCTTCGGGAGTTTGGGGACGTGAGTTTGCGCAAATCTCTCGCTAAATACACTACTTTTAAGGTTGGCGGACTCGCCGACCGGTATATCGAGGTAACGAGCACCGATAAGCTCGTTGCCTTATTGGCATTTCTCACTGGCCGAGGGGTGGATTACTTCATTTTAGGCGGTGGTTCTAACGTTTTATTGCCAGATAATGGCCTTCGAGGGGTAGTTATTCGGATCAAAACGAACGGCCTCGAAGTAGACGGTGAAACCATTATTGCCGAAGCCGGCGTGTTATTTGGCTCGCTTCCAACTAAAGCTGTGCAATTATCACTGACTGGCCTTGAGTGGGCGACTGGCCTTCCTGGCACTGTCGGGGGAGCAGTTCGGGGCAATGCTGGGGCGATGGAGGGAGATATTGCTCATACGTTGTCAAAAGTGCTGGTTTGGGCTGATGGTGACATACTTGAAATGACACCTGAGGAGTGTGCTTTTGGTTATCGTGATAGTGTCTTTAAACACTCTACCTATATTGTTCTCAAAGCGTGGTTTAAGCTTCGTTCGGGTAATTCACGAGAAAGTATGATTGTGATGCATGAGATCTTGAAGCGTCGGGCCGGTCATTATCCGCTGTCGCCTTCGGCAGGGAGTTTTTTCAAAAATATTGTTTTAAAAAAGTGGCCAGGCTCAACCGATATGCTGCCAAAAGAGTTTGTCGAGCAGGGGCGAGTGCCGGCTGGTTGGCTGATTGAGCAATGTGGCCTTAAAAGTTTTGCAGTTGGTGGGGCGATGGTCTCTGAAGAGCATGGTAATTTTTTAATCAACAAAAAAGAGGCGACACAGGCAGAAATTCTTCAGGTAGTTGAAGAAGTGAAGTCGCGGGTGTATACTAAATTTGGGGTTGAACTTGAGGAGGAAGTTCATATTGTTCAGTAATCTTTATCTCTATGCAGATCAGCATCACCGGCAAGGGGGTCGACTTAACAGACGCTATCGACAACTACGTTACTAAGAAAATAAACGAGTTGGATAAATTTTTTGACGGAATCAATCGAGCAAGTGTTGTGCTTGGACGACTAAGCAATCATCACCAGAAGGGCGACGTCTTTTTTGCGGAATGCACTCTTGATGTTCCGGGTAATAATGTATTTGGAAAAAAAGAAGCGATGAGTGTCTATGAAGCAGTTGATCTCATGCGCGATTTATTGGAGAGTGAATTAAAAAAACACAAAATTAAATTAGCTGGTAATATTAAAAAAAATAAAAATACTGCTCGAGAAGTAAAAGAATACGATGATGCCGCGGTCTAATTTTCCCACCCTGTCATGGCGGTCGTTTGCGGCCGCATTACTAATTGCCACTGGTTGGAGTTGGTATCATTTTTCCATGCGTGACGCATGGATTTTTTTTGCTAAATTAAGCCTTATTTTGGTAGTTTCACTTGGTGCTTTTTTGGTCGCAAAATATTTGTATGTACAGGTGGTGACACGAACCCGACGATCGTCGTTTTGGACAGATGAAATGTTTCAGTCGCTCGATACGCTTTTTTTTGCTTCTTCACTTTTGTTCGGTATCTTTTTTTTCAAAAACGAATTAGCGAGCTTGCTCTATAGCGCGCTCGTTTTTTGGTTTATTTTTTGGCAGATACAGATTATTTTGGCAAGACATCCATCGGCTGTTCAGGTGATGCAGTTGAATCGTGTGGTGTTTGTGTTTGCTTTTGCGCTATTTGTCACGCAGAGCGCACTTCAGTATACGGCTTATCACTATTATATTTTGGATAGTAATATAAAGTTTTTTAATATTGTCTTTTTTCGGTCGTTCGCAGTGACGCTCGTGTGGCTTGCGTTGTTTGCTTTCGCGTCGCTACTTTTTGTATCAGTGCGCTCTCGCGTCGTTCGTTTGCTTGGATTTATTGCTTGGGGGGTCACGTATGTTTTTTTCTTGAGCGTTTGGGCGGTGAATATCGCTATTTTATATTTTTCTGGGCTGTATATTAGCCCGGTGGCGCTTGGGCATGCGGTTGGTTCAGAGAGTGTGATGGAAAATCCGTTGTCACTATTACTTGTCGGGCTTACTGCCGGTGTAACTATTTTGACGGCACTACTTATTCGTCGAGTGATCACCGTTCATCAGGCTGTCCTTCGAAAATGGTGGTATGCCTACGATGTCTTGCTTATTGCTGTAGCTGTTTTAGGGCTTGTTGGTCTGTCGTCGCTTCGGAACACTCCCGAGCGAGCGGTGCTTAATTCGTTTTATGATTTTTATATCCGCCAAGCTCCGGCGGTGGAGCTTTCTTCAGTGCTTCAATCCAAGCTCCAAAAGTTTGGTTTGAACTATGATCCGACAGCGTTTCGAGTGCTCGACCGAGAAACGGTATTTTCGCCGACCACGACAGCTTTTTTACCACAAAAATTAGTGGCTCGAGTGCCCAATGTCCTGATTGTCTATGTTGAGTCGTTTTCGGCTCGTTTTAGCGGAGTCTACAACGAAAAACTGCGTGGCGTAACTCCGCATTTTGATGCTTTTTTGGAAGATGCAGATACCACTATTTTTACCCAGTATTTTAACGCCTCAACACCCACGATTACCGGGACGTTGTCACAGTTGTGTTCGTTTTTGCCGCCGACGGGGCACAATGAAATTCAAAATGAACGTAAATTGCAAAATCATCACCTACTATGTTTACCGGAAATTCTAAAAAAGTTTCGCGGATTTAAAACAGCAGAATATTTGACAGCGGTGGATAAAGAATTTGCTCATAAAAATGGTATTTTTACGAGTATGGGAGTGGACAAAGTGCTCGGCACGAGTGAATTAGCCGAGTATATTTCGGGCGAGCCGTTGTCGTGGGGATATTCCGATCATCAGCTGTTTCCAGCGTTGTTTGATGCAATGAAGCGCGCTCCCGAGCCATTTCTCATGATGCTCGCGACAGTAGACACACATCCACCGTTTAATTTGGCAAAAGATGCTGTGCCGTATGGTGATGGTAAACAACCGGTGTTGAATATGTTTCATACCACTGATGATGCCTTTGGGTTGTTTTGGGAACAATTTAAGGCAAGTTCGTTTGCGACTAACACGATTGTGGTGGTAGTTGGCGATCATGCTATTTTCCCGGGAGCTATTACGACTGATATTTTTCCAGATGAAGCGGGAAAAATGACCTATTATGACAAAAATTTCTTTGGGCTGTATGTTCCAGGGACTGTTTTGCCAAAACGAATCGACACCTTGTCGTCCGGGCTTGATCAGTTGCCGACACTGTTACAGCTGTTTAATATTCAAGTGCCTAATTCGTTTGAAGGATATTCGATGTTTGGTGATCGGGCGAAGTATCCAAACATTTTGGGGATGCACGAGTTGGGTCTGTATGTGAATCAGACGACAAAAACTGGTGGGCGACAGGTGCTTTACAACACACCTTCAGAGATTTCGTGTCCGAGTGACTATAATGCCTCCTCAACCCCTGATTTTACCCTCTGTGACTACCTCAATTTCTATCATTGGAAGCGCGCCATGTTTGAACAAGGTCGCTTTTGGAAAAAATAGCCAATTCTTGCTGAAAGTTATCAACAGTTGACGTTCAAAAAAAGCTGTATTTGGTGTATACTATAAGTATAGTTCCCTATGCAGCAAAGAGTTTTGGAAAACTTGTCAGCCAAATCCTTTGTTCGAGCTCTTGTCGGCTTCGGCTTTTTTGTTTTTTTAGCACTCTCTGTCTGGTCTTTGCCGGCAGTTTCTGAGGTGCGAGCAGCGCAAGCTCCAACAGTGATTACTTACCAAGGAAAATTGTTGGTGGGGAGTTCTTCAGCTACAACAACGCAGTCCATGATCATTTCGCTCTACACTGCTTCGTCTGGTGGTTCGGTTGTGTATACGGCGAGTGGCACAGTTGGCACTCCGGTAGCCCTGTCAGTCACTCCAAGCAATGGTATTTTCACTGTTCAGCTCGGTGGCACCGGCACCAACTCACTTGATCCGTCAATTTTCCAGAGTAATCAAAATTTGTATCTCCAAATCACCGTTGGTGGCGAAGTGATGACTCCACGCAAACAGCTTACTGCCACCCCATACGCTTTCAACGCTCGTTACCTTGACGGTGTGGCAGCAACATCTACTGCTTCGTCGTCAACATACATCCCAATCTCTGACGCGACTGGTAATTTTAATTTACGTGGGATTACTTCAACGGGTCTTACCGTTACCGGTACTTCAACTTTCACCGGGGTGACCACATTTGCCTCTACAACTTTTTCTACACTTACTTCCACTAACATTTTCTCAGCATTGATGCAATTTACGAATTTGAATGGCACGAATGCTACTTCCACCAACATTTTTGCTTCGTTGATGCAGTTTACAAATGCTAATGGCACTAGCCTTACCTCGACTAACGCCTTTGTTTCCGGTCTAGTTTCTACAGGAGCGACTACTACCAATTTGAGTGTAAGTGGTAGTGCAACAATCGGCAGTGCGACGTCAACAAACTTGAACGTCACTGGCGTCACTAATTTGGCTGGTACGACTATCACCAATGCCA
>CAYZGX010000022.1:0-6475 GCA_964478235.1 uncultured Gammaproteobacteria bacterium
TTTGCGGATCAACCTCAGACGTCTCCACGCCCCCAGCGGTGACAAATTCGTCACCCGCTCCACGCCCAATACAATGAAGGGGGAGGTGTTTGATATGTTCGAGCGCTTGCTGAATAGTTTGTTTAGCCGTCTCGGCGTTTTTCTGCTCCAATGGAACTTTGATTTCTTGGCACATCGCTTCGGCCAAAGCGAGTGGGACAAAGATATGGAGACTATTTTTAAAAGTTTTCTTGGGATTGTCGAGCATAAAGGCCTTGAGCTTCTTCTCGCAGGCTTCAAACGATTCATCAGGCACAAAATCTATCGTAAAAGGCAACGGCTCGGCTGGCGACGCCTTTTCAAAAGCAACGAGCGACGACAAAGCAAAGACCGCCGGGCCACTCACTCCCGAATGGGTGAACAAAAACGGTCCGGTGAAGGTATATTTTTTGGTTGTCTCCACAGTGAACAAAGCTTTTTCAAACGAAAT
Organism: uncultured Gammaproteobacteria bacterium; assembly: GCA_964478235.1. Taxonomy (GTDB): domain Bacteria; phylum Patescibacteriota; class Patescibacteriia; order Magasanikbacterales; family GWA2-37-8; genus 2-02-FULL-45-10. The sequence goes on from CAYZGX010000022.1 coordinate 470, forward strand.
ACCGCTTAAGGGCTTTACCCATTTTTCTTGAGTAATAAACGAGCTTAAACTGGCGGCGAGCGGAGTGATGTGGTGCCCGAGTTTTTCCGCTAAGGTGTAGCCGTCGCCGGTTGACCCCGTGTGGCGATAGGCTTGGCCACCGAGTGCCAAAACAACACGATCCACCAGGAGCGGTTCGCCGTCTTTAAAAACAACCTGAAATCCCGTATCGGTTTTAATAATCTCTTTGACGATATGTTTGAGGAGTACTTTTACTCGTGACGCCTCAAAGACGCGTTCAAACGCCCCCAGCACATCGCGCCCATTGTCGGACACTGGGAACACCCGCATATCGTCTTCACATTTGAGTGCGGTGCCGTGCAGTTCAAACCAGTCATACACATCACTTGGTGAAAAATGATACATTGCTGTCGTCAAAAATTTATCACCACGAGGATATTTAGCGAGCACTTCACGAATTGCTTGGTAGCCTGTGGTTACATTACACCGACCACCTCCGGAGATAAGTACTTTTTTTCCGAGCCCATCATTTTTTTCAATCAAAAAAACCTCGGCCTCAGGCGAGTATTCGGCAAGTGTTGCGGCGCACATCATACCTGCCGCCCCGCCGCCAATAATAGCAATACGTAGATGGCTCATACTAGTTTTGTTTGATTAGACCATTTGGCGATATACCCCGGGACATCAAATTTTCGTTTGGCACCATTATCATTCATATACCGAATAGTGCCAAAAACGGAACGCTCAAACCAGGCTCTGTCGTGTACGCCGCCAATTGACCAAGCGACACCAACATACCCATTTGGATCGCGGCCATCGAGCTCGTAGGTGTCGTTGAGATATATAGCGATGGCGAGCGCCTCTTCGGGGGTAGCAGTCCATTCCAAAATCTTTTTGGCCCAATACATACGCATATAGCCATGCATCTTGCCGGTCGCTAGAAGCTCAGATTGAGCGGCGTTCCAGAGCGGGTCGTGAGTGCGTGCCTGCTCGAATTCTTTGCGGGTGTATACATAGTCGCGTTCGTCACGGCGATGTTTCGCAAGTGTTTTTTGAGCCCATTCAGGAAATCCAGCTGTCTGATCGTAAAGTGAATTATAGAAACAAAAATTATCCGAGAGTTCACGACGAACAATCAGCTCTTCAAGATAGCTCGCCGAAGATGGACCGCTTGGTACATTCTTTTTGATTTCAAGCGCAATACGAGCCGAGGAGATCTGTCCAAAGTGAAGATAGGGAGACAGGTTTGATTGTCCATCAAGTGTCGGATCATTTCTATCGGTATCGTAGTTGGACAATTTTTTCTCAATAAAACGACGGAGCTGTGCTTTGGCCGACTTCGCTCCCGGCGTTATCCAGGTCACCGGCCCAATAGCTCGATTCACGGTGAGGCTTTTTTCAACCTTTGCCCAATTGGTTGGCCCTGGTAATGCTTTCGCCTCAAGCGCTTGTTTGGCAACAGTTGGAAACTCCTCTAGGTAGGTAGAAAGTAGTGCGTTTATTTTAGGGCGAAACGTGCGAGCGGCAAATTCTAATTTTGGCGACGCCTTCCAGCACGGTACGATATTATGCGCATCAACTTCATAGAAAGGAATGTCGAGACCGCGTCCAACCATTTTTTTCCATTGCGTAAAGATACGAAGTGGGGAAAAATCGGTGACGACAGCCCCAGCTTTTATTTTGTTTAGAAACTTTGGCACAGCAACGCCCGGATCGCCAAGCAGTAGATGGAAGGGGACATGTTTGGAACGAAGCTCGGCTTCTACCTCTTTGAGCCCTTCGAGCATAAAATGATACTGTCGCCAGGTGGCCCCGAGAAAGGTCGGCACAACACAAAAAGCGACCACGACATGCGTGTGGTGTGTTTTGGCGAGCTCAAGAGCATAGAGAAGCGACCAATTGTCATGGGCGCGAGCGTCACGGGTCATCCAATAGACAATCGGGCCAGAGGAATAGGCTTCTTGGTTCAATTGTCGGGTACGTTCAGGTCGAACAAACATAGAAGTATGCATTAAGAATACCAGATGGAGGGGGTAAGCACAATGTACCTAAAGCTGCCGCCTCAAGGCAGGTGAGGCCAAAAGTGGGGTGGGGGATATTTTGGCTAAGATAGTGGCTTATCGGCGTTTACCCCTTGACAAAAGGGGTAAAATGTGGTATACTCATCCGTTAGTCATTAAAGATACCAGTCGGAAAGATGGGTATCTTTTTTAATCACTACACGTATGAAAGTCATTCAATCTATCCGTTTTGCCCTTATTACTACTTTGTCTTTTACTGCCGTTTTCTTTGGCGGTACCGCTGTGGTAGAGGCTATGAACGAGCCTGCTGAGCTCACAGCTCAAGCTTCGGCCGCTATGTGTGTCGAAGGTCAAAAACCTGCTGACATCCGCGCGGAACGTCTTGACGCTTACTTTGTAAAGCGCGATATGCCTTTACATGGCTATGGTGACGAACTTGTGGCTGCCGCTGACTCTTGTGGTCTCGACTGGCGCTTGGTCGCTGCTATCGGTGTTCGTGAATCGTCTGGTGGTAAACACTTGATGAATAACAACCCGTTCGGTTGGGGTTCAGCTAAGATCCCGTTTAAGGATTTTAGTGACGCCATCACCGTTGTGACAGACAACTTGTGTGGTAAGAATCCAAATACCGCTCGTTATTACAAAGATACGAGTGTTGATAAAAAATTATGGTATTACAATGGTAGTGTTGAACCAACCTATCCAGGTGAGGTAAAAGCTATCATGGCCATGTTTTAAACAAGGCTAGTGAAAACCAAAAAACCCGGTCGCGACAAGCGATCGGGTTTTTGTTTGTGGAACGGTTGACAATTTTCGTCATTTCATCTATACTGTGGCCTATCGTTCTTCGTATTCCGGTCAATCCAGACCAGACTGCGAGAGCGGTACAACGCTCATGAGCGAGCACGCGCTCGCTCCGTCTTTGGAGGTCAAACATGTCCGCGAAGAGTGGCAACCAGACGAACGGCGACCCGAACTGCCCGCACTGCAGTGGGCGCAAGCTGCACGGCACTTCGCCGAAGGCCCGCAAGGCCTGCAAGAGCGGGTCGAACTTCCCGCTCGTGCCCGGCGCGTCCGCCAAGACCGCCGAGAACCAGCGCCGGCAGTAGTTCGGTTCGGCATCATGATGCGTTTTACTTTCTTCGGGGCGGGCTTCGCGAAATTTTGCGAAGCCTGCCCTGAGGACGACCCCCCCCCTATAAACAAAACAAACCCCCGTACCATGTAGGTCGGGGTTTTTTTAATTCAATAAAAATATTAGATTACCAATTCCGCAATAACAAAGGTGGCGTAGAAAGCGAGAAGGAGTACGGCTTCTTTTTTGGTGAGTACCCGGCCGGTCTTCATACAATGGAGAAGAAGGATCATGGCGAGAATCATAGCCACGCCAGTGATGCGGGCGATACGGTAGTTGAACGAAAACGGTGCAATCACAGCAACCACACCAACCACGATGGTGGCATCGCTAATCACGGTGCCAAGAATGTCGCCGAGCGCCAAGCCGTCTTGTTTGCGTTTGGCAGCGCGGAGAGCGAAGAACAGCTCAGGAAGTGTAGTACCAAGCCCTACCAAAAACATGCCGACAATAATCGGGCTCACATAGAGTGATTCAGCAAAGGATACCCCAAAGCGCACGGTAAAGTGTGAAGCGACCAGAAGCGCGGTCATGCTCAGAAGCATGCCAGCAAGATCAGATGGGCGAAGCGGGGTCTTGGGCTCAGTGGGAGCGTTCTTGGAGGGGTTGGTGCGAATAACGTAGAGATAGAACAATAGCCCAAGAATGATCAACGCCAAACCCTCTAGTCGACTGTAGTAGCCGTCAAATCCAAAAGCGATCGGGATAATCATCATGCCCACATGAAGCAAGCTGTTTTTAATAACCTGACTTTGTACACGCAAATCGCGCCCAGAGATAATGATGACGAGCGCAAATACCAAGCTCAAATCGGCAACGTTCGAACCAAACAAGGTGCCGAGCCCAAAAGCTGGCGTTCCTTGGAAGGCGGAACTCACCGCAATAAAGGTCTCGGGGAGAATGGAAATAATAGCGACCAAAAGAAAGCCGACGACAAATTTTGACAGATGAAAACTTGTCGCCAAACGACCGGCGAAGCGAATAGATAAATCAGCGCTGTGAATCACGGCGTAGAGCGCGACGATAAGACCGAGAAAATAAAGAAAAGGCATAGAGAAGTATTCATAGTATACTAAAAAAAACCCACCCCAACAACTATGTTCTGAAGTAGTGTAGGCAAGCTCGGAGAGCCGTGCTATACTCCGTGAAGGGGTGGGAGGGTATGTTTTTTCTCTATGATGCACTACTTTGATCAATTTGAAGAAAAAATCGTCGGATTTAACGACTATTTCGCAGAGCAGAAAAAAGAAATGGATTTGGCAGTGCAAGCCTTTCTTGATGCACCTGTTTACACAGTCTCGGGTAATGGTGGAAGCGTGGAATCGTATAATTATTTTCTTTATCCCTTCAAAGGATTGTCACTGGTCAGTAGTCGGATCAATGAATTTTTAGGGCGGTATCTTTCTCGGCTCGTCGCTCCCGGCACCGAGGTGGTTGTGACGATAGATTCCGACGGCATTGGTGTCGGGTCGTTTGTCGCCTCAGAGCTTGATCTGCCATTGGTTATTGCTAAATCATTTCATTATCATCAAGATTGCGTGAGTTTTTCGCAAAAAGCCGGCTATCATGAGCGCATCATGTATTTGCCAAAGTGTTTGGCTGGAAAAAAAGTAGCGATTGTTGATTGTATGGTTTCGACTGGTGGGACGATTCAAGGGATGCTCGGAGCAATGAAAGAAATCGGTGGGGTAGAAGTGACCGGTATTTTATGCGTTAACAACAAAAGTAACTACGGGCAACAGACCACCGAGCTCTTTGGCTACCCGTATTCGTATTTAATTGAAACGCACATTACCGAAGACAAACGGGTATTTGCTAAAACGTCACCAGCCCTACGTTTGGCTTTTTGGCAAGAAGTGGATAAAAAATTCTACAGCCTCACCGAAGATTGCTCAACATTTTCTAAAATTTCCAAACAAGGGTATCGGGTGGGAAGTATTATTGTTGATGCGGACACTTTTGAAATCTTATCCTGGGGTTTTCGGCGCGGGCATCTCCACGGGGAGCAAGACGCGCTCTCAATGCTCAAAATTAATATTCCTGATTGGGAGAATCGTCGTCTGACGTTGTATTCCACGATGGAACCGTGTGTCTATCGCAACAATGTCGGACACACACCATGCGCTGAGCTCATCGCCGATACACCGCAGATCAAATGGGTGATTATTGGCAGTCGTGATGTGGCTGATGATCGTATTTGTGGAGAAGGTATTAAAAAGTTAGTCACGAGTGGCAAAAGCATTCGCCTGATCGAAGGTAATCAGGTATTTCGCGCTGAAGAGCACATGAATGCCAACAACGTGTCAGCCGTTACAGGAAGTTAATGTTATAACACACCTCCGATAGACGAGGTTTTATATGATAGTATGCAAGTACCCTATAGAAAACCAGGAAAATATACCAACAGTGTCCCTGACCCGCTGATTACGAAAGATAAATTCGAAGATCTGACCCGCAAATTAGAACGAGCTAAAGCTAGTCAGGGGCCGGCAGCGGCCGAGGTGGCGCGTTTGGCTGAGCTCGGAGATTTTTCAGAAAATGCTGAGTATCAGTTGGCCAAAGGAAAACTGCGCGGCATCAATAACACTATTTTGCGATTAGAAAATCAGCTTCACCAAGCTGAGATAATCGTTCCGCGTCAAAGCGGTACGGTTGATATTGGAAGCAAGGTAACCGTGGTCGGAGGAGATGGAGTAGAAAAAACCTTTCATATTCTCGGATCAGTGGAAACTAAACCTGAGCAAGGGGTTATTTCGCACCAGTCACCAATCGGCTCTGCGCTGATAGGGTGCGCGGTGGGGGAGACGGTGACGGTCAAGCTCGCAAGCAAAGAAGTTTCGTACACGATTA
>CAYZGX010000023.1:0-6339 GCA_964478235.1 uncultured Gammaproteobacteria bacterium
TTGGTAGTCCCAACGGGGATCGAACCCGTATTTTCGCCTTGAAAGGGCAATGTCCTAACCATTAGACGATGAGACCGTGTATTACGAACAGCCTCAGTATACCTAGTTTTCCCCATGAAGTCAATATGGCTTGTGATGGTGGTCGACGTGGTCACGAGAAAGGTGGTTTTTGGCAATAATCTCCGCATACAGTTGGGCCGAGGCGCGCGGGCGGCGGGTTTGCGTTTTATAGTCCACCTCCACCAGCCCAAAGCGCGGGTAAAAGCCCTTGTCCCACTCAAAATTGTCGATCAGCGACCAGTGCAGGTAGCCCTTAACATTTGCCCCTTCTTCGCCTGCCTGATGTACATATTTAAGAATTTGCACGATAAACCACGACCGTTTTTGATCGGTCGCGTCAGCCAAACCATTTTCAGTAATATAAATCGGTTTGTTGTATTTCTTGAGGTCGGTGAGCACATGATAAATCCCTTCGGGGTGGAGCTCCCAGCCTAAGTCAGAAGTGTGGTGGTTGTCATTTTTAATTCCCCAAAAATGTATCTTGTTGCGGAAATAATAGTTAAGCCCGATATAATCTTGGTGTTCACGAATCTGATTGAGGAAATAATCGTTCCACCACCAGTGAACAACTTTAGTGATCAGGCGATTAATGCCGAGATTACGGTGCGGTTCAAAATAAATATTATTTTTGGCAATGCCTACTTGGGCGGTTGGCTGTATCGCGTGGATAGCGGTGTAGGCCAAATTATGACCAGCAATAAGATTGTGAATACAGCGCCAATAAAGCCAAGGATTTTTCTTTTGTGGTGGCCATACTCCTACTAAATACGAATTGCTCGCATAGATTTCTGGCTCATTGAGGGTTACCCAAAATGTCACATCGTCTTTAAGAAAAGCGACCACGTGCTCGACGTAGCGGGTAAATAATTGAGCAGTATGTCGGTTGGTCCAGCCCCCACGGTCGCGTAGCCAGGTAGGGATAGTCCAGTGCCACAAAGTGACAAGCGGTTCGATGTTGAGTGCGCGCAAATGACGAATCATGGTTTGGTAGTGGGCGAGGGCATCTTCGGAAAACTTACCCTCTACCGGTTCGATGCGCGACCATTCGAGTGAAATGCGCAGAGCGTTATGACCCATGTCTTTGGCTAGTTGGTAATCATCTTTAAATAAATGAAAATGATTTGCCGCCTGACGCGACAAAAAGTTATCCAACCCGTATTTGTGCAGATGACCTTTTTTCTTGAGTTCGTTAATGCGCTTTTCTGATGTTTCCCATTCAGTCCAATCGTTCACATTATTACCCTCCACTTGATGCGAGGAAATAGACGAGCCCCACAAAAAACCTTTGGGGAAATGGAAGCCGTCGTTGTTGATAGGATTGTTCATAGTACAGATAGTATATAGGGTATCGGCAAAAAACAAAACAACCCCAGAATGAGGTTGTTTTGACAGTACCGCAGATGTTGATGGCGATCCTGTCCTCTGCGGTGGCAGACAGGGTGCGTGTGTCGGTGTTACAGACCGAGGAGGCTCTGGAACCAGTGCGGCGGGTAGAAAGCACTGGGGGTTTGGGAGCCTGTTTCGCTCATATCGAGCCTCGGCTTGTTCTCCTCGGTGTACGGCTGGTTGATCAGGAACTGGAACTGCGCCGCGCCACCACCGAAGTAGGTTTCGATGACGACGATGTGGCGGCTGTTCTCATTCCTCGACTCGACATAGCCGTAGTAGTCGTACCCCTTCAGGCCGCCACGGTTGAGCTCGAACCCGACGAGAACGGTGAAAGGCCGATCCCACTCGAGACGCAGCTGTACCATGCGGTTGAAGCCGCCGCCGTAGTCGTAGGTCACGAGCTGGTTTCGAGTGCTCTTCACGAACTTGCTCATGAACCAGAACTTCTTGTTCATCTCGTTCCAGAGGAACAGGATTGCAAAAGCTGCAACAACGAAGAACGACACGACGAGCACAACGTAGAACCAGTACGGCATGTATCACCTCGAGGGGGGGTGGTGGTCACGTACCATTACGTGAACAAACAATTATACTACAAAATAGGCCTTTTGTCAAGATTTTGAAGGGTGTTTTGGCTTAAATTAGCTAATAATTGAAAAACCTTCTTTGGCCAGTTGAGCTAGATTTTGCTCAATCAGAGCGAGTGGTTTATCAAGTAAGCGACTGAGCTCCGAAGCAGACAATTCGGGATTTTTTAAGAGAAGAGCAACGATACGTCCTCGCACCTGCCGATTACTTCCTTCAAATCGACTTTGCTTCACATGATGGGCGCTTTTCCGACTTGGATTCTTAAACTCTTTTTTGAGTTTCACGCCGTAATCCATGAGCGCGTTATTCCACTGTCGTGGATTATCTTTTGGTGTCGCTTTCACGACCAGTGGCCAGAGCTCGTTATCGGTGACGTCAGTTTTATCTTTGAAAAAGAAATGGATAAAGACGGCTCGAACATTGGTTTCGATAAATGGCGCTGGAATATTATAGGCATATGTCACAATGGCGCCAGCAGTGGCCGGGCCAATCCCTGGAAGCTCGTCGACGAGCGCCGGATCGCGGGGGAGCGCCCCACCATATTTTTGTACTACTTCTTTGGCCAAGCGTTGGAGGTTGATCGCTCGGCGGTTGTAACCGAGGCCCTGCCATGCTTTGAGAATATCCGGCAGGGGAGCAGTAGCTAGTTTTTTAAATGTGGGAAATTGTTTCAGCCAAGCGGTGTATTTGGGGGTGACTCGCTCAGCCTGGGTTTGTTGGAGCATTATTTCTGACACTACAATCGCATAGGGGTCGCTTGTCTCGCGCCAGGGGAATTGTCGGCCGCAGTCAGCGTAGTGTTTGAGAATAGTCGCTTGGAAGCGTTTGAGGGAGGGTATCATAGTGCCAAAAGTATAGCATAGCGTAGCGAAAATGTGCCAGAAAGGGGTTGACAAAACCGCTCTTTTGTGGTATACTGTGCTGTTGGTTCTATCACGTACTAACACCCCTGGTGAGGCTGAAATATGCCTCGTGGAGTCACCCATGCTGCGCAAGATTTCGCTCGTCGTTGGTCTCGTTATCCTCCTCGCGTTTGTGGGAGCTGTCGTCTACGGATCTTTTATGAGCCAGGCTGGCGACCATCTCATGTCGCGTCGGACGATCACCGCCACGGTGCTCGGTTACGACCGGTACAGTCGGTGTACGCCGAACGACCCCGGGCCGGAACTCAACTGCCCCGCCTGGGACAAGGAGTGTGAGCCCAAAGATGCCGGTTGGAATTGTCTCTCGGCAGCGCGCGTGCGCCCCGAGGCCAAGGTCGCCGACAGTCCAGTGAAAGCCTTCGTCGCCGAGTGGGTGAGCGAGCTCATGGAGTTGTTCCTCGCTTTAGCCCTCCTCACGTTTGGTCTCTCGGGTGAGAAAGAAACCTTTCCGCACCTGAAGATACCTACGCACCGGCGAGCTCTCTAAAGTGCCGATCAGCGGCAACGCAACGAAGCTGGCGTACAGCTTCCGATGGACCCCACCGACAACGTCGGTTCGTAAAGGGGTCCTTCACATTTATAAAAAAATCCTCTAACAGAACGTTAGGGGATTTTTAATTACGTAGATTGGGTCAAAGACTATTTGAGAGCGTCTTTGAGAGCTTTACCGGCTTTGAATTTTGGAACCTTCACTGCTGGAATTTGAATCTTTTCAGTAGGATTCTGAGGGTTCACGCCTGTGCGAGCTGCACGAGCTTTTACGCTGAAAGCGCCAAAGCCTGTAAGCACAACTTCGTCACCTTTTTGCAAGGTAGTGGTTACCACTTCAACGAAACTGTTGAGCATATCTTCAGCTTCACGCTTGGACACGTTCAATTTTTCGGATAAGACCTGTGCGAATTCTGCTTTGTTCATAGATTCACCACCTTTCTTATAGGGGATCAGAAAACAACGAACTCAACGTTTTCATCCTGCGCCGTTTCACGATTTTAATCATCAAACACCGCAGAATGAACTATCGAGTTATTGTCCGCCTAGTATAGCACCACTCTTTTATTTTGGCTATAGTTAGCGCAAATGAGTTATCCACACGAAAATAAAACACTCGCCGAGGTGGGCGAGTGTCTTTATAAAACGATTTTTATTTAGCGTATTCAACAACACGAGTTTCGCGGATAACTGAGACGCGAATTTCGCCTGGATATTTGAGCTCTTGTTCAATTTTGTGCGCAATATCTTTGGCGAGTTGGTGCGCAGCGTAGTCATCGACTTCGCTTGGTTTTACAAACACGCGAACTTCACGACCGGCTTGGATAGCATAGACTTTATCAATACCGGTGAAGGCAGAAGCGGTCTTTTCCAAATCTTCGAGGCGAGTGATGTACTGCTCGTAGGAATCGCGACGAGCACCGATGCGGCCAGCGGACACCGCGTCAGCTGCTTTAGCGATAGAGGAGTAAGCGTTGTAAGGGATGTCGTGGTGGTGGGTGAGGGCAGCTTGGCAGACATCTTCGTCCATGTTGAATTTCTTCAAAATCATATGGCCGATTTCTGGATGCGAGCCTTGTGTTTCATGATCTACCGATTTACCAATATCATGGAAGAAACCACATTTCTTGGCAAGCGTTGGGTCCATACCAAGCTCAGCAGCCATCATGCCGGCGATATAGCCGACTTCCATACTGTGGTTGAGCACGTTCTGGCCGTAGCTGGTGCGGTATTTGAGGCGACCAACGATGTTGACCAATTTTGGATCAATACCGGTGATACCCATTTTATAGAGGGCTTCTTCACCAGCTTTTTTGATATCCAAGGATAAATCCTGCTTGGCTTTTTCCACAAACTCTTCGATGCGAGCTGGTTGAATACGGCCATCTTGGATGAGTTTTTCAATGGCGAGTTTGGCGACTTGGCGACGAATAGTAGAGAAGCCAGAAACGATAATAGAATCTGGGGTGTCATCAATAATGATTTCACAGCCAGTTAATTTTTCAATGGTTTTGATGTTGCGGCCTTCTTTACCGATAATACGGCCTTTCATTTCATCACTTGGGATGTTGACCATGCTTGAGGTGTTCTCAGCGGCGTGGCTGACAGCACAGCGGTGCATAGTGGAGACGATAATCTCTTTGGCCTTTTCTTCAAAGTATTCGCTCGATTCACGTTCGAGCTTGATGATACGACCGAGCAAATCCTGCTTGGTTGTTTCCTCAACTTTCTTGATAAGAAGCTCCTGAGCTTGTTCGCGGTTGAGGCCAGAGACTTCTTGGAGTTTTATGATCTGCTGTTCTTTGATTTGTTCAATTTCTTGTTTCACCTCTTGTGCGCGGGTGACTTTTTCTTGGAGTTTTGATTGTTGATCTTGGAACTCTAAGAGTTTTTGGTCAAACATGTTTTCACGTTTTTCCAAGCGCTGTTTTTCGACCGAGAGGTCGGCGCGGAGACGTTGTTCTTCGCGTTTAGATTCGTCCATGATTTGGACGGCCTTTTCCTTGGCTTCCAAAATAAGGCTCTGCTGTTTGGTTTTGGCTTCGGTCAAAATCTGGTCAGCCTTGGCTTCGAGAGAGTTGACTTGTGCCTGGGCGATCTTCTTTCGCAAGAAGTACCCGAGCCCTACACCACCGCCAAGAGCGGCGATGACGAGGAGGACAATAACGACAATTTCCATACAAAAAAGTTCAGACTGGGGGAAATCTGCCTTAGATGCCGAGTTGAAGAAGTAGGTACAAAAAAGAGACCGAGGTTAGGCGGTTTAGCGAAGACTCTTTAGAGAGGATGCGCGATTTTTCAATACCATACTGAGGTTTTGAGGTATGTGGAGAGGCGGATTTGGTAGGTTCAACCGGAAACTTCAAGGGAGCTAAGACAATTTCCTCTACAATCATTAGATTAGTAAAGCACTCGTAGTGTATCAGACAGGGGCCGGTCTGTCAATCTAAGGAGGGGCGGGTGATTAGGATTCTTTTTCCTCACCGTAGTTAAGAATTTCAACGCCACGACGGCCTTGGTCAGGATTCTTTTTCTCCTGTTCTTTGCGCCAGCGCTCATATTGTTCAGGGTCGTATTCCGGAATGTCTTGGCCGGGGATAGGCAGTCGGATACGGCGGTGATCGTCGTTTTGTTCACGTTCTTGTTTGCGCTTCTTTTCTTCCTCGATAATTTCTGGAGATGGGATTTCTGGGTTTGGCATATGACAAGCTATTTTAGAGTTTAAGCCTGTCTATCGTAACTAATTGCCAAGGGTCAGGTCAAGAGTTGCGTAATCAAGGGCGGTTGGCTCGTTGGCGTCAGCTAGGCGGTAGTCGCCAATACTGGTGCGGCTGAGGGTGTCGCAGTAGGCGCCAGTGCCCAGCTTGTCGCCAATGTCTCGAGCGAGTGT
>CAYZGX010000024.1:0-6137 GCA_964478235.1 uncultured Gammaproteobacteria bacterium
TGCTATACTAGCGCCCGATAGCGTATCTGCTGTTTCCGGCAGATTTTTTATTCCACGCTTTAACTGTTCGTATGAATATTCGTAATATCGCGATTATCGCCCACGTTGACCACGGTAAAACTACGCTCGTGGATGCTTTGCTTCGCCAATCCAAGACTAAATTGGATAAAAACCAGACCAACCAAGCAGCTATTATGGATAGCAACGACTTGGAACGCGAACGCGGTATTACTATTTTTTCTAAGAATGCTTCGGTCCAGCTGGGTGATACTAAAATTAACATTATTGATACTCCAGGCCACGCTGACTTCGGTGGTGAAGTTGAGCGCGTTTTGAAAATGGCTGACGGCTGTTTGCTTCTCGTTGATGCCAAAGAAGGTCCGATGCCACAAACTCGTTTCGTGCTCAAGAAAGCATTGGCTATGGGTCACAAAATTATTGTGGTCGTCAACAAAATTGACAAGCCAGATGCTCGTCCGCAATTTGCGCTCGATAAAACTTTTGAATTATTCTTGGAATTAGGTGCTAACGATGAAGTAGCTGATTTCCCAGTTATTTATGCAGCTGCTCGTGATGGTAAAGCTGGTTTGACCCCAGATCTTTCCTCAATGACCGACATCATGCCATTGTTTGATGCTATTTTGAAATATGTTCCAGCGCCAACTGGCGATGTGAATGCTCCGCTTCAAATGCTCACTGTGTCTATCTCGGCTGACAACTTCAAAGGCCGTATGGCTACCGGTCGTGTGTATAATGGTCAGCTCAAAGCTGGTCAGGATATTATGCATATTGATCGTGCTGGGGTGATGAAGAAATTTCGCCTTACCGCCGTGTTTACCAATATTGGTTTGGAAAAGGTAGAAACTAAAGAACCGATTCTCGCTGGCGACATTTGTACGATTGCCGGTATTGCTGAAGTGACTATTGGTGAAACGATTGCGGATGTTACTACTCCGATTGCTCTCCCAACGATTACGATTGATGAGCCAACGGTGAAAATGAATTTTGCGGTGAACGATTCGCCATTTGCTGGTAAAGAAGGTAAATTTTCTACTTCTCGCCAAATTCGTGAGCGCTTGTTTAAAGAATTGGAAACTGATGTGGCGCTTCGCGTAATTGATGGTCCATCTGGTGATTGGATTGTTTCTGGTCGCGGTGAATTACATCTTGCTATTTTGATTGAACGCATGCGCCGTGAAGGTTTTGAGTTCCAGGTGTCTCAGCCTCAGGTTATTAACAAAGAAGAAAACGGCAAGAAAATGACTCCACACGAACAAGTATTCGTGGAAGTGCCTGATGCACATTCTGGTGTCGTTATTCAAAAACTCGGCACTCGCCGTGGTTTGCTCCAGAACATGTATTCTGAAAATGGCGTGACTTTCCTGGAATTTATTATCCCAACTCGTGGTTTGTTTGGTTACCGCACAGAGTTCTTAACTGACACTAAAGGTTTGGGTATTATCAATACCATGTTCCATGGATATGATGTTGACCCAGGCGGTTGGGGCGATCGTGATCAAGGCTCTTTGGTGGCTCACGAAACTGGTACGACCAACCTCTACGGTTTGGTGAACGTGCAGGATCGTGGTGTGCTCTTCTATGGCCCGGGCGTTGATGTATATGAAGGCCAAGTAGTTGGTCAGAATGCTCGTGGTGAAGATATGCGTGTGAACGTCTGTCGTATGAAACAGCTGTCTAACATGCGCTCTAAAGGTGATGGTGGTGCTGAACACTTCAATACTCCAAAGACCATGGGCTTGGAAGAAGCTCTTGAATATATTGCTGAAGATGAATTGGTAGAAGTTACCCCACTCAATATCCGCATTCGTAAGATGGTTTTGAGTGAATCAGAAGCAAAACGATTGTCTCGCGGTATCAAATAATTATCACTCTCTTAAAACAGAGGCTCGCTCGAGCCTCTGTTTTGTTATTATTGACATGCTTTGTTTTGGTTGCTATACTCATTCGACCTTTCTATTTCTAAAGGGGGACCACACACCAGCGAAGGAGGCATCACGGTGGCAGTCGCTAAGAGTCCAGAAAGTGTTCGCCAAAAACAATGGCGAAAAGAGTGTGAAGTTGATATGTTTTATTCCCGTTTGCGCCAAGCCTTGCCCAAAAAGCAGGTGGCGAAGGCGGGGAGAAAAAAGGAGTTCCGAGAAGCGCTCAAGTCTCTTCCCAACGACCGGGTTCGTTTCCGAAACATCTTTGTGAACAACATCCCGATTCTCGAATACCGTCGTTTTGCGGTGCAAGAGCTCAAGGAGACTAGCCACTTTTCGTCGTCATTGCTCCACATTTTTCCTAGTCCCATAGCCGTCGCCTTGGCGCGATTGGCTGCGTAGGCGGGGCGGAAGTTCGCTTCCTCTCGTCTCGAAACCCTCAACCTCGGCAGGTGCTAGTCTTTGACTCGCGCCTGCCGTTCTGTTTTTGCGTGTGTTTTTGGTGTATACTATGGGGGAGATTATGACTATTTTCCGGAAACAACTTATTGATGAGCGACGCTTGCGGTTTGTCGCTCTTTTGGTGTTTCTTCTCGCTATGTGGGTGGTGGCTCGGTTGTTTTATCTTCAAGTGATACGCCATGATTATTACTCACTCTTTGCTTTGAATACCCATGAAATATATAGAAAACTCCATCCGGTGCGAGGGCAGATTTTTGTCCAAGATAGTCGCTCCAAACAAGAATATCCGGTAGCGATTAATAAAGATTTTTATCTTATCTATGCTGTGCCGAAAGATATTCCCGAAGAAGTGACTGCTTCCACCACCGACGCACTGGTTCGAATTCTCGGGTTGTCGTCTGGTGATCAAAAGTCGCTTAGTGAAAAAATCGCTAAGCGGGGGAGTTATGCCGTGGTAGCTAAAAAAGTCCCAGAAGAAACAGCGAAGACCATTGAATCGTGGGGAGTGCGCGGGGTGTATACTTCACCTCAAACCTATCGGTTTTATCCCGAAGAAGTTTTGGCTGCGCCGGTGATTGGTTTTGCGTCGCCAAATGATGAGGGGCGATTGGTGGGGAAATATGGCATAGAAGGTTATTGGGAGAAAAAGCTCGCTGGTCAAGGTGGTTTTCTTATGGCCGAGCGGGGGGTTGGCGGTGGTTGGATTACACTCGGTGACAGAACAGCAGTGGAAGCACAGAACGGAGCAGATTTACTTTTAACGATCGATCGTACTTTGCAGTTTAAGGCCTGTGAGCGCCTGCGCCAAGGGCTTGTCGAGTATAAAGCCAAATCTGCGTCGCTCGTGATGATGAATCCGCATACCGGGGCGATTGTGGCGATGTGTAGTATGCCAGATTTTGACCCAAATGCTTTTTCTAAGGTTGATGATATTGCTGCTTTTAATAATACTACGGTTTTTACACCGTATGAGCCAGGCTCGGTATTCAAAGCGTTTACCATGGGGGCGGCGCTTGATTTGGGCCTCGTGACACCCTCGACACCCTATACTGACCCGTGTAAACTCACTATAGATGGCTTCACGGTGCGTAACGCTCTCCAAAAATGTTACGGTCGCCACACCATGACCGAAGCGCTTGAGAATTCTATTAACACCACCCATGTGTGGCTCGAAGGGCGCATCGGGAGTTCTCGCTTTCAAGAGTATATTAAACAGTTTGGTTTTGGCGAAAAAACTGGCGTGGCTCTCAACACCGAAGTGGCTGGAGATATTTCGTCGCTGTCACGCAAGGGGGAGATTTTTGGAGCCAACGGCTCGTTTGGCCAGGGGCTCACGGTGACAGTGCTTCAGCTCGCGGCAGCGTATTCGGCAATTGCCAATAACGGACTGCTTCCAACGCCATATGTGGTGGAAGAAGTTCGCTATCCGAATGGTCAAAAAGAAAAAACAGCGGTGGTCACCGAACGAGTGATTAGTGAGCGAGCAGCCAAGCTATTGGGTGGTATGCTTACCTCGGTGGTGGAGAATCACTATAGTTCGGCTCAAATTAAACAGTATTATATCGCCGGTAAAACAGGGACAGCGCAAATCGCTGAAGCGGGGAAATATAGTGATACGCGAACCAATCATACCTTTGCTGGTTTTGCCCCAGCCAACGATCCAGAGATTGTGATGGTTGTGAAATTTGAAGAGCCTGAATTAAAATGGGCTGAAAATACTACTATTCCAGTGTTTCGAGATATTATGGAGTTTGCGCTCCAGTATTACGGTATTGCTGGAGATAAAAAATAAATGCCTATGAATACTATTTTGCAAAAAGTCTTACGTTGGTTAGCTAGCCGGATTATGCGGAAATATCACCCGCAGGTGGTGGGTATCACTGGCTCGGTGGGTAAAACCTCCACCAAAGAGGCGGTGGCGCTCGTGCTCGGCAAACATTTTAATGTTCGTGAAAGTAAAAAGAATTATAATAATGAAATCGGTGTTCCGCTCACCATTATTGGTGTGGACAAGAGTCCGGGGTCGTCTCTCTTTGGCTGGCTCGCTGTTTTTGTCAAAGGTTTGCGTTTGTTGGTTTTGCGTGATGTTCGTTATCCGGCTACGTTGGTTTTGGAAATGGGGGCGGATAAGCCAGGGGATATTGCGTATTTGACTAAGATCGCTCCGTGTCAGGTGGGTGTACTCACTTTTATTTCCCATGCACATACGGAATTTTTTAAAACAATTCAAAATATTGCTCTTGAGAAGCAAATTATAATTTCGCATTTGAAACCAAGTGGTTTTGCCATTCTCAACTACGACAATTCGTATGTGATGGAGCAAATTAAAAAAACCAAAGCGCAGGTGATTACCTATGGCTTCAAAGAGGGGGCAGATTTGCGAGCGACAGATTTGCAGGTACTGACAAGCGATGATGGCTCTCGCCCAATTGGTTTTAATTTCAAGATTAATTATCAGGGGAGTAGTGTGCCAGTATTTTTACCAGACATTATTAGTAGTAGTGTTATCCCGGCAACGCTCGCTGCGGTGGCGGTGGGGCAGACTTTTGGGATTAACTTACTCCAAGCTGTTGAAGCACTGCGGTCGCTCAAACCATTACCGGGGCATATGCGCGCGCTCAGCGGGATTAAAAAGACCCTTCTCATTGATGACACCTACAATTCTTCGCCGGCGGCCGCTAAATCTGCTCTGACAACATTGTCGGGTGTGGCGCTCAAAGAAGCTGGGGCGGAATATTACGCGGTGCTCGGAGATATGTTGGAGCTTGGTGGCGAAACTGAATCAGCTCATCGTGAAATTGGTCATTTGGTGGCAGAGCTTGGTATTCATAATCTTATCACTGTTGGGGCAGCGTCAAAAATTACCGCTGAAGCAGCGGTTGAGGCTGGGTTGTCAGCTGAGCGAGTGGTGAGTTTTGACGATAGTGTTGAAGCGGGGAAATATGTACAACAAAAAATTCAAACAGGTGATGTTGTTCTTATCAAAGGATCGCAAGGTTCGCGAATGGAAAAAATTGTGAAAGAAATTATGGCTGAGCCACTTCGCGCCGGCGAACTTTTGGTTCGTCAAGAAGCGCAATGGCTTCGCTAGAGTATGCTCTTTGTTTTTTACTTCTTTTGTTTTTTGGTGATTGCCGTGGTTGGCGTCACCACTATTTCAGTATTTGTCGGGGTGCCGTTTTTGCCAACACATCGAAAGCAGGCAATCAAAATGATGGAGCTGGGGCAGGTGGGACCAGGTAAGCAGGTTATCGATCTCGGCTCGGGGGCGGGGAGATTACTTTTTTTGGCAGCGAGCCGGGGAGCGGTCGCTCACGGCTATGAGCTTAATCCTTTTTTGGTGTGGTGGACACGATTGGTAGCTCGGTTACGCGGGCTTAGTAGCCGGGTGACGGTGGAGCGGGCTTCTATTTATTCTGCCGATGTTTCAAAGGCTGATGTTGTCTTTACTTTTCTCTTCCCTGGTCCAATGGAGCGCCTCGCTCCGGTGCTTTTTAAGACGATGAAACCAGGCGCCACCCTCGTGTCGTATACCTTTTCTATCTCCAACGCCACATTACACACCAAAGAACAGGGGATTTTTGTCTATAAAGCAGACGACAACCGACCTTGACCAGAGTGGTTTTTGTTGCTAAACTAGGCTTCGCCATAGCTATTATGGCCCGTTCGTCTAATGGCTAGGACAGTACCCTCTCACGGTATAAATACGGGTTCGATTCCCGTACGGGCTAC
>CAYZGX010000025.1:0-5930 GCA_964478235.1 uncultured Gammaproteobacteria bacterium
TGGCAAGATGCACTCGAAGAGTATCTCACTCGCGATTTTGCCTACGCTTTTAGCCCCACCTCAAAAGTCGCTTTGGACAAACCAGCTATTATTTAAGCTATGACTCTACGCCATATTTTTTTAGATTTTGAAGGAGTGGTTGTGCTAGACGGTGTGCTCGTCAAAGATATGGACGAGGTTATCAAAGAGCTGGCAAAAATCTGTACCTGCAGCATTATTTCTTCAAGCGGTAGCGAGTATATCCGGAGCCGTCTTGAAAGCGCTGGTATCGCTCATCACATTGCGCATGTTCTCGGATACGAAGTGGGCGCCGATAAAACCAAAAAAATACAAAGTATTTTAGATTTAGAAAATTACGACCCGGCAGACTGTTTGTTTGTCACCGACACGGTCAAAGATGTCCGCTCGGCCGCCGCCGCCCGCGTTCTGGCTGTTGGCACCTCCTGGGGGATGGACAGCGCCGATCAGCTACTTCTGGCCGGGGCTTTGTCGGTGGCGTCAACGCCTCACGAGCTCCTCCGCGCCCTTGTGCCCTCCCCGGTTGCCAAAAACCAGTAATTATTGCTAAGATAGCGGCATATATGGATATTTCTGTCATTACAGTCACCTGGAACTCAAAACAGCACATTGGCAAGCAAATTGCCTCAGTTCAGCGCGCCGCCAAAAACGTCGCTGTAGAACAGATTGTCGTCGATAACGCCTCTAGTGACGGCACCGCCGACTATGTAGCTCAAAACCACTCCAACCTAAAGCTCGTCCGAAATACTACCAACGTTGGCTTTGCCAAAGCCAATAACCAAGCGCTTGGGCAGGCGAGCGGGGAGTACCTACTTTTTCTCAACCCCGACACTGAAGTAACAGAAGGTTCGCTTGAAACACTTGTTGCGTATATGCGTGCCAATCCAAAAGTAGGCATCTTGAGCCCGCTTCTGACCACATTCTCGGGAGAAGTGAATACCGAAGCACTGCCTCGTCGTTTTCCAACTTGGCGTGACCAAGCTGTTATTCTTCTCAAATTGCATCACATTTTTCCGCACCTGCTTGCCACCTATCTTTTTAAAGATATCAACCCTCGCGAAGAGCAAATGGTGGATAGTGTTCGTGGTTCATGCATGCTCGTTCGTCGCTCGCTCACCGAAGCGCTCGGCTTTGCTTTTGATCCGCGCTATTTTATCTGGTTTGAAGATGTCGATCTTTGTCGCGAAGCTTGGGCCCGCGATTGGTCGGTGGTGCATCTGCCAAGCGCGACAGCCATAGATTTGGTAGGACAAAGTTTTGCCAAACAAGCGAGCGTCTGGAAGCAGTGCCATTTTTCAAAGAGCATGCTCATTTATTTTAAAAAATGGGAATCCTTTTTTGCCTACAGCGTTATCGCTGTTCTTCGCCCAATAAGTATCGCCCTTGTCTGGGTCTATAGTTTTAGTAAAAAATAGCTATGCCAAAAGTAACTGTACAACTCGTGTCTTGGAATGGTGTAAAATATATTCCATATCTTTTGTCATCTTTGAAGAATCAAACCTATACCGATTTTCAACTCCTTGTTTGGGACAATCATTCCACCGACGGCACGGTCTCGGCCATTCAAGAAGCTACCAAAAACTTCCCGGTACCAGTGACTATTACAGAGAGTGATGAAAATCTTGGTTTTGCCAAAGGCCACAATCGGCTCTATGCCAAAAACACCAGTCCCTATATCCTGCTCCTTAATCAGGATATGTATTTGACGCCAACCTGTATTGAAGAGTTGGTCGCCGGTATGGAAAATCATCCCGAAGCGGCAGCGGTCACCCCGCGCCTGATGCGTTGGGATTTTGGTCGTATCGCCGAAAAAGATTTAGCCTCCAGCTTGTCGCACGATATTGACGCCATCGGTTTGCGTGTTCTTCGCAATCGTCGAGTGGTGGAGCAATTTACCAAAGAGCCATGGGTCTTGGCCAAAGCTGTTCTCCCGCCACACGAAATATCGGTGTTTGGAGTATCTGGCGCTTTTCCGCTCTATCGTCGAAGCGCGCTTGAGGCGGTAGCCTACGCCGACGGTACTTTTTTTGATGAATCCTACGTCGCTTACAAAGAAGATGTTGATTTGGCCTACCGCCTCCAGTCGGCTGGCTTCTCAGCTTTTGTGCTTCTTGATTGTATTGCCTATCACGACCGCGCTGGCGCTGGCGCCCGCCAACTCACCGATTTGGCCGCGCTGATTAACAAACAAGATCAATCGCGCTACGTCGCTTTTCATAGTTACAAAAATCATTTGCGCACGTTATTTAAAAACGAATATTGGCAGAACGCCCTCCTTGATTTTCCGTATATTATGTGGTATGAAATCAAGAAGTTCGTCTACTTTTTATTTTTTGATAAATCAGTACTCAAAGGCTTGGGTCAAGTAATTCTTGGTTGCCGAGATATGTGCTCCAAACGGCTCTATAGCCGACGTCACACCAAAGTTTCGTGGCGAGTGATGCGGGAGTGGTGGACCAACTAATACGAGTATGAAAGATATTACGATTACGCTCCTCAACTATTTCATGAAAGACGATATCCTCAAAGCCGTTGATTCGGTGATGCGGGATATTTCTGGTTGTCCGTATCAAGTGCAAGTGGTGGTCACCGACAATTCCGAAAACAAAGATGGTATCAAAGAAGTGCTCGCCGAGCGTTTTCCGGCAGTGTCGTATATTGATTGTGGAGGCAATGTTGGTTTTGGTGTCGGTAATACTATTGGTTTCAAATCCGCCGAAGCTCGGTATTATTTTGCCCTCAACCGTGACACTGTTATTCCTGACAACAGCCAGACGATTGAGCGCATCGTCCGCTTTATGGATGAACATCCCAAAATTGGGGCGATCGGGCCAAAACTTTTAAATATGGACGGCACGCTTCAATACAACTGCCACCGCTTTGATGTCGCCTCTATTCTTATTAAACCCCTCAAACATTTAAATTGGGACACAAAATACGCCTGGGTCAAACGTCGCACTGACCGTTTGCTCATGAAAGATTTTGATCACGAATCCACCCGCCCGGTTGATTGGGTCTCGGGAGCGGCGATAGTCGTTCGTGCCGAAGCGGTCAAAGACGCCGGCTGGTTTGATGAGCGGTATTTTATGTATATGGAAGACGCCGATTGGTGCCACAGCTTGTGGGAGCACGGTTGGCCAGTCTATTACGTCCATGCTATACTCGTGAAACATGCCCACGCCCGCGAATCGGCCAAAGTGCCAGGACTCCTGAAGGCACTCTTCAAAAATAAACTTGCCCGTATTCACACTGCTAGCTGGCTCAAGTATCTGTGGAAATGGCGAAAAAATCATAAATATTACGCTCCGCTATCCTAAACAGGAGATAATCATTATTGTATGTCTGCACTACCAAAAGTAGCCATCGTCTATCTGTCGTTCCACTCCGAGCCATATCTCGGCGATGTGGTGTCGGCGATGAAAAAAATCTCTTATCCAAAAGATAAGCTCACTTTGGTTATTGTCGACAATCCGCATCCGGAACACGGGAGCTCTGCTCGGTATATTGAAGAAACAGTCATGCCACTCTCCGGTACCGAATTACCGCGAGTGGTACTCTTGCCACAAAAAACTAATCTCGGTTTTTCTGGGGGAAACAATGTTGGTATTCGCTATGCGCTCGAGCATGGCTTTGACTATGTCTATCTCCACAACAACGACGGTTTTGTAGCCGCCAACTTCTTGGAGCCACTCGTCAAAGTTATGGAAGAAGACAAGCAAGTTGGCGCCGTTCAGTCGTTGATTATGTTGTATCCAGACACCGATCTCGTGAATACCGCTGGCAATTGTTACCATTACTTGGGGCTGGGCTATTGCGGGGATTTCCGTCGCGACAAAAATACCCTCCAGCTCCCAGCAGTTAAGGCAATCAACTATGCTAGTGGTGCTGGTATGCTCATGCGTGCTGATCTCCTCAAAAAGCACGGCCTGTGGGACGAAGACTATTTCTTGTATCACGAAGATATTGAATACAGTTATCGTTTGAAATCTCTCGGTTACACTATCGCTCTCGCGAGCGACTCAGTGTTCTTTCATAAATATCAATTTGGCCGAAACGCTGAAAAGTTTTTTTTCATTGAGCGCAACCGTGTCGGCTTTATGCTATCATTTTATAAATGGCCAACACTTTTGCTTCTCACTCCGATGTTTATTGTGCTTGATCTCGGCTTACTACTCTTCTCACTCAAAAGTGGTTGGTTTCTGTCCAAGCTCCGCGCCTACATGTATTGGCTCAACCCGGCCCACTGGAGTATGTGGCTCAAAAAACGCGCGAGCATTCAATCAGCGCGCACCGTCTCCGACCGAACACTCTTATCCGATGCGGTTGGCGCGGTCAACTTTGACGATGGCTCGATTAATAATCCACTCCTTCGGTATATTGGCAACCCGCTGATGTCCGCCTATTGGGCAGTGGTCAAACACCTTTTGTTTTGGTAAGCTGAACTATCTCTATGCAAGTCAAAAAAGCAATTCTCACCGGCGGTGGTCGCGCGACACGTTTACGCCCAATCACTTCTACTATCAATAAGCACCTTATTCCGCTCGCTAACAAGCCGATGATTTTTCACGCTATCGACAAAGCGGTCGAAGCGGGAGTGACCGAGATTTTTATCAACACCAATCCGGGAGAAACTCAGCTTCAAAAAGCGATTGGCGACGGTAGTCATTGGGGGATCAGTATCACTTTCTTTGAACAAGAAGGCGGTCCACAAGGTATCGCTCATGTGGTGAAGTGCGCCGAAAAGTTCATCGGCTCTGACCCGTTCATGTTCTATTTGTCCGACAATATTATCTTGGGTAGTCTCAAACCATTCTTTGATCAATTCGCGAACGACTCACTTGATTGTATGCTGGCGTTTGCCAAAGTGCCCGACCCAGAGCGTTTTGGTGTGCCGGTTTTCAACGAAGCAGGGGAGTTGGTGCGCATGCTCGAAAAACCAAGCAACCCACCAAACAATTTTGCGCAAACCGGGATTTATCTCTATGGTCCAAATGTTTTCTTTGATGCCTTTGACCATATTGAAAAAAGTCCGCGTGGTGAATATGAAATTTCAGATATTCATACCTACTTTTTGGAGCAAGGTAAAAAAGTTGGTTGGAAAGAAATCACCGGCTGGTGGAAAGATACCGGCAAGCCAGAAGATCTGCTTCTCACCAACAAACTCCTCCTTGATGAGGTCTCAGCGAGTGCCTTTGCTGTCAAAGGCACGGTAGCGAGTGGTGCGAAAGTGTCTGGTAAAGTCCATGTTGGCGTTGGTACCACGATTGGGAATAATGTCACCATCACCGGCCCAGTGATGATTGGTGAAAATTGTGTTTTAGACAATTGCTCTGTTGGCCCCTATGTCACGATTGGTAGTGGCTCCACAATTAAACAGGTGACTATCGAGGAATCGATGATTTTCGGTAACTGTACTATCGACTCTCCTCTCAAACTCAAGCAAAGTATTATTGGCGAAAGCGTCACCGTCAAAAATCCGGTAGGGGAATCATCCCGCCTCATTCTTGGCGATTACACCCTGGCTCAACTCTAAATAAAAAAACACCCGGCCACTTGGTCGGGTGTGTTATTGTCGAAGGTTGAGCGGAGGATCCTTCGAAAGCAAGACCGGGTTATTTAGATCTTACTTTGTCGCTCAGGGAGGGTGGTATTTCAGGACTGGCTCCAGAATCCCTAGCGGGACTCATTCATCGCCTACCACCTATGCTACACATCCCCAAACTATCTCGAGACCAGCCAAGGGGAATCGAACCCCTATAACCCATGGTTCGGGCATCACCGTCGCTGTTCCTCTGCTCAAAGCGGATTTAACAGTAAATAGGGGAGATTGTCAAGCATCCTGTATTAGTCGGGCTGATGGGACTTGAACCCACGACCTCATGCACCCCATGCATGCGCGCTAGCCAACTGCG
>CAYZGX010000026.1:0-4982 GCA_964478235.1 uncultured Gammaproteobacteria bacterium
CCAGCGCGAACGCGGTAGGAAGCGATGTCAACTTTCTTGCCGTTGATAAGAATCTGGCCGTGCGCCACGATTTGGCGAGCAGCTGGACGAGTCTTCGCAAAACCAGCGCGATAGAGCACGTTATCCAAGCGACTTTCGAGATACGACAAGAGAATCTTGGAAGTATCACCAGTTTTCTTACTAGCTTCAGCAACATAGTTGGAAAACTGACGTTCTTTAATACCGTAGATCAGTTTTACTTTTTGTTTTTCGCGGAGCTGTTTGGCATAACCAGACAATTTAGCGCGCTTGCGGTTCAAGCCGTGCTGACCTGCTGGAAAATTACGCTTTGCTAAAAGCTTGTCGTATTTTGGACTTTCAAAAATGTTTTCGCCGAACAAACGGACGAGTTTACCTTTTGGACGAGTATCTTTACCCATAGGAATAGCATTGATAATTAGACGCGGCGACGTTTTGGAGGACGGCAACCGTTGTGTGGGATTGGAGTGGTGTCGGTGATGTTCAAAACAACCAAACCGTTAGCGTGCAAAGCGCGGATAGCACTTTCGCGACCGCCGCCAATACCTTTCACAAAAACATTAACTTCTTTCACGCCGTAATCAGCAATGCGATCCATCAAATCTTTGACCACAACACTCGCAGCATACGGAGTAGCTTTTTTCGGACCTTTAAAACCAGTCACACCAGAGGAAGACCAGCCAAGCACAGCACCATTAGGATCAGTGATCGTAATGATGGTGTTGTTGTAGGAAGCTTGTACGTAGGCGTTACCGCGTGGTACTTGCTTCACCGCTTTCTTCTTCTTTGGTTTCACTGCACCAGCTGCTACTACTTTAGCACCAGCTTTTGGAGCTTCAGCTACAGCTGTTTTAGTTTGTACTTCTGACATAAGAGTTTAATTTACAGTAATATAAGGAGAAGATTAGGTCTTCGACTCAACACGGCGACCACTACCCATCGTCTTGCGGGTGTTACCGCGAACCGTACGGGAGTTTCGTTTGGTTGTCTGACCACGAACTGGCAAGTGCTTCATATGGCGAATACCACGGTAGCTCTTGATATCTTTCATCGCCTTAATAGTGGAAGCGATGTCACGGCGGAGGTCACCTTCGGTGCGATAGGTCTTTTCAACAATCGCGCGAAGTTTGTCCTGCTGCTCAGTCGTCAAATCTTTTGTACGAATGTTGCCATCAATACCAGCGACATCGAGCACTTTCTGAGACAAGGTGCGACCAATACCGTAGATGTATGGGAGGGAGAAAAGAATTTTCTTTTCGTTTGGAATGTTTGTACCTGCAATACGCATAGTAAATGTCTGAAAAATAGTTTAAGTGAGATTAGCCTTGACTCTGTTTGTGCTTTTTCGTGATGCAGATAACACGGAGTTTACCTTTGCGACGCACGAGTTTGCAGTTTTTGCAGATCGGCTTAACTGAGGCGCGAACTTTCATACAAGATATGAATGAGGAGTCATAGATACTGTGCTATCTACTACTCCGAACAAATAATTAATGAAAAAATACCAACCACTGCCGCGATATCGACGCCCGGTCAACGAGGACTAGGCTACACCGCACTGGTTGATATTTTGAAAACAATTGAATTTTTAACACTAATACCGAAGGGTAATACGGCCCTTGGTCAAATCGTACGGAGTCATTTCCACTTTGACTCGATCGCCGATTGACAGGCGAATTTTGTTGAGGCGCATTTTGCCGGCCAAGTGCGCGATAATGGTTTGACCACTCTCGAGCTTGACGCGAAAAGTTCCCGCAGGAAGCATTTCCTCAACAACCCCTTTTAATTCGATTACGTCGGTTTTAGACATTGGTGTTAATTACAGCGGAAGTATAGCGGAAAGCTGGCGGGAAGTCAAGAGGGGTATCTGGGGGTAAAAAAACGGGGTATATGTTGACAGATTAGCCAAAAAAGCCTACACTGCTGTCAATCTTTGGCAATCACGCCCTAGATAGCCACTCCCCCACACGGGAGCTGGAGACGGTCATGCTGACCAGGAATTTCTTTGAATTACTGGCTAAACGCCGGGGGCAAAGTAGTTCCGGCCTGCTCTGTGTTGGGCTCGACCCAAGCATCCCTACACCAGACATTGCCGAGAAGACCGAGCACCTGTATGTGGAAAGCGTCAGCTACAGTATGGAAGTGGTGGTACGCGCCACCAGATATATCGCCGCAGCCTTCAAGCCCAACCTCGGCTTCTACCTCTGCCGAGGGGCGAGGGGCATCGACGAACTGCAGCGCCTCTGCCAGTTCATCCGGATGCACGCACCCCATACGCCGATCATCATCGACGGCAAATTCGGAGATATTGGTAAGACCAACGAGGCCTACGCTCGCTTCGCTTATGACTTCCTCGGGGCGGATGCGGTGACGCTCAACCCCTATGTCGGCGGACCGAAGGCCTTTGAACCGTTCCTGGAGCGACCGGAAAAGTGCTGCATCTTCCTGTGTCGCACCTCGAACCCCGAGGCCAACCTGTTTCAGGGATTGAAGCTCGCAGACGGTCGTCCGCTGTATATGCATGTGGCGCAGGAAATCGCTCTTCACTGGAGCCCGGTCCACAAGAACCTCGGCTTCGTCGTCGGCGCCACCGCGCCGAGCGAAATGAAAGAAGTTCGCGCAATCGTCGGTGACGACGCGCTCATCCTCGCACCCGGCATCGGCACCCAAGGCGGAGAAATCCGAGCAACGATCGAGAATGGCCTCAACAGTCGTGAAGGAAATCTCCTCATCAATGTCTCGAGCGAAATCACGAATG
This sequence comes from uncultured Gammaproteobacteria bacterium, assembly GCA_964478235.1. Taxonomy (GTDB): domain Bacteria; phylum Patescibacteriota; class Patescibacteriia; order Magasanikbacterales; family GWA2-37-8; genus 2-02-FULL-45-10. Next base: position 2,777 of record CAYZGX010000026.1, read on the forward strand.
TCCCCAAGGACAAGCCGTTCGAAAAAACGGTGTGGGACAACGCCAGCGCATATGATGCTGCTATCACAGAAGCATTTTACGACATTGTAACGCCCAAACGGGAACGGGCTGGGCAAATCCTCTAGCCCGATTGTCAGTCGCTCAACCGCTCGAACACGATCGAGCGCAAAAAAAATAGTGGAGGGAAAAGTAAGGAGGGACTCTGCAGTCGTGTCTGCAGGTGTCTCTTGAGCCTGTCACACTGTGGCACATTCAAGAGACAATAAAAAACTGTCGTCTAGACAGTTTTTTATTATTCCAAAGTTTTGAGTGTTTCAATAATCGCCTGATCTGTTTTATAGACCCAATGTTTATACAGCGCGAAGTTCCAGAGCACTGACAACATAATGTTAGCGAGGCGGATAAGAATATAATCATTACCGCTGCCGAGCACCCGAACCGGCCACACCTCCGTAAACAGCCACATCCAAGAAATGGCTACTACATAATTAAACCCAGACACCATCAAAAACCGCACGAGCTGGCGGTGGGTCGTACCTCCCGAAACTCCCCCAAACGACCAATGCTTATTCATGAAAAAAACAAAGCTAAGAAGCAGGATGCCGTTTACAACAACCGCCAACACCGGACTCCAATGAAGATAGGTCTCGAGAAGGTAGAGTGTCCCCAAATCCAAAACAACCGCGCCAATACCGACGAAAAAATAACGAATGAATTGCTCACGCGCACTCCAGAGATGACGGACAAGACGACCGACCATACAATAGTATTATTTAAGTCGTACCGGAATCCGAACTAAGCGGTCATGTTCGGGTAAACCAGAAGCATTATCGTTGTGAATTTCAATAAATCCTGTTTCTGTCGTTGTTGGTGTCACGGAAAATACTAGCTTACCTTCAAACGGTACAAAGCCGGTAACCATCCAATCGCCCTTCGCTTGGCCATAGTTTTGAGCATCCAAACGCTGACCACGAGCATCAAACAACCCGACACCAATGACCGCTTCAAAAAACCACGAGCCCTCTGCTTCGCCGGTGACCACAAAAGGACTGGTGATAAGCTGACCAGGCACTACATTCACCTGACGCACTTCAGCGAGCGCACTAGCTGGCTCAGCAGTGACCGCTGGCGCTGGCGGTGGTGTGGTGCAACCAAAACCAAACACCAACAAACTAACCAAGCCGACAAGCATTTTTTTCATAATATATTATTCAAGGATCGCTTTAATACGACGAACGCCAGCTGAAACGGCTTCTTCTTTTACAATCTTGAAGTGACCCATCGTACCAGTCTGCTCCACATGCGGACCACCACACACTTCACGGCTATAGGTCGCACTCGACGGGTCAGCAAACGCTTTGTCTGTCGGATTGCCCACGGTATATACTTTGATAATTGGTTGATATTTATCTTCAAACAAACCAATCGCTCCCAATTCTTTCGCTCGTTCAAACGGCATTTCCGCCCAAGTCACTTGGTAATTTTTCGCAATGGCGCCGTTCACCAAATCTTCGGTTTGCTTAATTTGTTCAGCGGTCATTTTTTCTGGGTGCGCAAAATCAAAGCGCATGCGCTCTTGGGTGATATTACTCCCCCGCTGCATCGCATGAGGCCCAAGCACGCGCTGGAGCGTGGCGTGGAGCAAGTGTGTCGCTGTGTGATACTTCGTAGAAATCTCACTATGATCAGCCAAACCACCGGCAAATTTTTGCTCAGCGCCGACTCGAGATAATTCTTGATGTTTCTTAAAGGCTTCATCAAAACCATTGTTATCAACGGTGAGACCATTTTCAATCGCGAGCTCTTGGGTCATCTCGAGCGGAAAACCATAAGTGTCATACAACTTGAAAGCTTGCTTGCCAGAAATCTCTTTGATAACCTGACCAGTTTTTTCAAAAGCCATACGATAGCCATTCACCAACTTCTCAAACTCTTTGAGACCTTGCTCAATGGTATTGCGGAACTTACTTTCTTCGCGCGCCATCTCGAGCATGATAAACGCCCGGTTACGAACGAGCTCTGGATAGACATCGGCAAAAATAGTGACTACTTCAGAAGCAATCTTGTCACAGAAGTTTTCGGTAATACCAAGCAAGCGTCCATGGCGAACCGCTCGGCGGATAAGGCGGCGAACAATGTACCCTTGGTCAACATTACTTGGAGCAATCCCCTTGTCGTCGCCCATAATCATCGTCGCAGTGCGGAT
>CAYZGX010000027.1:0-4258 GCA_964478235.1 uncultured Gammaproteobacteria bacterium
GCACAAACTCCACCAATCTCGCTCTTGGTCGCGATAAAATTCGCATGAAAAAATTGTTGAGCTACCATAACATTCCAACAGCCAAATGGGATTACGCCTACACGCTGGCCGACACCATCAATCCCGAGCTTCGCTATCCGCTTATCGTCAAACCAGGTGACGCTGACAACTCTTTTGGTATTACCAACGCTTCGGTGGTGACTAATAAAAAACAATTAGAGAAACAATTAAAATATATTATCTCTGATCTGCGTCGACCAGCGTTAGTTGAGGAATATATTGAAGGTGATGAATATGTAGCCTATATCCTCGGCAACAGTTCTGATGATTTGCGTGTGCTTCCACTGTCCCGTGCTCGTTTTGACAAAATGCCTCGCAACTACTGGCATATCTTTGCTCGCGATGGTCGTCAAAAGAGTAACAAAGCTTACGATAAAATCGTCATGCAAAATCCAGTGAAGAATATTAGTGAAAAATTACAGGCTCTCCTCACTGAAATCTCTCTTGATACCTACAAAATCATGCGCTGTCGTGATTATGGTCGTGTTGAAATTCGCGTGGACAAAGACGACAACCCCTATGTTCTCGAAGCTGATCCTAATCCAACACTCAGCGCCCATTCGTCGCTTATCAAAACTGCCAAACTCATTGGCCTCGATTACGGCACGGTGCTCGAAGAAATTATCGCTGTCGCCGTGAAGCGCTACCAGACTCGAGACACCCTTATTTAACACCTCTCTATGAGCCAACTTAGATTTACACTCATCAAAGATGTTATTCAGGCTGAAAAAGCCTGGAAGGCTTTAACGCCAGCGGAAACTATCTACGATGATTGGGATTTTCGTTTTGCTTTTCATCACTATCACCAAAAAGAGTTGTTTTTTATCGCTGGCTATGACGGCGATGCACTCGTAGGCCTTCTACCGCTTCAATATAATGAAACTCGCAACTGTTTAGAATGTTTTGGTAGTAATTATATGGAAGATAACCGAGTTTTTATCGCTTCTGGCTACGAAGCGCAGATCCCGGCCTTCTATGACTACAGCAAAACCCTTGGTAAACCAGTCGTGCTCGAATATATCCGCGGCACTGATCCGTTTACCACCGCTCTGTCGGTGCAAGGCTACAAATATGTTCTGCCTTTGACCTTCAAAACAACCGATGAATACATAGAAAGTATTTTTAGTGGTGAGACCCGAAAAAAATTAGTGAAGCGTATCAAAAAAGTAGCTGAGCCGGGTATCACTGTCACTGAAAATGAAATGGCCAACATCCCCCTCTTCTTGGAATGGAATGTTCAGGCCTATGGTGGCGCCGTCGCTTTTCAAGATCGCCCCAATCGCAACGAAATCTTTACCGACCTGCTCACCAAGCCGTACGCTACTATCAAACCCCGCCTTCTCACCTTCCGGGTGGCTGGCGAAATCCACGCCATCACGATGGGTTTGGTCTACAACGGCCACACCTACTGCTCAGTCAATCGTGGCTTTAGCCCAAATGCCGACAAAAACCTGCGCGAATTTGTTCACCTGCGCAAAGTGGAAGATGCTCTAGGGCAAGGCTGTGCCCTGTTTGACGCTTTTGCTGGCGACTACGGCTGGAAAGAGCGTTGGGGCTGTCAGAAAATCGCCCAACACGAATTCTATTACCCAGAAAAGCCGGCCGAACTAGCTCACTAAACTAAAAACCAGCCCTAGAGGCTGGTTTTTTATTGTGTCTTATTTTTGTAAGGTTATTGTTACTTGGCGCCCGTCTATTTCGAGCTCAGTGCCACTATTTTTTTCTGCTCGAAGCTCTTTAGCAAGCACATTTTTCTTAATTTCTTCGCTGGCAGTCTTGAACAACTCGGCGAGCTCGGCGTTGGCAGTGTCGTAGACCACCACTACCCGATCTTCGATCGTCAATTTTTGCTCTTTGCGCAAATTATTAATCGTACGGATGACTTCGCGCACCAAACCTTCGCGCTTTAATTCATCAGTTAGCTCGATGTTGAGCGCCACTACTGCCGGGCCACTTTCTTTGCGTTTCCAAACAGCACCTTCCGGAGCCTTATCGCCAACGGTCACCTGTTTAACATTTAACTCATCGGCAATCATCTGGAGTGTGCCCTCTGAAAAATCGCTATTGGTATTAGAGCGCTCAATTTTGGTCATACCAATAGTGAATTCACTCAATACTTGGCGCACTTTGAGCCCAGCCTCAGCGCGAAGCGCCAAGCCCAGCTCCACCATAGAGCGAGCCGAGATCATTTCCGCCAACACTTCTTCATTAACCAATTTTTTAGACACCTCAGGCCACATTTCAAGGTGCACACTGGTCTTTGAGCCAGCCACCGTCTGAAATACTTTTTCGGCAATAAACGGCGTAAACGGTGCCATGACTTTGGAAAGCGTCACCAATACTTCATGCAAAGTAGCCAGCGCTTGTTCTTTATCTTTAACATCATCGCCTTTGAAGCGATCGCGACTACGGCGCACATACCATTGCGAGACTTCGGTAATAAAATCTAGAATCGGGCGAGTGGCATCGGCTAATTTGTAGGCTTCCACGCTTTGTGTCACATCACGTACCAAAACTTGGAGCTTGGCTAACACCCATGTATCAAGTACATGCTTTGGTGCTAATTTTTTTGGAGCCCCGTCAGCAAACATTGTATAAAACTCGAGCACATTGGCAAGAGTGTTCACCACTTTGCCATAGACTTCGCGTACTCCAGCCTCAGAAAAGTTCAACGCTTCCGCTTCCATCACTGGTGACGATGCCAAATAAAAGCGCACCGCGTCAGCACCATATTTTTCAAGAATTAAATCTGGCTCTGGATAGTTTTTGAGGCGCTTACTCATCTTCTTACCATCTTCAGCGAGCACAATGCCGTTCACAATCACATGCTTGAAGGCTGGTACACTCTTTTTGGTAGAAGTGATAGCTGGTTTTTTTCCGCTGGTGAGCGCGGTCGCTAAAATATGGAGGGTGTAAAACCAACCACGCGTCTGATCTTGTCCTTCGGCAATAAACTCCGCTGGAAAAGTCGCTTCAAATTTGTCTTTGTTCTCAAATGGATAATGCATCTGGCCATACGGCATACTCCCCGATTCAAACCAACAGTCGAGTACTTCCGGAATACGACGATAGGTCACGCCATCTTTCACAATCGTAATTGGATCGACTAAATGTTTGTGGAGATCGGTCACTGTGGCGCCAGATAGCGCTTCGAGCTCGGCAATACTACCAACACACAAGACTTCGCCATTATCACTTTCCCACACCGGGAGCGGAGTGCCCCAATACCGACTGCGAGAAATTGCCCAATCGCGAGCGCCTTCGAGCCATTTACCAAAACGACCTTCTTTAATATGGTCTGGAATCCAACTAATATCCTGATTGTTTTTGAGTAATTGATCTTTCATCTCCGTCACTCGCACAAACCAGCTGGAGGTGGCGTAATTAAGAAGCGGGGTGTCACAACGCCAACAATGTGGATAGCTGTGTTCAATTTTTTGTTTGCTAAAGAGCTTGCCGTTGTGAGCGAGCCACTTAATAATTTCTACATCGGTCTTTGTAGCGTCATCTTTTGGCTTCACTTCTTGCCCTGCAAAATCTACGACCTCCGAAACAAAGCGTCCGTCCATACTGACATGCTGTACTAACGGCACTTTTTCGCGCTGACCAACCTGCGAGTCGTCTTCGCCATACGCTGGGGCAATATGCACTACACCAGTACCGTCGTTGGTGGTGACAAAATCGGCGAGAACAGTGCGGAAAGCGTTTTCAGTATCTTTGAAGTATGAAAATAATGGCTCATAGCTCATCCCGGCCAACTCACCCCCCTTAAACCGACCAATTTCTTTCCATTGTTTGCCGGCGAGCACGAGCTCAGCGCGAGCGCGCGCCAATAAAAAGCTACCTTCTTCACCTTCAATACTAACGAGCACATATTCAATATCGTGACCGAGCGCCAAGAGCACGTTGCCCGGCAAGGTCCATGGTGTGGTTGTCCAAGCGAGCACAAATACCGGCCCAGCAACACCGCCAAAGAGTTCTTTGGTGATAGCTCCCGGCACCAATTTAAATTTAGCTGTCGCCGATAAATCTTTAACATCTTTATATCCCTGTGTCACTTCAAAATTGGAAAGTGTGGTTACACAGCGCGGACAAATATGCATGACTTTATGACCCTTATAGATAAGGTCGCGATCAAATAGCTGTTTAAATACCCACCAGACCGATTCCATAAAGGCCGGGTCCATGGTTTTGTAAT
>CAYZGX010000028.1:0-4216 GCA_964478235.1 uncultured Gammaproteobacteria bacterium
AGTTCTAGCCTGGGTGTTTCCTCGACTTCGACCCAGACAGGGGAGTACAGCTCAGAATTACAAGCTGAGATAGATGGTGGTGAGGCAACACTGCTTCTCAACAACCGTTATATTCTTGATGGGGTAAATAATTTTTCCACAGATCAGACCTCTATTAAGATTGTAAATGGTGATAGTCCTTGTATTTTTACACCGAAAGGCGACAATAGTTATTTGTATATCGTGATGCCTATCCGACAGTAAAAAATACGAGATAAAAAAGATATATTTTTTAAGAAAAAGCCGCTCCGTATTGGGGTGGTTTTTTTAAAGTTTGATAACATTGATCAAAAAGTTTTTCAAAAAATATGTATACACAAGTGTACACATTTATACACAGCCTCGGTGGATAAAAATAACAAGAATTAAAAAACAACCTCTCTCCCGGGGTTGTTTTTTAGTTTGACTATGAAATTGTTTTTCTACCAATCGAGCGTACCGCCAATCTTATATTCTGTCACCCGTGTTTCAAAGAAATTCTTTTCTTTACTCAAGTCTACTGCTTCACTCATCCAAGGGAATGGGTTTGGAGTGTTGTATTGAGCAGGAAGGCCTACGCGACCAAGACGGCGATCAGCAACATACTCAATATATTTACGGAAGCCTTCGGCGTTCATACCAAAGATGCCTTTTGGAAATACTTCGGCGGCAAATCGGGATTCGAGATCAACTGCTTGTTTGACTAAATCAATGGCATGCTGTTGAAATTCTGGGGTCCAGAGCTCAGGTTGTTCTTCTTTAATGGTGTTAATAATATTAATACCAAAGTTGAGATGCTGTGATTCATCGCGCATGATGTACTGAATTTGTTCAGCACTACCTTTCATTTTGTTTTGGCGCTGGAAGCCAAACATAACAGCAAATGAACTGTAGAAAAAGATACCTTCAAGCACAAGCGAGAAGACGACCATATTTTCCAAGAATTTTTGGTCAGCTTCGAAGGTGCCGGTTTTGAAATCTGGATTAAAGATGCCTTCGTTAAAACTTAAAACAAAAGCGTCTTTATTGTAGATGGCGTCAACTTCGCGATACATGTTGAAAATTTCACTGGCATCGAGCCCGAGACTTTCCACAATGTATTGATAGGCGTGCGTATGAATTGCTTCTTCGTAGCCTTGGCGAAGTAAGTACATGCGACATTCTGGTGAGGTGATATGTTTGTACATCGCGAGCACCACGTTGTTGGCGGCGATAGAATCGGCGGTGGTGAAAAAACCCAAGACTGTTTTGAGTGCTTTGCGTTCATCTTCGGTCAAAGCAGTTGGAGATTTCCACTGTTCAATATCTGTCTGCATGCTAATTTCGGTCGGAAGCCAATGGTTGGCATTGCCGGCGTTGTAGGCGTCCCAAGCAAACGTGTGGCGCATTGGGTAGAGCTGAACAACATCAGCATCAGCTCCGTTGATAATGCGGCGTTGGTTGATATCTACTTTTTCATTTGTTTTAGTAATGGGCATACAAGATTATTGGCAAGATTCACAACTAGGATCAGCGATTTTACAAGCTTTAATCGGGGCAGCAGGGGCAGCGGCGACGGCGGCAGCGATACTGGAAGCGACTGATGGTTTGGCTGGAGCTTGGGCCATAGTGCTTTCTGGCTGAGCGGTGGTTTCACCTTCAAATTTGCGAGTGTGGGTTGAGCCGTATTCGGTAGCATTCACTGTTGATTTCTCAACCTGTGAAGCAGCCAAGGTGCGGAGGTAGTAGGTGGTTTTGAGACCCATTTCCCAAGCATACATATAGACGTCACTCAATTCTTTACCAGAAGTACTGCGGAAATAAATGTTGAGTGATTGACTTTGATCAATCCATTTTCCGCGGTAGGCTGCTGATTTAATGAGCCAGCGAGGATTGATTTCAAAGACTTCTTTATACTTGGAACGGATAGCTTCTGGAATTTCTGGGATACCAGCGACACTACCATCGTTGTATTTAATTTTTCCAAGCATTTCAAAATCCCAAAGACCAAGTTTTTTGAGATCGTCCACCAAGTATGGGTTGATAACAATGAAGTCGCCAGCTTGGTTGGATTTAACGTAGATATTTTTATAGATAGGTTCAATCGTTGGAATACGGCCAACAATGTTAGCAATCGTAGCAGTTGGTGCCATCGCTAAACAGTTGGAGTTGCGCATACCGTATTTTTTGATGTTGTTTCGAACAACATCCCAATCAAGCGTGCTGGTGCGTGGAACATCAATTTTTTCACCGCGTTCTTGTTCCAAGAGGCCCAAGGTGTCGAGTGGTAAGATTCCGCGATCCCATTTAGATCCGCGGAAGCTTGGATAGGCGCCTTTTTCGCGAGCGAGTTCGCTCGAAGCGAGAATGGCGTTGTAGGACACCACTTCCATACTGTAGTCAGCAAATTGGACACAGGCTTCGGAGTCAAAACTAATACCTTGCAAATAGAGCGAATCTTGGAAGCCGAGAATACCTAAGCCCACTGGACGATGGCGCATGTTGGAGCGAGAAGCGTCAGCAGTAGGGTAGAAGTTGATGTCGATAACATTATCAAGCATGCGCATAGCAGTCTTCACTGTTTTTTCCACGAGCGCAGTATCAAATTTACCGTCAATAATAAACTTAGAGAAGTTGAGCGAGCCTAAGTTACAGACAGCGGTTTCATCTTCAGAAGTGTTGAGGGTAATTTCAGTACACAAGTTGGAATTGTGAACGACACCAACATGATCTTGTGGAGAGCGAACGTTACTTGGATCTTTCCAAGTAATCCAAGGGTGGCCAGTTTCAAATAACATAGCCAACATTTTTTTCCAGAGATCGCGAGCCTTCATTACTTTGAAGAGGCGGATGTTTCCTTCGCGAGCCTTGGCTTCGTACCCCTGGTATTTTTCTTCAAAATTACGACCATAAATATGGTGGAGCTCAGGTACTTCTTCTGGAGAGAAAAGGGTCCAATCGCCATCTTCGCGAACACGTTTCATGAAGAGATCAGGAATCCAGTTGGCAGTGTCCATGTCATGAGTACGACGGCGTTCGTCACCAGTGTTTTTGCGGAGCTCTAAGTACGATTCAACATCATAGTGCCAACTTTCGAGGTAGACACAACTAGCCCCGCGACGGCGACCAGAGCGGTTAATAGCCACAGTGACGTCGTTGGCAATCTTTAAGAACGGCACAACACCTTGTGATTCTACACCTGTGCCTTTAATGAAAGCGCCGGTGCCACGAACACTGGTCCAATCGGTACCAATACCACCTGACCATTTGGAAAGCTGTGAGTTGTCGCTGTATGTTTTGAAAATGTTTTCGAGAGAATCGCCAACAGTGTTCAAATAGCAAGAGCTGAGCTGTGGTTTTGGTGTACCAGAATGGAACAAGGTTGGAGTTGATGGAGTATAGAGCATGTTACTGAGAACTTCGTAAAAACGAAGTGTCCACTCAGTTTTATTTTTTTCATTCATGGCCATACCCATAGCCACGCGCATCCAAAATGTTTGTGGCATTTCAAGAACGCGCTTGGTACTGTGATCGCTAATAAAATAGCGATCAAACAGTGTTTGCATACCAAGGTAAACAAACTGATCATCGCGCTCGATCACCAAGGCCTGGCTCAAAGCATCAAGATCAAAGGCTAGCAAGCGTGGGTCTAGTCTTTCAATCTCAACACCACGTCGAAGGTTTCGAACAAACGCTTCGCGGTATTGTTGATCGAGCTTTTTGAAATCAATAACATCTTTACCAATCGCTTCTTTGTAGTTGGTGAAGAGAAGTAAGCGAGAAGCAACTTTGGAATACGCAGGGTCTTGTTCAATCATCGCGCGGGTGGTCATGATGAGAGCGCGAGACATATCTGACGTTTTGATGTTTTCGTGCAATTCAGAACGGCATTGGTTCAAGATAGCTTCACCATCAACGTCATTTTCCAAACCTTTGAGGGCGTAACTCAATGATTGACGAAGTTTCTGCATGGAAAAAACTTCTTTTTTGCCAGATCGTTTGATGACAGTTAAATCGTTGTTTTCTAGTTTTTCAATAACTTCTTTTTTCTTCTCTTCGCGTTCTTTCGCATGTTCATAGCGGTAGAGAATGTAAGATTTAGCCACGTCAAAATGTCCTTCTTGCATTAATTCGCGCTCTACAAAATCCTGGACGTTTTCGACAGCTGGATTAATTTCGGTGAAGAAGCTTTCTAAATTTTTTACCACATTATCGGTGA
>CAYZGX010000029.1:0-3668 GCA_964478235.1 uncultured Gammaproteobacteria bacterium
GGGCTTGCCCGAGGGGGTCTACTTTTGGCCAAAAGACCAATTTTTTCCCCTAGCTTCCCGGTGATAGCCGGGAGTAGCGCTTCTAGAGACTATTGTAGGCTTTGACGGGCTTTTTGTCAAAAACCCCCACCAGAGCTTGGTGGGGGGGGGTAGTTTTTTAAATCTTAAAGTTTTCTTTCATAATCGCCCGGTAAATCATCCGACGACTGACGACCCCGACAATATTTCCTGCGTCGTCAACCACGGGCAGCCGACTCATATGCTTGGCGAGCATCGTGGCCCCCACTTTCATAATCGGATCTTCTGGGTGAATCGGCACAATATTTATGCGCATAAAGACACTCGCTTTATGATCTTTGATGTCACTAGCTTTATGCTCGCGGGCTTCAAAATCGGTGTAACTTTCAGGGTGTTCATAATAACTCTGGTAATGTGGGAACATCACTCTGATAATATCTTTTTCAGAAATCATCCCCACCACTTTGCCGTCAGGCGAAACGACCGGCACACCGCTCACATTATTGGCATACAGTAAACGAACCACTTCTTCATAGGGTGTTTCCGGCGTCACCGTGATAACATTTTTTTCCATAATATCTCGGACTTTCATAGGCATTATGTTATGTGAATAACGGCGGCTCAGCGGCCCTCTCTAGGTATAGTAGACCTGGCACTTAAAAAATACAATACACCCTCTCAAATATGTCTGTTCCCTGTATTGCCAAACCCGAGCGACGTGCTATAATGACCGCACTATTGTGTTTCGCTTCTATGCTCTATATTGCCTCCGACCACGCTGGTTTCCAGCTCAAAAAAGCCCTGGTCACCTATCTTACCAAGGTGCTCAAGCTTGAGGTAGCTGATTTAGGGGCTGATACCTACGATGAAAACGATGACTACCCAGATTTTGCCGAAGCGGTCGCCAAAAAAGTCACCGCGAGTAAAACCAACCTAGGTATTCTTATTTGTGGCTCTGGTCATGGCGTCTGTATTTCTGCCAATAAGCTCAAAGGCGTTCGTGCTATTCTCGCTTCCAGTATTGAGTCAGCGGAATTTGCTAAAAAAGATGATGACGCTAATATTCTTTGCTTGGCCGGTCGTGTCGTGTCCGATGAACATGCGCGAGCGATCGTTAAAGCGTTTATAGAAACACCGTTTAGTGGCTCCGACCGCCATGTGCGTCGCCTTAAAAAAATTTTCGCTCTTGAATAGTATGTCTACCCCACTTATTATCCCCGCTATTCTCACCAACAGCTTTGCTGAGCTTCAAAAAAAAATTCATTGTTTTGAATCTCTTGCTCCACATGTTCAGCTCGACATTATGGACGGAGTATTTGTCAAAACCACGTCGTTTACTGAAATAGATTCTCTCGCGAGCGTCGCCACCGACCTCAAATATGAGCTCCACCTCATGGTCAATGACCCGCTTGACTACATCGCCCGATTTGAAAAAATTTCCAATGTTTTTCGAGTAATAATTCACGTCGAGTCAAAAAATGTAGCACAGGCAATTGAAGCCGCTCGCGGAAACTGCTGGCAAGTGGGTATTGCTCTCAATCCAGAAACACCACTTTTGGCTATCGCTCCCTACACTAAACTGGTGGATGTGGTGCAGTTTATGACTGTTCACCCTGGTATTCAGGGCGCACCATTTGAACCAAGTGTACTGCCAAAAATTAATGAATTTACGGAGCAACCGGTTCGCCCGCTCTGTAGCGCCGACGGAGCTATCAGCGAAAAAACTATCGGCGAGCTTCGCCGAGCAGGAGTGGACATTTTCAACGTCGGCAGCGCTCTCAAAAATGCTGACAACCTTACTCACACTATTCAAACATTACGAAATCTATGTACGATCTGATTATTATTGGAGGGGCCGCTGTTGGATGCAGTGCCGCTATTTATGCCGCTCGTCGCGGACTCAATTTTAAAGTTGTCACCGATAATATCGGCGGTGAAGTCGCTTTGTCTGGAACCGTTAATAACTGGCCGGGCATTTTGGATATCCAAGGTTTTGATTTGGCCAAAAAATTTGCCGACCATGCTAAATCCTACGGCGTTCAATTTGACGAAGGCTGGATGGTAACAAAAATTACCCCGCAAGACAACTATCATGTCGTGACTGCCAAGAATGCTGTTGGCGAAGAGCGCACCTACGAAACCAAAACCGTCATTATTGGCACCGGCATTCACCCTCGCCACCTCGCTATTCCTGGCGAAGACGCTTTGCTTCATAAAGGTATTACCTATTGTACTGTTTGCGACGGGCCACTCTACAAAAACAAAGTTACTGCCACGATTGGCGCTGGTAATTCCGCGCTTGAATCGGCTTTAATGATGGCTCGTATTGCAAAAAAGGTATACCTCCTCACTAAATATCCAAAAGATAACAAAGGTGGTTTTCCAAAAGGAGATTCTATTCTCGTTGATAAATTAGCGCTTGAAAATAATGTAGAAATTATCTACGAAAGTAAAACGACAACTATCCACGGGGAGAAACGCGTTACCGGTCTCACCTACACCGACCTTTCTGGCGCTCCTCACGACCTCACACTTGATGGTGTGATGGTTCATATTGGAATGATTCCTAATTCGCAATTTGTTCCAAACCTCAATCAGAATAAACAAGGCGAAATTATTGTTGATACTCGCTGTCGAACTAACATTCCTGGTATTTTTGCTGCCGGCGATGTCACCGATATCCCCTACAAACAAATTGGTATTGCTGCTGGTCAAGGTATCGTTGCAGCCCTCGCTGCGATAGAGTATAGTAACCTGTGGAATCCAGCCAAATAAACAACTTCAAGGAGTGGAATTATGTATAATTTGATAACTATCGGTGACCCGGTGCTTGATATCCATATCGAGATTGACGGTCAATTTGCTTCCTATCGTAAAAACGATGCTGGTGAGCCAGAATTGTGTTTGCCGTATGGCAAAAAAATTCCGATTGAACACGGTTTTCAGGATTTGGGTGGCAATGCGTGTAACGTCGCTGTTGGTGCCCACAAACTTGGCCTGTCTTCCGCGCTCCTCACCACAATTGGCGGTGACGGCGTTGGCCATACCATTCTTGACCAACTTCGCACCAAAGGCCTGACGACTGATTTAATAGCTACCGATCCACAAGGTACTACCCGCTATTCCGTTATCCTCAACCACAAAGACGAGCGAACAATTCTCTCGTACGCCGACACCAAGCGCTACCAATGGCCAGACAACGTTCCGCCGACTGAATGGATCTACTATAGCGGTCTGAACGATCCGGAATTATTTATTCAAAACAAACTACTCCTTTACCTCGCCAAACATCCTTCAACCTCGCTTGCTGTCAACCCAAGCTCTCGCCTTTTGGCTTTTGGCATGAGCGCTCTTAAAGCAGTGATTGCTCGCTCCGATATTCTTATTCTCAATTTAGAAGAAGCCGAGGCAATTACTGGTACGACACTCGAAAAAGAAAAGACAGTAGCGACACTTACCCATAAACTTCTCGCTCTTGGCACCGACGAAGTGGTCATTACCGATGGCCCGAGGGGTGCGTGGGCTGGCACAGCCGAAGAGCTGTGGCACCTCGATAGCTACCCAGTCAAAGTTGTCTCAAAAACTGGGGCTGGCGACGCTTTTTCGAGCGGTTATCTCACCGCTCGCTCACTTGGTCGAGATATTCCTCA
>CAYZGX010000030.1:0-2931 GCA_964478235.1 uncultured Gammaproteobacteria bacterium
GCGATGCGTTTCCGAATTGATAAAGCCATGCTCGAAGCGCCAATGGGGAGTTTGTCGGGTGGTTATCAGATGCGGGTCAAGCTCACGGCGATGATTGCGACTGATCCTAACCTGATTATTTTGGACGAACCAACCAATTATCTTGATCTATCTACGCTCCTCCTGTTGGAGCGGTTTTTACAGTCCTACCACGGCTCGTGTTTGGTGGTGTCTCACGATCGCGAATTTCTCAAAAATACCTGCGCTGAGACGCTAGAAGTTGACCAAGGGGTAATTGAACTTTATCCGGGAAATATTGAAGAGTATCTGGCTTATAAAGAAGAGCAGCTACTCATGAAAGAGCGCTACAACAAAAAAATTGATCGTGAACAAAAACATTTGCAAGCGTTTATTGACCGCTTCCGTTACAAAGCATCTAAAGCGAGCCAGGCGCAAAGTAAAATGAAGCAGTTGGCACATTTAGAGAAGATTGAAATTGTGTCAGCGATGCGAACAGCGCGGTTTGTTATTCCGTCTGGCGAAAAGCGCAAGGGTTTGGCTCTCCGAATGAAAGAAATGGCTATTGGCTATGGAGAAAAAAGAGTCGCTGAGCGAATTACCTGCGATATTGATTGTGGGGAACGGGTAGCAATTCTTGGTGATAATGGTCAGGGCAAGACAACCCTTCTCAAAACAATTACCGGCGAGCTTCAAGTGCTCGAGGGAGCCTTTAAATGGGGGCATAAGCTTAGCGTTGGTTACTACGCGCAGCACATCCCTAATCAGCTACCTCGTACCGAAACGGTGTTTGGTTATCTCAAATCACAGGCCTACGATACGCCGGACGAAGAATTGCTTGCCATGGCGGGGAGTTTTTTGTTTACTGATGACGATGTTCTCAAAAAAATTGAGATGCTAAGTGGTGGGGAGCGAGCGCGCCTATCGTTGGCTGGGATTCTCCTCAACAAACACAACGTCCTGTTGCTTGATGAGCCAACAAACCATTTAGATTTTGAAACGGTGGAGGCTTTGGGGAGAGCGCTCGGGGAGTACGCTGGCACGTTATTTTTCATTTCCCATAACCGTACGTTTGTGAATATGGTGGCAACGAGTTTGCTGGTGGTGGGTGGTGGGCGAGCGGTGCGCTATCCAGGTACCTATGAAGAATACGTCTATACTATGGAAAAAGCTCTGGAAGCGAGCGGGATAGCCTCAGAAGAAGCCGTCAGAGTAGCAGAGGCGGCTCATCCTACACCGGCCAAGCTCGATTATTTAGAAACAAAAACGTTGAAGAAAAAAATGGGGAGTGTCGAAAAGGCACTAGCTGACAAAGAAGGGGAGCGGAAGAAGTTGTTGGTAAAGCTAGAAAAAGACCCGACGTCCTTTAGTCCGGGGCAGTATCGGGCGCTTGGGAGTATTACCAAAGAAATTGAGGACCTAGAAGCCGAATGGTTAGCCCTACAAGAGCAGTTATAAAATCCACGAAGATATATCGTGGATTTTTTATTACCCAAGTCTAATGTCGTTCTGATGAAAATTAAACGACGTCAGGAGCGAAGCATCTACCAAAGCCTCCCAAGCCAGCTCGTTGGAGCAATGTTTCTGTCTATAGTCACGAAGCAACTAGTCAGTGATAAAAGCAAAAACACCCTCGTGGGGTGTTTTGTAGCTGATCGCTCTCGCTAGAGTCACAATTGAATTGCGCGCCTAGCGAGAGTAGAGCGACCGGGGGGGGCGCGTCTACCTCGTCGTAAAAAATTACTTCTTCTTCGCCGGGGGATTTTTCGGCTTGGGAATGGTCGAGATTTCTC
This sequence comes from uncultured Gammaproteobacteria bacterium, assembly GCA_964478235.1. Lineage (GTDB taxonomy): Bacteria > Patescibacteriota > Patescibacteriia > Magasanikbacterales > GWA2-37-8 > 2-02-FULL-45-10. The sequence goes on from CAYZGX010000030.1 coordinate 1,791, forward strand.
CACGAACATAATCACTCAGCTGCTTGGTGGTGAATCCGCGGGCCAGTAGCTCTTTGCGAGCCTTCCGCTTGGTGTAAGCGGAAACACCATCGCTTCGGAGCATCGCGTTGTCTGCGGGGCTGATATGTTCGAACAGCTGGCGGGTGCTCAGCGGCTTTTCTGGTTTTTTGGCCACGGTGGCCTCCAATGAAAAAAAGTGAACCGAGGTAGTCGGCTCACCGGTTATAGCAAAAAAGTGGCTGGTTGTCAATCATTCAGCGCCAACTTTGATTGGCAGATTCGCGCCAATCCACCCCAGAATTCCGCCAGTGACGTTTATTGCTTCAACACCATTTTTTTTCAAAAAGTTAGAGACCAAAGCGCTTCGGCTGCCGCTAGCGCAATGGACGTAAAGTGGTTGTGGAAAACTTTTAATTTCCTCTAAGCGTTTTTGAATATCACCAGTCGGGATAAGGGTTGATCCAGAAATATGCATAGTCTCATATTCTTTTGGTTCGCGAACGTCAAGAATGGTGTAGTTACCTTTGGTGGTCTGTAGAAAGGCATATAAATCTTGTGGGGTGATAGAGGTGGGCATAGGGTTATTCTTTATTACCACGATGATATTTTCTATGCATCTCGTGGAGTTTAGGATTGGTAACGTGGGTGTAGATTTGTGTGGTCATAATGTTTTTGTGTCCCAAGAGTTCTTGCACCGAGCGCATGTCGGCCCCTTGGCCGAGCAAGTCGGTAGCGAAGCTGTGGCGAAGCGTGTGGGGAGTGGCGTCCACCGGTAGCCCGGCCATGGTGCAATATTTTCTGACTAAGCGTTCCACTGAACGGGGAGTGAGGCGGTGTTCATCATCGTTATCGTTCTTGTGGTAGTTGATAAAGAGGGGAGCGTACATGTCCTGGCGTGTTTTGAGGTACCTTACCAACCACTTAAGGGCGCGTTCTGAGAAATAAATAACGCGAACTTTTCCACCTTTACCGCTGATACTCAGCTCAGTATCCTCAAGCGAACCTTTTAATAATCGGGGAGTATCGAGCTGTCTAATATTAAGCGACGTTAATTCTGAGACCCGCATACCAGTAGAGAAGAGGGTTTCGAGGATAGCCCGATCACGCAGTCCGTCGGGCTTACTCGTGTCGGGCATATCAA
>CAYZGX010000031.1:0-2888 GCA_964478235.1 uncultured Gammaproteobacteria bacterium
CGGTGGGTAGTTTGCCCGAGAAAAAAACTGAATGGATTGGTAATCCAGTGCGTGATTTATCGGTTGTTGATGTGCGTGAGTCACGAAAAAAGTTTGGGATTCCCGAAGGTGCTCCAGTTATTTTGGCGCTCGGAGGAGGCACTGGGTCAACCAGTATTAATATGGTTGTAGCCGAAGCCTTGCCACATCTGCCAACCAATTGGCATGTGATTCATCTGGTGGGCAAAGAACGGCCAAAAGAATCGGCTGAAAAAGCCGCCAAAGTATTTAGCAATTATCATGTCTTTCCCTTTTTAACTGATCAAATGAAAGATGCCTACGCTGTCGCTGACGTAGTTTTGGCGCGAGCAGGATTTGCTACCTTGTCGGAGCTCGCCATGCTCAAAAAAGCAGCGATTATTATGCCAATGTACGGAACTCACCAAGAAGATAATGCCCGGGAGTTTGCCGACAAAGAAGCCTTGTATCTTTTGCAAAAAGGCGACGGGCTCGGCATCGTCCTCGCTAATATGTTCAAAGAGCTAGTGGCCGACCCGGCCAAACGGGCCAAGCTTGGCGAAGCGCTCCATCACGAACTTCCGAACACCGAACCAAAAACAGTGGCGAAGATTATGAATGAACTGTTTCGAGCGTAACATAGTGAATAAAAAAATCCCCCGACTCAGTCGAGGGATTTTTAATTGTCTGATTATTCTTCACTACCTTCCAAAACCTCGGTTGGCATAAGGACAACGCTGACCTTCTGCTCGTTAATTTTCATAGCGATAATGAGGTAAGCATCTTTGCTTTTAGCGGCGATACTAATTTCGCCGTCATTAATACCACTTTGTTCAACGGTATATTTTTCAGATTTCAAGATTTTAAGGAAGTCGTTGAAGTCAGCTTGAGTGATGGTGCGTTTAGTAGTGTATTCCACACTAAGAGCGCCTTCACCAGGGAAGTGGTTCAAGAAAGAGGTAATTTTAACATCATCAAAAATCTTCTCTACCATGCGCTGTACGCCAGCGTTGGCTTTTTGACTACTTTCTTCTGGCAGCTCAAGATCAACCGCCCCTTTGTATTCATCTTTGGAGTCGCGACTGTCAGAAGAAGAGCTGTCGCTACTTCGGCCAGGGGATTTTTTAAGCATTGTGTCAGCGCATCCAGCGCCGGTGAGAGCCACGAGAGAGACGAGGCTCGCTAGGAGGATAAAACGTTTGTTATCCATACCGCATAGAGTTATTGAGTAAGTATCACCAGTATACCACAGGGGCAAATACAGCGAAAAGGGGAAGTGTCAAGGTTGCGGAGCCGTAGCTTTCTGCTATACTAATGGTACTTTAGCGTAACTATCTTTCTATGCGTTATCTTTTTGAGGGCACAAGCCGTATTTCCAAAAGTAGTTTGACCAAAACATTGCGACAGCTCAATACCTATAGGACACACTTACAGTCAGTTGTGGCGAGCGAGTCGTACGAAGCTGATGAAGCGTCGTTGGTTTTACCAACCGACAAGGTGATGGTGCGTGAAATTAAAGCGCTAGCGAAAAAAGTAGTCAGCAAAAAACTACGATACAACATCGTAGTCGGGATTGGCGGATCAAATCTCGGCACGAAAGCTATTTACGACGCGCTCGAAGACGGCCGTGGACCAGAGATGCTGTTTGCCGACACGGTGAGCGCCGAGTTCATACTTCGCCTGCAAGCGATTATCAAAAAAAGCACTTCAGCAGACGAGATTTTGATCACCATCATTTCCAAATCCGGTGGTACGACCGAAACGATTGCCAATGCTGAGGTATTGCTCGAAACATTGACCAAACGTTTTAACAAGACCGCCTTGTTGCGAGTGGTGGTGATTACCGATGAAGGATCAAAGCTGTGGCACAAAGCGGGGGAGCAGGGGATGCATCGTTTGGCAATTCCGGCCAAAGTCGGTGGGCGTTTTTCAGTGTTTTCAGCTGTTGGCCTCTTTCCGCTCCAGGTGAACGGGTTTAATATCGATGAGTTACTCAGTGGAGCGCAAGCGATGCGCGAAGATTGTCTAGCGAGTAGCGCTCATAATCCGGCTTTGGTATCGGCTGGGCTCAATTTCTTGTCGCTCAAACAGGGGTATGCCATTCATGATTCTTTTTTCTTTCATCCTGAGATGGAGTCGCTTGGTAAGTGGTATCGTCAGCTGATGGGGGAAAGTATTGGTAAAGAAAAAGATTTGAACGGAAAAAAAGTAGAAGTGGGGATTACTCCAACAGTGTCTATTGGTTCCACTGATCTTCATTCTATGGCGCAGTTATATCTGGGCGGTCCGCGAGATAAGTTTACGACTTTTGTGACAGGAACGAGCAAGGCGGCCCGCGTTCCAAAAAAGCAGATATTTTCCGGTTTAGTAGAAGGGGTGGCCGGAGTGGAGCTTGGTGGTATTATGCAAGCTATTCAACAAGGCACGCAAATTGCTTACAAAAAACGAGGTAATCCGTATGTAGTTATTGAGCTTTCGGGCGTGAATCTTCGTGAATTGGGGAGTTTTCTCCAGTTCAAAATGATGGAAATGATGTACCTGGGAAGACTGCTTAATGTGAATACCTTTGATCAGCCGAATGTGGAATTGTATAAAGTGGAGACGAAGAAGTTGTTGAAATAGAGGCCAGGGAACTCGAACGTCGTTGTCCCCGCCGAGGGACTCGAACTCGTCGCTGCCGCTCCTCTTTGGAAAACCTTCGGGTTTTCCAATACCTTTCCTCAACATGAGAAAACTCCCGTTTTCTCCCTTTCCCGTTCGAGCCCCTCAGTCAATCAACAATAATAAACCCGCCATACATATGGCGGGTTTATTATTGTGGGTCGGCCGGGGCTCGAACCCGGGACCTTATCCTTAAAAGGGATCTGCTCTACCAGCTGAGCTACCGACCC
>CAYZGX010000032.1:0-2447 GCA_964478235.1 uncultured Gammaproteobacteria bacterium
GCACAAACTCCACCAATCTCGCTCTTGGTCGCGATAAAATTCGCATGAAAAAATTACTGAGCTATCATACTATCCCAACTGCTAAATGGGACTATGCCTATACCCTAGCCGACACCATTAATCCTGAGCTCCGCTACCCACTTATCGTCAAACCGGGCGACACCGACAACTCTATCGGCATCACCAATGCCTCAGTGGTCACTAACAAAAAACAATTAGAGAAACAACTCAAATATGTCCTGACCGAGCTTCGCCGTCCGGCGCTCGTTGAGGAATATATTGAGGGTGACGAATACGTTGCCTACATTCTTGGCAATAGCTCCGACGATTTGCGCGTTCTTCCGCTATCCCGCGCTCGTTTTGATAAAATGCCTCGCAACTACTGGCACATTTTTGCTCGCGATGGTCGCCAAAAGAGTAACAAAGCCTACGAAAAAATTGTTATCCAAAATCCAGTTAAAAATATTAGCGAAAAACTTCAAGCTCTCCTCACTGAGATCTCGCTTGATACCTACAAAATTATGCGCTGTCGCGATTACGGTCGCGTAGAAATTCGCGTGGATAAAGATGACAACCCGTATGTCCTTGAAGCCGATCCAAATCCAACACTGAGCGCTCATTCATCATTTGTAAAAACAGCCAAACTCATCGGCTTGGATTATGGCACGGTGCTCGAAGAAATTATTGCGGTGGCTGTGAAACGCTATCAAACTAGCAACCCTCTTATCTAACCACTCTCTATGAGCCAACTCACGTTTACGCTCATCAAAGACACTCTCGAAGCTGAAAAAGCTTGGAAAGCCCTCACCCCGGCCGAAACTATCTACGACGACTGGGATTTTCGTTTTGCTTTTCATCGCTATCATCAAAAAGAGTTATTTTTTATCGCTGGCTACGACGGCGACAAGCTTGCTGGTCTGCTCCCGCTTCAATACAATGAAACCCGTGGTTGTTTAGAATGCTTTGGTAGCAATTACATGGAAGACAATCGAGTTTTCATTGCCCCTGGCTACGAAAACTCAATTCCAGCTTTCTACGACTACAGCAAAACGCTTGGCAAACCAGTCGTGCTCGAATATATTCGTGGCAACGACCCGTTCACCACTGCTCTGTCGGTGCAAGGCTACAAATATGTTCTCCCCCTCACCTTCAAAACCACCGATGAATACATTGAAAGTATTTTTAGTGGTGAGACCAAGAAAAAATTAGTGAAGCGTATCAAAAAAGTAGCTGAGCCAGGTATCACTGTCACCGAAAATGAAATGGCCAACATCCCCCTCTTCTTGGAATGGAATGTTCAAGCCTATGGTGGTGAGGTCGCTTTTCAAGATCGTCCTAATCGCAATGAAATCTTTACCGATTTACTCACCAAACCTCACGCTACCATCAAGCCCCGCCTCCTCACTTTCCGGGTGGCTGGCGAAATCCACGCCATCACGATGGGTTTGGTCTACAACGGCCACACCTACTGCTCAGTCAATCGTGGCTTTAGCCCAAATGCCGACAAAAACCTGCGCGAATTTGTTCACCTGCGCAAAGTGGAAGATGCTCTAGGGCAAGGCTGTGCCCTGTTTGACGCTTTTGCTGGCGACTACGGCTGGAAAGAGCGTTGGGGCTGTCAGAAAATTGCCCAACACGAATTCTATTACCCAGAAAAGCCTGCCGAACCAACCCACTAAACTAAAAACCAGCCCTAGAGGCTGGTTTTTTATTACCTATTATTTTTGTAAGGTTATTGTCACTTGGCGTCCGTCTACTTCAAGCTCGGTGCCGGTATTTTTTTCTGCTCGAAGCTCTTTAGCCAAGACATTTTTCTTAATTTCTTCACCAGCCGTCTTGAACAACTCGGCGAGCTCAGCATTGGCAGTGTCGTAAACCACCACTACCCGATCTTCGATCGTCAATTTTTGCTCTTTGCGTAAATTATTAATCGTACGGATGACTTCGCGCACCAAACCTTCGCGCTTTAATTCGTCAGTTAGTTCGGTGTTGAGCGCCACCACTGCTGGACCGCTCTCTTTGCGTTTCCACGCAGCACCTTCTGGAGCCTTGTCGCCAACGGTCACCTGTTTAACATTTAATTCATCGGCAATCATCTGGAGTGTGCCCTCTGAAAAATCGCTATTGGTGTTAGAGCGCTCAATTTTGGTCATACCAATAGTAAACTCACTCAATACTTGGCGCACTTTGAGCCCAGCTTCAGCGCGAAGCGCCAAGCCCAGCTCCACCATAGAGCGAGCCGAAATCATTTCCGCCAACACTTCTTCATTAACCAATTTTTTAGACACCTCAGGCCACATTTCAAGATGTACACTGGTCTTTGAACCAGTCACCGTCTGAAATACTTTTTCGGCAATAAACGGCGTAAATGGTGCCATCACTTTAGAAAGCGTCACCAACACCTCGTGCAGCGTAGCCAGTGCCTGCTCTTTGTCTTTTTGATCGTC
>CAYZGX010000033.1:0-2133 GCA_964478235.1 uncultured Gammaproteobacteria bacterium
CGGGGCGCACGCCAAATCCAGATGTGCTTTGTAATAAATTTGTGAAGTTTGGTTCTTGGCTCGATCGCGCCAAGGCGCTTGGTTTTGACGCGATTGCCACTGGTCATTATGCTTCGGTAAAAAAAGACGCGCGAGGATTTCATTTGATGCGCGCCAAAGATGATAATAAAGATCAAACGTATTTTCTTCACCAGCTCACCCAGGAGCAATTGAGACATACTTTGTTTCCGCTCGGTGGCTACACCAAGCCACAAGTGCGGGCGCTCGCCAAAAAATTCAACCTGCCAACGGCCGACAAAGAAGAAAGTATGGGGATTTGTTTTGTGGGTGAGGTGCCGATGAAATCTTTTTTAGAAACAAAAATTAAACGTAAAACCGGCCAGGTGGTGTTGTCTTCGGGTGAAGTGATGGGTGCGCATGATGGTTTGCCGTTTTATACAATTGGTCAACGTCATTTGGGAGTTGACGGTCATGCCAAAAAAGGCGAAAGCCGACCGCTTTTTGTGGTAGATAAACGAACAGTGACGAATGAATTGGTGGTTGGCTACGAAGATGACGCTCTACTCTATAAGAAAGAAGTGCCTTTGAGTGAGGTGAGCTGGGTCAGTGGACAGGCGCCAAAACTTCCGCTACAATCTGAAGTGCGCCTGCGCCATCGCCAAGAGCTTCAAAAGGCTCAAGTTACAGAAAAAGATGGTCGTATAGTTCTGGTGTTTACCGCCCCACAGCGAGCCGTTACCCCTGGCCAATTCGCTGTTATCTATAAGGATAAGGAATGTTTGGGTGGGGGAGTTGTCTAATCCTATGCGTATTAGCGAATATATTGCCTCATATACTTCTGGCGACCGAGTGCCATTTCGCGAAGTTCTCCAAGAAGTAAAAGAATTCTTGGTTGAGCTCGTTCATTTCAATTGGAAGGGGATGAACGAAGAAGGTCAGGACACGCTTCACTTTTTTCAACTCTGGCTCTACTGGCGTTTCAAGATTGATGGTGAAGTATGGAAGTGCACCAGTTATTCAACAACTAAGTTTATCAATCGAGTAGGAATCTGGCGGAAATTGTATGCCCACGCCGGTCTTGATCCGCAGATTTCTAATTTCGCCGGTAACTACGCCAAGCTCCCGAAAGTTATTAAGCAACTCGGAAAATTTGGGGTGAGCGAAGCCAAAGCGACTGAAGCGTATAATGTAATTGTTTTACCTACCTTGTAATCGGTATGATCACTTCTCACGAACTTCGTAAAAAATATTTAGACTTTTTCAAATCAAAAGCCCACGCGATTATTCCGTCGGCTTCTTTGGTGCCGGACAATGATCCGACTGTTCTTTTTACGACAGCCGGCATGCATCCGCTTGTGCCGTATCTGATGGGTGAGAAGCATCCAGCCGGATCTCGCTTGGCTAATATTCAGAAATGTATCCGCACGCAAGATATTGATGAAGTGGGCGATGAACGACATGATACTTTTTTTGAAATGATGGGCAACTGGTCGCTCGGAGATTATTTTAAGAAAGAAGCGATTGAATGGAGCTTTGAATTTTTGACCTCCAAAGAGTATCTCGGTTTGGATGTTCGTAAACTCGCTGTCTCGGTGTTTGCTGGTGAAAAAGAAAATGGTATTCCGCGCGATGAAGAAGCCGCTGGTTATTGGAAAGCGCTCGGTATGCCAGAAGAGCGGATTGCGTATTTACCTCGCAAAAACAATTGGTGGGGACCAGCGGGACTCACCGGCCCATGTGGCCCGGATACGGAAATGTTTTTCTGGAAAGGAAAAACCAGTGAATTCCCGCCAGCGGGCAGTAACCCAGGCACTGACGAAGACAATTGGCTCGAAATCTGGAACGATGTCTTCATGCAGTACAACAAAGATAAAAATGGCGCTTATGCTCCGCTTGCTCAACAAAATGTTGATACCGGTATGGGGCTCGAGCGCACGCTCATGGTGCTGAACGGTTTTGCTGATGTGTTTCACATTGATACTTTTTGGCCGCTCATTCAAAAAATTCAAGATATCTCCGGTGCGATTTATGCTGGCGGTTCTGCGGTCACTAAATCCATGCGCATTGTGGCCGACCATATCCGCACTGCGACGATGATTATGGGCGACGACAAGGGGATTGCTCCAAGTAATG
>CAYZGX010000034.1:0-2066 GCA_964478235.1 uncultured Gammaproteobacteria bacterium
CATATTTTGGCTTAGTTGACGACAATTTCTTTATTCTTAAGCAGATAAACTGAACAGGCTATATTGTACAGGACAGCAGACACGATGCCAAGACCAAAGGTATAGCCAGCGCCGAGCACCCCAAAACGAGGCACCAGGATGATGGTTCCAACAATATTTACTGCCACCTGAATAACCCCACTTATCGCCATAAGCTCGGTGCGGTTGTAGGCGGTAATAATCAGAGAGAACGGAATAGCGAAGATATTAAAAACTAGACTATAGGCCAAAACCAAATACACCGGTAGTGCCCCACTAAAGCTATTACCAAAGAACAAGGTGATAATGTATTGAGATGGGTAGACCAGGACGGACAAAACAATGACTGGAATACTAATCCATTTGAGCGAGCGCTTGAGGAAATGAATAAGGGCTGTTTTGGAATGAAGGCCACTTATTTTTGGCGACAAGACGGCGGCAATAGATTGAGTGACAAGCGGATAGAGCTGGATAAGCTGATAGGCAGCGGCATAAATAGCGACCTGTTCCAAACCAAGATAGTGGCTGATGACCACCTGATCAATCCGGCTGGCCAAAATTGAAAAGAGTGACCACAGACTGAGCCAAGCGCTAAAGCGCTTGAGTTGGTCGTGCATTTTCTGCTTGGTTTCTTCATCAACCGATACTTTGGTAAATCCTTTTGGTAATACTCGGAAACTTACCGCAAATAAAATCCACGGCACTAGGATGTAAATACTCAAATACCAATATAGATCGCTTGTGCCCAAAAGAATGAGAGCAACAACAGCAATCAACCGAAGCAGACCTTTGAGGGTTTGGAGACCGGCATTATAGAAGAAGCGTTGGCTAGCTTGGAGAAACGTGTTGATGAAACCAAGCAATACCACACCACCGACCCCAAGAAATGAAAATAGCAGGTACGGAGCGAGGCTCGGCTGACCAAATAAATGAGTGGCGATCGGTTGAGATAACAGCAAGCCACCAATGGTTAAAATAACCGTCAAAGATACTCGCCATTGCCAAATGGTTTTAACAAGCTGTTTGAGTTTATCAAATTGTTGATGAGCAATATAATACGGAGCAAAACGAGCCAAGCCGGCATTAAGACCAAGGTCAGAGACTTCGGCCACGGTGCTGAGCACCAGAAGTGACAATGAAAAAGTAGCGAACCACTCTTTGGATAAATTGCGCCCCAAAAGAACATTAATCAAAAATAGCGAAGCACCATTTATCATTGAGCTCGCATAGACATAACTCACGTCGCGAATAAATTTTTTCTTTGTCAGACTAGCGAGACGATCTATCAGTATCATAATTATTCTTTTACGGCTGTACCTGAAGTGGCATCAGCCCCCGAGATTCCGACAGTGGCAATGGTTGTAATATATTTTTTTGGAGTAAAGGCAGCTAAAATATATTCCACTGGGTAATCTAAAAATAAATACGGAAAACCACGGCCAAAGGCTGACCAAACAATTGACTTCATACTGGCCGAAAAACTATACAAGCGAGTGGAAATAAAATCAGGACGGATAAAGTGATAGACTATCTCCCCTTTTAGCCAGTCGGCAAGAATAAAATCATCATTGAGGAAATAACGACCGCTAATTTTAAAATAACGCTCGGCGCTAGGAATTTTTTTTGAGGAACGAACAAGCATCATTACTTCACCCAAACTTTTGAAACGACTGTCACAGGCGAGGCGAACCAAAGTATCGCCCCCGATATAGCAAAAATCATCAACTTCTTTAGCAATATCAAAAGGATTGTCCTGAAGCCCTGCTTCCAAAAGTACGATACGGGCACCCGGAGCGTGATGGCGAATTGAGGCGATAGTTTTTAATGTTTGATGGTAGCGCTCTTCAGCATTAAAGACCGAGCGAGTGGAAGCGTAGGTTAGTTTTTTCTGCTTACAGTAGATGAGCGATGTGATAATAAAACAGACTGATCCAGCGCTTGGTGTTTCGGCATTTTTGTTTTTGAATAGTTTAGAGATAACAACAAAAAAAACGGTGTACGGCACAATAACCAGCGCTTTGTAGATCTGGCGACCAACAAACCGATGT
>CAYZGX010000035.1:0-241 GCA_964478235.1 uncultured Gammaproteobacteria bacterium
GCGCGATGGCGACGAAAACACCGGCAAGCCGGCCCTTGCGCTGCTGGCCCACCTGGACCTCGACTCCGGCGCGGCGGCCTTCCGTGCCCCGGGCAAGGTGCCCTCGCTGCGCCTGGTGGCCGAGTGGGAGCTGCCGGGCGACGCCTCCTTTGGCGTGATGCCCGGCATGGCCTACGCGATCAGCGACACCACCGGCCAGCGCTACTGGAGCGGCATCCTGGCCGCCACCTACAGCCGGCCC
>CAYZGX010000035.1:251-1749 GCA_964478235.1 uncultured Gammaproteobacteria bacterium
AGGCTTTGTCGAGTTGGCGGGCCAGGCGCTGCGCAGCAAGCGCCAGGGCGGCAATGTCGTCGGCTTCGACGCCGGCCTCACCTACGCGATCGACCTCGACACCCAGCTCGACCTCTCGGTCAACCTCGGCACCAACCGCCAGACACCCGACCGCGCGCTGGCCATCGGCTTCTCGCGGCGCTTTCGCTGAGGCCGGCCGTCACCCGAGCCCGTCCGCCGGCCTGTCACCAAACCCGCCACCAGGGCCGGTGGCGCTGGAAGTGCAGCAGCGTCACGCCCGCCGGGTCGAGCAGGTCGGGGATCAGCTCGCCCTCCAACTGGTAGCCAAAGAGGGCCACCAGCGCGGCGTCGCCGAGGTCAAGGGGGTGAAAGGACAGCGGGTAGCTCTCGTCCTCGGTGCGCGGGCCGTCCCAGAAGCGCTGCTCAAAGGGCAGGCGCGCGCCGATGTCCTCGATCACGCCCCGGTCGGGGTTCAGGCTCAGCGCGCGCTGCAGTTTGCCGTCCCGCCAGACGGCGTAGGCAAACCAGTCCACCACGCTGTGCATCACGTGCAGGATGGTGGTGCCGCGCGGGGCGATCAAGGCCGGCGCGGTGCGGGACGGGTGGTCGATGGCGAAGGACTGGTGCGCGACCAGCCGCAGGCCCGGCCAGCAGCCGGCCACCACGCGGCCGTGCCGAGGGCTGGTGTCGTAGAGCGGGCCGCTGCCGCTTGGTCGGTAGTCGGCCTTGGGGAAGCACTGCGTGACGAAGGCGGCGGTCGCGGCCGGATCGGGCTCCTCGCCGGCGTCCAGAACAGAGCGGACGGTTCCGGCCGCCTCGTCCGCCTTGTCCGCCTTGTCCGCCTGCACGATCATCCAGGTCTTGGCGCCCATGCGAGCCTCCGTCCAGTCACGAGGCCCGCAGGGTAGCGCGGCGCCGTGTCAGCGGAACAGCAGCTGCGCGAAGCGGTAGAGGTTGCTGCCCCAGGTCTCGCCGTCGTGGCCGTGGTCGTCGACGTTCCAGAGGTGGGGCACCTGGTGCTTGACCAGGTAGCGGTGTACGCCCTGGGAGAAGTTGATCAGCCCGTCCTTGTTGCCGCAGGAGATGTAGAGCAGCTTGAGCTGGGCCTTGGCGGCGGCCGGGTCGGGCACCAGCTGCTCGGGCGGGCGGGTGTTGGGCGCGGACGAGAAGGCGCCGATCCAGGCAAAGGTGTCGAGGTGGGTGAGGCCGAAGTTGAAGGTCTGGCCGCCGCCCATGGAGAGGCCGGCGATGGCACGCTGCTCGCGGCCGGTGGCCGTGCTGTAGCGGGCCTGGATGGCGGGGATCAGGTGCTGCAGCAGGTCTTGCTCGAAGTTTTCGAAGCCTTTCACCGCCTCGGGCGTGAAGGGGTTGGGCGGCACGCGGTCGTCGGGCAGGGCGCGGCCATTGGGCAGCACGGTGATGAAGGGCAGGGCCTGGCCAGCGGCCATCAGGTTGTCCAGCACCACATGGGCTTTGACGTAGCTGGTCCACTCGTGCT
>CAYZGX010000036.1:0-284 GCA_964478235.1 uncultured Gammaproteobacteria bacterium
GATCAAGCTCAACAGAAGGGGGTACACCAACGCTCTCAGTCAACCTTCTTGCTTCAGCTGACGGTACTGGTAGTGCTACTTCATTCTCAGGTCTTGAGTTCCAGGGAACTGGATCAAATGAACTGACTCTTCTTCAGGGATGTGCCCAGGATGATGTGCTTTCATGGAACGATGCAGCCAATGAATGGGGATGCTCTTCTATCGCTGGAGCTGGAGCTGCTACCGCTAGTGGAGCAAACAACCAGGTAGCCTACTTTAATGGCACCTCATCATTAGTGGGAGAA
>CAYZGX010000036.1:294-1500 GCA_964478235.1 uncultured Gammaproteobacteria bacterium
GGTTCTACAGGACAAGTTGCCTACTTTAATGGTCCATCTTCTATTCAAGGTGAAAACCAGCTTTCTGCAAGTAGAGGAGGAACCGGTGTAGACGGATCATCTGCCGCCAACGGTACCCTCCTCATTGGAAACGGCAGTGGATACAGCCTCACTACTCTAACCCAAGGCTCAGGCATCACTGTCACGAATGGTTCTGGTACTATCACGATTGCTTCAACTCTTGGAACATCAGTAGACCTCACTACTGAAGTCACTGGTACTCTTCCAGTGGCTAACGGTGGCACAGGAGCTACCACACTCACTGCTAACGGAGTAGTACTTGGAAACGGTACAAGCGCAGTCCAAGTGACATCAGCAGGTACCAACGGACAGCTCTTCCTTGGAGTCACAGCCGGTGCTCCAGCTTTCGCTACTATGAGTGGTGATGCCACCATCACCAACGCCGGTGTAGTCAGTATCTCTTCAAACGCAGTGGCTCTCACCACAGACACCACAGGTAACTACGTCGCTACTATCACAGCTGGTAACGGTATCTCTGGATCAAGTTCAACAGAAGGGGGTACTCCTACTATTGCTCTTGGAGACTTGACCGCTAACTGGGATCAGACTGGTGCTTTCGACATTGTCTTAAACAATGCTTCATCAGAACTTTCACTCCTTGAGTCAGTTGGGGGTACTTTCTTTGGTACTTTAGACGCTGGTAATCTTTCAGCTGACAGAACACTTACCCTCCCTGACACAACGGGTACCCTCGCTACTGTCGATGGAGGTCAGACCTTTACCTCAGCTACTTGGAATGGAACAGCTATTGGTATCGCTTATGGCGGCACTGGTCTCACCGCTACTCCATCCAACGGGCAACTCGCTATCGGAAACGGTTCTGGCTACACTCTCGCTGCTCTTACCCAAGGCTCAGGCATCACCATCACGAATGGATCTGGGACTATCTCAGTCGCTAGTACTCTTGGTACAGATATCGACTTGTCTACGGAAGTAACCGGTACCCTTCCAGTCGCTAACGGTGGTACAGGAGCTACTACTCTGACCTCAAATGGCATCCTGTATGGTAACGGTACGGGTGCTGTCCAGGTCACAAGCGCCGGCACGAACGGACAGCTCTTCCTTGGAGTCACAGCCGGTGCTCCAGCTTTCGCTACTACGAGTGGTGATGCCACCATCACCAACGCCGGTGTAGTCAGTATCTCT